>CALLBO010000025.1 GCA_937998875.1 uncultured Granulosicoccaceae bacterium
GGATGATGCGACCCAGGCTGCTTTGATCCGTGGCGGTGATGAGACGCTCGACACGCTGGAGTATGCTGATAACATTCGCGCATTCGAAGACAGAATTACTGACGGCATGCGGGTCAGCGTTATTAAATAACTTATCAAAAAATAAAGCGGAGCAACTGAATTGGATATCAGGCAACTGGAGTGCTACGTTGCCGTCGCTGAGGAACTTTACTGTCGGATAACCCATTGTTTAAAGCCAGGTGAGAGATCTGCACACGGTGCAAAAATCAGGTGACGCGACTGAAAGGGACCTGCCTCAATGATAGGTTCTGCAACCGCGACGCACTTTGAATCATCAGTAGCAATTCGGAATTCCATACTATCCGAGTCATAGATGAACTGTTGGGTAACCTCTCCATCAATACAGTCGAGCAGGCCGAACGGAACATCGGTGTCTTCAGGGTTGTTAAGTGTCATGCACTTACCCTTAAATTCTACAGATTGGATCATGCCGGAAGTCTCATTAAAAGAGAATTGTGTGTCGCCACCACCGGGCTTACAGGAATGGGAATGCAACTTATCGCTAAAGCCTCTGCCTTGTGTATCGATGCACCAGCCAAGTTTCGCTTCTTCATTGAGGTTGTCAGCTAGATAAATAACGGTACCTTTAGTCTGAATGTCCGGTGCTTCTGCTGTGGTTATTAGTGGCGCTAAGAACAGTAGTGACGCTGCAAGCGTTGCGAATTTTGGTTTACGTTGAATCATATTGCTCTCCATCTATAATTTGATCATGACCACTAAGATGATGATATCTAAGGTTAGATATTATCTTTTAGTTTTCTGCATAAGAAAAGATGCTTATAGCTATCACGAAACACGAGCTAATACATTTCTATAAAAGTTCTAATACCTCGGCAATTTTAGCTCGATTATTGCGTCAGTCTTGAGAATGTGAACGAATACCAACGATACCGCTCTTGCTGTTCTCACTGATGCGAATAATGACGTCATCCTCAAAATAAAAAACGGGGAAAGCGATTCGACTCTGCATCGCGATCTCAAGTTCCGCTAAGGCCACTGACGCTTTGCTTTATGTTCGCTGAGGCAAAGCCTGCTGCTACAAGCACTACCGGACCTCCTCTATTCTCCAAAACTGCCCGGTGTAATCAGCCTTTTCCGTCAAAGTAATCCGGTTGTTGGCACCGTCGTTAATCACATCCAGGCATCTGTTCTGCAGCGATTGATTGCAGATCCGATAGAACCCATTTCCTGCGTCCAGGATGCTCCATTGGACGTTATGATCTGCGCCTTCTTTGTAAAGCCGGATACTACCGTCTCTGCTGCCCAGCACCTCACCGGTCCCTTTCCAGCTTGTGCTAAGCACATAGCTGTTCTCCTGCTGCCAAAATACACGCCATTTCTGGCCTGAGTAGTTTCCGGAATCTGCAAGAATTGGCTTATTGTTGTTTACACCATCGTTGATTATGTCGAGCGATCGCCCCTCTCCCTGCCAGCGATTGGTTAGCCGATAGAATGTCGATGCATTGAAGAGATCAGCCGCCACCGGAACGCCTTCATCGACTGGTTGAGTTTGTGTTGGCGGAAGTTTTACAACTGGCTCGATCTTGCGATTAATGTCGCCTTGCCAGGTACTGCGCACCGCAGCGAATCCCTGCGTGTCGTGGCTTTGCAATTCGCTCCTGTTAAAGGGGTAGAAGTCATTCTTGCCAAAGTATGCTTCTGTCAGTTCAGCGAAGTATTCCCGACTGTTAGTTGCTGCATAAGCTTTCCTTTTTGTTTTGCCGGTACCTGTAAAGTAGTCGACCCTATCGTATCGGCCGGAGGCCATAGCGTTGCTATAAGCGCGCTCAATGTCTTGATGGTCATACCCCAATATCTGATGGTGATAGGCGTGACTCAGTTCATGCAGCACCACGTATGGCTGATTGGTAGCTGTCCGGTCGATGAACGTTGTAACATTGCCTATGTCTACGGAACGCTCTTTCTCGGGGATGTAGCCGTTGTTTACCAGCCAATTACGACTTGGATGATACTGCGCGCGGGGCGATTTGTTCCAGTCCATGAAGAACGGAACAGTTTTGACGAAAGCTTTTGCCGAAGGACTCATGTCCATTTGATCAATTTCCTGCAATTTGCTATTCAGCAGATCAATGGCTTGCCGGGTCTTTGTTGCGTCTTTGCTAACTGCCCGATTCTGAACGTATACACGCCAGCCCTGGATCTCGTGCAGGGTGTATCCACTCGGAGCTTGCCCAAATGCAGCGGACGCGATGAGCGCTTGTAGAAAGAGCATCAGCTGAATGCAGTATTTGATGGTCTTTTCCTCTTGGTCTTGGATCGCGTTGTACGTACCTGACCTTCTATAGCTGATCCGTTGTGACTTCTATGGGCAGGTTTTCTTTAAGAAAAATTTCTATCCTGATCCGCTCTTGTGTAACGTTATACGGAACCGCATCAACCGTAGAGCGCATGAGTCTAACTGCACTTCTCACAACATGACCTTTATCCTGGGAGATCAGTGCAGTAAACAGGTTACTTTGTAAAGCAGCCCTTGAAGTTGGTGTTAGTTCGTGGGCAATAACTACAAGATTCATCGTTTCCGTACTTAAAGATTTAATCAGTCCCTTGTTACTGGAGGCAGTGGAATAAACACCTCGAATATCCGGCCAACTTGTTAAAGCATCTGGGAGAACTTTGTCTGCAAGTGTTTTATAGTCATTTGTTTCAACGGTAGGTAATACCTCAAACTCGGGAAACTGCTGTTCCATCACCTGATCAAATCCCTGACGTCGTTCGAGGTGATCACGTGCAAGGCGTGAGCTGGTCAATACCAGTATTTTTCCACTATTCTCTGCTGCGAAGCTGCCCATCAATTTCGCAGCAGTCTGGCCTGCCGCATTGTTATCTATACCAACAAAGTGGTTGCGTGGAGAACTGGGCAGGTCTGTAAGCAATGCGACCACGGCTATTCCACGCTCGCGTGTGCGTGCAACGGCATCTCTGACGGTTGGTGTCTCCGGGGCAACCACCGCTACACCATCGATTTTTTCGGGCGGCAGATTATCAAGTGCGGCGGCAATTTCTGTTGAATCTAAATACGAAACACGCAGGGTTTCAATATGAGTTCGCTCATTGATCAACGATTTAGCCTGTGATGAGATCTCCTGTTGCATTTCATCAATAAACTCTTCATCGGTATCTGGCAGCAGAAAAACAAATCGGTAAATACGTTGTCTGGCAAGATTCGCAGCGGCGGTATCGCGGATGTAGCCCAGCTCTTTAACCGCTTCATGCACACGCCGCACAGTAACGCTGCGCACACCAGGGCGCTCGTTAAGAACTCTGTCAACGGTCGCGAGGCTGACACCCGCATGACGTGCAATGTCGTTGATGGTTGGCTTTACGCGCTCGACAAGTTTAACTTTACCTCTATTCGGCATGAGTTAGTCTTTAACAAGACCTTCAAAAACCACAGCAACTGCTTCTGCTCCCGGATCGTTGTGACCGAGCAGGTTTTCTTCAGGCACGTAGGACGCACGGCCTGCTTTTGCGCGCGTAATATTTGCCGTTTGATCAGCACCTTTTCTGGCAGCAGCTGCGGCTTTATCAATACCTGCAGGCAACGCCTCTAATGCGGGTTGAAGCGCATCTATCATTGTGCGATCACCGGCCGCAGCGCCACCTACCTGACTGACGCGATCCAGACCTTCCGAAAGTGCCTTTTGGATTGGCAGTCCGCGTGCACAGGCATCACCGGTTGCATTGAAAAAGATCGCCAGTATCACACCAGATGAACCACCCATGGTTTGACTTAACTCATTGCCGAGTGCAGGCATTAACTGTGTGAGGTCTGCAAGTGGCATTTTGTCCAGACTGGTTTGTAGTGACCGGGCCGCAGTGGCGAGTGTACTGCCTGTGTCACCGTCACCTGATTTGGCATCCAGTTCGTTAAGGCGAGTCTCGGATGAAATCAACAGATCGCAGATCGATGAAATGGTTTTACGTGTTTCTGCATCCTCTGAAGCTATTGGCTCTACAGGAGCAAGACCATCCGGCAGGCTTTCAATTTTGATCGAACCCACCGCCTGCATCCCCGGCCAGGCAGCGAGCGGCACCGGTTCTTTGAGTGCCGCAAGCTGTTGCTTATCGACCTTAAGCACTGAAACTGACAAGCCATGCATGTCAAGCGCGGTCATCAGCGGAGCCGGACCGATAATAAACTCAACGTTAAAGTCCGAGTTGATCAGCTCGTTGGCCAGTATTGACATCTCCAATGGCGTGGTAGCACCGAGATTGTTTAACAGCGCGACAATACTATGGTTGCTATCGTGACCACTGCAATGTGGTGCCAGTTTATCCATCACCCTGCGCATGGCCACGCGGGCATTTTCAAACTTAATCTGCTCAACTCCTGCTTCGCCATGAATACCAAGCCCAAGCTCTGCATTACCCTTTGCAATACGATCCTCTTTGGTGGATCCGGGAACCGTGCAAGTATCGAGTGACATGCCGATAGATGACACATTGTCAATCACTTTGCGTGCTGCCTCAGTTACTTCATCGAGTGATTTACCTGCCTCGGCTGCAGAACCTGCTATTTTGTGAACAAACAAAGTGCCTGCGAGACCACGGGCCTGCGGCAGGTCCGGTAGCGCGATGTCATCATCGACTACGACCATTTCTACCTTGCGCCCAAGTGCACGTGCACGTTCTACAGCAAGGCCAAAGTTCAAACGATCACCAGTATAGTTTTTAACAATCAGCAGACAGCCTGCGTCTCCGGTGACTGCAAGAATTCCGGCCAGTACTGCATCGACCGACGGTGAGGCAAATACTTCACCACAAACCGCAGCTGTTAGCATGCCCTTACCGACAAATCCCGCGTGTGCGGGCTCATGACCTGATCCCCCTCCGGATATTAACGCCACCTTTGATTTATCCCAGTCGCTGCGATAAACCACTTTTATATGCGGGTATCCGTCGAGCCTTACGAGTGCATCACCAGAGGTATGTAACAGCCCGTCTATAGCTTCAGTGACCAGGTTTTCTTTGGCATTGATAAATTGAGTCATGAATTGCTCCCCACTATTCGATTGCCGCTGTGGTCGAACCAGAGCGGATTTACTGGTTGGATCTTTACGGTGGTGCCGGCAGCGTATGGATTGCCCGCCGGACTTAACACGGTGATGTTGTGGCCTTGTAAATCCAGGTGAAGACGGGTTTGATCTCCAAGGTGTTCAACCCGTTTGACCGACGCTTCCTGCCCCACGCCATACTCGACATGCTCTGGACGCAAACCAATTGTTGCTGCACTTGCTGAACCAGAACCAAAGAGGTCGGCCGGTAGTATGTTGATACGCGGCAGCCCCAGGCGACTGGCCACATAGATGCTGTCCGGATCTTCGTAGATCTCTCTGGGTGTTCCGAACTGAACCAGCCTACCTTCCTGGAGCACGCCAACATGGGTTGCCATGGTCATCGCTTCTATCTGATCATGGGTAACGTAGAGCAATGTAGCGCCAAGCTCAGAATGGATGCGTTTAAGTTCAATTCGTAAATCCGCACGGAGTCTCGCATCAAGCGAACTTAATGGTTCATCCATCAGGAAGATAGCCGGATCACGCACCAGGGCACGTCCAATAGAGACCCTTTGCATTTCACCACCCGAGAGTTCGGTCGCCCTGTTGTCAAGCTTTGAACTGATATGAAGCTTCTCGGCGACTTCAGCTACTTTCCTCTCAATGTCTTCTTTAGATGTTTTTAAAATCGGGGAGCGCAGCGGGAATGCCAGGTTATTTTTAACGGTTAAGTGCGGGTACAACGAGTACTGTTGAAACACCATGGCCACGTCGCGTTGTGCCGGTGTTTCATTTGTCACCACACGGTCATCGATACTGATTTCACCACTGTCCAGTTTATCCAGCCCGGAAATTAATCTTAATGTTGTCGTTTTTCCAGCACCGGTAGGCCCGAGTAGCACAACAAAGCTGCCGTTCGGGATAGTCATGTTCATGTCGACCAGTGCTTTGGTACGACCGTATGATTTACACAGTTCTTTGAGTACAACTTCAGCCATTAGCGATCACCTCTTCATTCAGTGATGAGCGCAATGCTCTGCCGTCACGGTTGAACAACGTTATGGTATCGCTATCAAACTCAAGTGCGACCGAGTCACCTACGCTCACCGGCATAGAGGCGTCAACGCGGGCTTTCAGATCACCGAGGTTACTCTGCAGAACAACGATCTGGGTGGTACCCAGATACTCGACTGCCATCACCTGAGCTCTGAAATCTCCATGATCAGATAGTTTAATGTGTTCCGGTCGAACACCCAGGGTAAGCGCCCCGCCCGCCTCTTCGAGCTGAGCTGGTATGTGTACCTGATGATCACCCAGGGCCACCTGTGTTTGACCACTGGCTACTTCACCATCAAATTCAAGAAAATTCATTGAGGGAGATCCGATGAAGTCTGCAACAAATCGGGTTGCGGGTTTGTCGTAGATGTCCTGCGGTGTGCCAAACTGTTCCACCACAGCATTGTTCATCACCACAATTTTGTCACCCATCTGCATCGCTTCGAGCTGATCGTGGGTGACATATACCGTTGTTGCATTCATCCGGTCATGCAAAGCACGCAGTTCTTCAGCCATATGCTCTCGAAATTCCGCATCAAGAGCACCGAGTGGTTCATCCATCATAAAGGCCTTCGGATCACGGACGATGGCACGCCCCAGTGCCACTCTTTGCCTATCTCCACCTGAGAGGCCGCCAACCGGCTTTTCAAGCATATCTTCAATACCGAGTATCTTTGCAACTTCTGCAACCTTTGCACGAACATCGCGACGCTTCATGCCCTGGCTGACTAAGGGATAACTAATATTACGCCGTACATTCATATGCGGGTATAGCGCAAACATCTGAAATACAAATGCAATGTCGCGTTGCGACGGGGGCCGCCGACTGATTTCCTCGCCGTCGAGATATATTTCACCCGAGGTCGGTAATTCCAGGCCTGCGATCATACGCAGCGTGGTCGTTTTGCCGCAGCCTGATGGCCCCAGCAGCATAAAAAATTCACCATCCGCTATGGTGAACGACGACTCTTTAACGGCTGTGAAATCACCAAAGTCCTTACGCAGATTTTTTATGACAATCTCAGCCACGGTGGTCCATCCAGTTAATAATTGCGGATTCAGCGTGACTGTCTGTGTTCACAGCAGGGCGTAGTTTTAGAGACATAGTTGTTCTACGTCCTAAAAGTGCAACGAAGTCTGTGGGCGCAGACAGCCGCGCCCGAAGGGAGCCAATGAGCGGTTCAACATCATTGCTAAGATTCTTTCGAAACGAAAAGCACCCGCCGCCGTCGTGATGAGCACTGCTATGAAACCGCTCATTGGCTCTGAAGCAGTAATTATTAGCTGGATGGACCACTTACTCTTGCTCCGGAAAATGGCTGACAATAATAAACATGACGGTGCCAATTAAGGTCACTATAAAAGAATAGGTATAAGCCCATAACACATAGGGCTGCATCAGCATAAAAACACCGATGGCTATCAGTACTGTGGCAACCATCTCCCACGGGCCGCGTCTGAGCTTGAATAAGCCTTTAAAAAAGCGCGTCATTTACGTACTGCTCCAAAGGTAATTCCTCGCAACAGATGTTTACGCAGCATCACCGTAAAAATCATCACAGGGAGTAGAAACAGGGTTGCACCGGCGGCAATTGCCGGCCAGTCGAGACCACCAACGCCAATGATCGTTGGAATAAACGGCGGTGCAGTTTGCGCCGTACCGGAGGTGAGCAGTACCGCAAACGCATATTCGTTCCAGGCAAAGATTAAACAGAATATGGCGGTAGAGGCGATACCCGTTGCAGCCTGTGGCAGAACCACTTTATAAAAGGCCTGAAATCGTGTGTAGCCGTCTATTAGTGCGGCTTCCTCATACTCCCTGGGTATTTCATCTATAAAGCCTTTCAATAACCAGACGGCGAGAGAAATATTGACCGCGGTATAGAGCAGTATCATCCCCAGATGCGTGTCACTGAGGCCGAGTTTTCGATACATTAAAAAGATCGGTATCGCCACAGCAATAGGCGGCATCATTCGGGTAGAGAGAATAAAAAACAGCAGATCATCTGCCAGCGGGATCTTGAAACGCGAGAATGCATACGCCGCCAGCGTGCCGAGAAATATACTCAGAAATGTCGACCCAAAACCGATGATTACTGAATTCAGAAATCTGCCGCCAAACTTCGATGGACCGGCGATCACCATGTCGCGGTTGCGAACAATTTCCTCTGCAAAATTCTCAGGCGGTGGCAGGCTGGCAAGCTTTTCAGGGCTTACTCTGGTACGAGTGGTAAAAAGATTAACGTAGCCTTCAAGCGATGGCTCATAAAATACTTTTGGTGGATAGCTAATGCTGTCCGGTGGTGTTTTAAAACTCGTCATCATGATCCACAACAATGGAATCATGGTGATGACGGCGTAAAGAATCACCAGGGTACCGGCGATCCACTTTTGCCTTGCAGAAGGTTCGGTGATCGAGTAACTCATCGCTCTTTCACCTTATTTAGTGCCTTAACGTAAATTGAAGCAAGCCCGAACACTGTGACAAATAATATGATCGCAAAGGCACTGGAGTAACCGGTACGCCATTTCTCAAACGCCTCGCGTTTTAGATTTATTGATGCCATCTCTGTTACTGAGCCCGGCCCTCCTCCGGTCAGCTGCACAACCAGATCAAACATTTTAAAATTTTCGATACCGCGAAACAAAACTGCCAACATCAGAAACGGCAATACCATTGGAATAGTGATGGTAAAGAACTGGCGTAGTTTTGAAGCGCGATCAACCTCTGCAGCCTCATAGATGTAGTCTGGAATACTGCGCAGCCCTGCCAGACAAATCAGCATCACAAATGGCGTCCACATCCAGGTATCAACAATTACGATTGCCCACGGTGCCAGATCGACCGACCCGAGCATCTCGAAGCTTGACGGATCGGCACCGGTAAAAAAAGCAACGATATAGTTGAACAATCCAATTTGAGGTTGATATAAGAATGTCCAGAAGTTACCCACCACTGCCGGCGATAACATCATGGGCAACACAATAATCGTGGTCCACATGTCGTTGCCTCGGAATTTTCGATTAATTAACCAGGCTAGTGCGAAACCCAGCAGAACCTGGAAGAACAGCGTCCAGAATAAAAAGTGCGCTGTCGCCTGCATCGACAACCAGATATCACTATCGCCCAGTATTCGCTCGTAATTCCGTATGCCAATGTATTTGACTTCGCGGTTTATCCGGTTGGCTTTAAAATCAGTGAAACTGAGGTTGATGGTCCACAGCAACGGAAAGATGTTGATAGCGAGCAGTAAAAATATGGTAGGCCCGACAAACAGCCAGGCGATTGCCCGATCTGACAAGCCTCGTATTTTTCTGGCGACTCGCTTTGGGGTTTTGTTCGCAAGTTTATCTGCGGTGGTATCAGACATTCGCTAATCCATCGGCAAGGTTGTTTCGGCGCTGGTGCATTGGTGATTTGATGTTTATGACTGGCATAAAGATACCGCCAGCAAGATTAAGCTGGAGATTGACAACGGTAGGAATATGGCTGGTGGCGGTATTAACCGGCCACCAGCCGACTAGCTCGCGGACAGATTCCGGAACAGACTCTTAGAGTTTGCCTTCGTCTTCGAAAACTTCAGTCCAGTCTTCGATCAACTTGTCCAAAGCTTCCTGTGCCGTGCCCTGATCAGCAACAACATAGTCATGCACGCGTTTTTGCATGGCCAGTAACAGCTCCGCATAGGCAGGTTCCTGCCAGAAGTCCTGCACATCCTCCATGGCCATTAAAAAGTCAGCAGCAAACGGAGCGCTGTCTTTAAATGTGTCGCTGTTTAGTACGGAGTTGTGTGCAGAGTAGCCACCCATGCTCCACCACTTCGCCTGCACTTCAGGGTCTGCAAACCACTTGATGTACTCAAGCGATGCGTCTTTCTTGTCTGAGTACGAGACGACGGAAATGCCCTGTCCACCCAGCGTTGAACCTGCCTGATTTTGTGGTGGGTTGACGAAGAAGTCTATCTTGTCTCCTCCGGTATCAGCGTCGGCGTAAAGTCCTGGGAAGAACGCAAACCAGTTCATCGCCATCGCAACCTGACCGGACTTGAATGCATCCAGACTTTCACCCATGTAGGAGTTGGTGTAGCCCGGTGGAGTTGCCGTTTCGTAGAATTCTTTATAGAACTCCAGTGCTTCAACAGCTTCCGCAGAGTTTACAGCGCCTTCCATATCGTACTTACCGGGTGTGTTTTCATACTTGAATCCCCAGGGATACAAGGCACTTGTTGCGCCCATAGTGATACCTTCTGATCCGCGTTCAGTGAAGATCGCAGCACCGTAGACTGTCTTTCCATCAATCTCCCGGCCCTGGAAAAACTGTGCAATTTTAAGCATTTCTTTTTGTGTTTTTGGCTCGCCAAGCTCCTCTCCGGTAGCCTCTTTATAGGCAGCTTTTATGTCATCGCGCTCAAACCAGTCTTTGCGATAAAACCAGCCATTTGCATCACCCATGGCGGGTAGCGCATAGTAGTTTGGCGTACCTTTCGGCCATGTGGAGTAAGCGTATACCGTAGCTGGCGCGAAATCGTCCATGCTGATGCCTTCGCTATCGAAGAAGTCATTCAGCTTTACGTAGTGCCCGTTTTCAGCTCCACCTCCAATCCATTGACTGTCACCGATTAAAAGGTCGCACAGCTTGCCACCCGAATTCAGCTCATTGAGCATACGGTCTGCGAAGTTCGGCCACGGTACAAATTCAAAATTCATTGTGTGTCCGCTGGCGGACTCAAAGTCTTTACTTAGCTCGACAAGGGCGTTGGCAGGATCCCATGCGGCCCAGCACAAAGTGAGGTCTTCAGCTTTTGTCGCGGCAGACATTGTTGCCGCAGCGAGAGACAAAACCCCGACAGACGCAATTTTCAGATGATTCATTCTTCCTCCGGATAGGTGCAATAAGTTGTCTAGAGAACCGACCAATGGCTCTGACATCAGTCTAAATGATGAACGTACCTCAAGTCCAGAAAAAAGTTTAGACTCGTCCGTCAACCTTCGGCTGCAGGTCAGTCGCAAAGCGCCTCTCTGGCTATTGTGCGGGCAATGCCGGATACTACCGGCCCTGACAAATTAGGCTCGCTTATGTCTGCAACAATAAATGCATTGACGCGATTTCCGGTTAAGGGACTGAGTGGTGAAGCACTTGAAAGAGTGCAGCTTGAAATCGGAGAGGGATTTCCGAATGACCGAAAATTCGGGTTTGCACGCCCAAACAGTGGCTTTGATGCCATAGATCCCAAACCTTTGCCGAAGTCGAAGTTTTACATGCTTGCACGTGACGCGAAGCTGGCAATGCTCCGGTCCGAGCTTAATGACACCACCAACCTGTTATCGTTATCCACACCTCACAAAGAGGGACAGTTTGATATCAGCACTGTCGATGGCAGACAGGACGCCAGCCTTTTCCTGAAGACCTACCTGGCTTTACCGGATGAAGAAACACCGACGCTGTATGAAGCATCACCGCATCGATTCACGGACGTGTCTGTGGTTTCACCGGTGATGATGAATACCGTATCTATCATCAATGTCGATAGCGTTGCCGCCTTCTCAAAAGCTATCGGTCACGATGTTGATCCACGCAGATTTCGAGGCAATATCCACTTATCCGGTTTACCGGCATTTCACGAGCTTGAACTGGTTGATCGGAACATTCGCATCGGTACGGCGATGTTGAAGATCGTCTCTCGAACAAAGCGTTGCCCGGCTACCGAAGTCGATCTCTCTACAGGTAACCGCGATCTAAAAGTACCAAAGCTCCTGCAGAAACAATACGGTCACATGGACATGGGTGTGTACGCTGAGGTACTTAATGGTGGCTTGATCTCACAGGGCGATGAGGCAGTATTGTTATAAGCACAATAACCGTTGAGCCTGGGTTTCCCGAACATGGAAATTACATATCAGAGTGAGGTCTTGTCTTGCCTCTGCGCTACATCGCATCACTGCTACGGAGCAAGCTCAGGATAACCACAGCTAAGATTCCACCTGTATTGGCTGATAGTCACAATCAATGCCTGCGTAAGCAGGCCCGAATACAGATAACGCTTTGACAGACGTAAACTCTACCGGCGCGGGTAAAAGTACCACAGTGAGCGACTGTCCGGGATAGACGTCAGGGTTCGCAACCGGATGACCTGTGTCTGTATCAAAAAGACAAATCAGATCCGGTATCGTCACACAGACTTCATCATTAATCCATCCAGCCAGATTCTCATTTTTTACCAAAACCCTGAAATTTTTATTGCTATAAAAATCTCTACCTTCGATTTCAATACTGCCCTTGGTAAAGCCGTCTATGGTTTGATATTTAACCGTGCTGGCTACACCGTTGAAGGCGACCAGACCGCCACCCGCTTCCGCAACTACAGCGGGTGTGTTGGTGTTGGAGAGAGATTTACGCCAGGTACGCCCTAAACTCAAAGATCTGGATATCGTACCCGGTATCAAAGCATTCCTTAGTACTCGCATCTCTAACGCGTGATCTATAGCGGCAATGTCATTTTTACTAACCAGACTTAGTGCTCGCACAAGTGACTCGGCCCGCTGATCGTCTTTTACATTGTCAAGTACAAAGGTCTCACCAAATTCATTTGCTGCAAAAATCGGTGACGCAGGCAACCCCGCAAAGTAATACGTAGAGTGTGTGATTTCCGGTACCGCTCTTCCTGCGGGATCGGCGTCCAGAATATAGTGATCATTCATTGCCGCACAATAAAAAGCAACCGCCGTATTGGACCCTCCGAGCTCGCAAGCAGTAGTTGCATAAAAATTTCTGCCTAGATACTTCTGAAACGAATCATAGGCATGCAATATTGGATGTTTGTCGCACCTTGGCAGTCCATGATACAAACTCTCTTCCTCTGCCCTTATCGGAGAAACAGCGCCCAATAAGTATGGTGTACAGATTAACGCATCGTCCGGAACATCGTTGATGTCCACCAGATTAAAGACCTTACCCGCTGCAAGTGCTTCTCTAATTAGTGATTTACCTTCTTCCAAATCACCCCCACCACCAGCGCCGAGAATGACAGCACCATGAAGTATATCCAACAGGTCTTCTTCACTAAGTTTTTTCATAAACAGCTACGTGTCTTTTTGTGCACCGAGCAGTGTGAGTAAGTCGGTAGATCTCGCGATCAACAACAAAGCCATTACGGTGGTTGCAACGAAAAACATCGCCGCCGATGCAACAACCGGAGAATAACCGTACCGGACATTGTTAAATATTTTTATTGGCAGCGTCTCTACAACGAAGCCCGATATCATATTGGCAACGAGATATTCGTTAAAACTGATTATTGCAACCAGCACGAAACCGGTAATTAAATACGGCGTTATCAGTGGTAGTACGACTGTGGTAAACAATTTCCAGGGAGATGCCCCCATAATGGTTGCGGCTTCCACAACATCATCAGATAGACTGACAAAGCCCCGTGAAATAATTACCAACGGCAATGTCACGAAGAATATTCCATGTGAAATCATGGTAGCCTCTATGCGTCCGTACCAACCTACTTCCGCCCAGAAAAGACTCGCGCCGAGTGCCAGTATGATCGGCGGCAACATGAATGGCCCCAGCCCCAAAGCAAACGTGAATTGCGAGAATCTGCTTTTGAGTCTCCACAACACATAATTTATAACCAGCGCTAATGACACTGAAATGATCGCAGCGCACACTGCAATCAACAGCGACAAACCCATTGCCTTTAACCAGTCTGATTCCGTAAACAGAACATTGTACCAACGCAGAGAAAACTCACCGGGCGGGAAGGCAATTGTCTTTGAAGCGCCAATCGAGACGCCCGCTACAACAATAAATGGCATTATGATGGCTAAAAGCAATACCGCTAGATATACTCGACCACCAATTCCGTTCATGCGGTTCTCTTGCGTGATGCAAGCAGAGAAATCAATAATATTACACCGGTAATAATTAACATGATCACGGCCAATGCCGAACCGAGTGGCAGATTCGCGTCCCCCAGTGCTTTATCGCTAATCATCACTGTCATTGTCCAGTCCCTGGGTCTGCCCAGCATGATGGGCATAACAAATACACCAAGCAAGTAGACAAACATAGTAAGAGTCAGCGCAATGAGCGTCTGCATGAAGATAGGCAGCGTTACATACAAGGTAACCAAATGTGGTGCCGTACCGAGGGTTTGTGCCGCTTCTTCAATGCTTTTGTCCCGACCTGCCACTTGCGGATAAAGGATTAACGATACAACCGAAAAACCTAACATCACCAGGCCTATCATCATCGCACCAAAACTCGGAGACAGGGAACGCGGGTTATCCCAAAATCCTAACGCACCAAGCAAGCGAGGAATACCGGCACTCTCAGACAGCAAAATTAGCCAGGAAAAGCCCACAATAACTTCGCTAAGACACATCAGCGACAAAAGCACCAGTATCCAGAATAGCTGCCATTTTCGTGATAACTCTGCGATGGCGAGCATCGCGGTAAAAGCAAGAATAACGACTAACACGGCACCTAAAGCTGTGGTCCAAAGTGTTCGCAAAGTTACGTTCAGGTAGAAGCCGGAGAAGAACTTTTGATAGTTTTCCCACGTGAAGGTTTCCTGATAGAACGCCATAGGATCGGCTTTATAAAAGCTGACAACTACCATAAAGGCAAGCGGCACCAAAAAGAAAACGCACAGTATTCCGAATGCTGTCATTCCAAGTACGCGTGGGACAAAAAGATTCACCCGGATTCACCAGGTAAAAACCACGCTTGCGACCAATCCCAACTGAGGCCAACCGTGTCTCCCACAGAAACCTCGTAGTCGTTGTTTTGCAGCATTGTTTGTTTAATCAAATGACCGTCGATATCTATATCATGTTCTATCAAAGCGCCAATGGTTCGTTGCATCACCACTGCGCCTTGCAGAAAAGCCCCTGAATTTCCACTTGAATTGCCCCTTGAATTGCCACTTGAATTGCCCGGTGGAAGCAAAGTGATAGTCTCAGGGCGTACGGTGAGCGTCTGAGTACCACGCAGATCAGTGCCGATAACTATAGATGAACCCAGGTTGTATTCTTTAAATCGGACCGCGCCGGATTCTATAGTGACGTCAAACAAGTTATTGGCGCCAATAAATTCAGCCACAAATCTGCTGGAGGGTTGTTGATACACCTCTTTCGGTGATCCTGCCTGCTCTATCTTGCCATTGTTCAGAATAACAATACGATCCGCCAGTGCCATTGCTTCACTTTGATCATGGGTAACAAATATCGTCGTAACGCCAAGCTGTTTTTGAAGCTTCTTAACCTCTTGTTGCAAGTGATCACGTAAACCGGCATCTAGTGCGGAAAACGGTTCATCCATTAGAAATAGCCTCGGCTCAAGTGCCAGCGCACGTGCAATAGCAACCCTTTGCTTCTGACCACCTGAAAGTGACGTGACTGCACGGGCTCCAAACCCGGTTAATCCCGTTAACTTCAGCAATTCTTCTACACGTGTTTTAGTTGTCTCAGCATCGACACCACGCATCTTCAAGCCATAGGCGATATTGCGGCTAACGTTCAGGTGGGGGAATAGCGCCAGCGATTGAAATACCATACCGATATTGCGTTTATGACTGGCTAACCTGGTCAGAGATTCACCATCCAGTTGCAATTCTCCGGAATCGCTTTGTTCCAGACCGGCAATGATGCGTAAGAGCGTGGTTTTACCACAACCGGATGAGCCGAGCAGACAGATAAACTCGCCACTTTTAATACGCAGCGAGACGTCGTCAAGCGCTACGGTTTTGCCGAAGCGCTTGTCGACTTTAGAAATGACCAACTCAGACATATTTTTTAAATATGTCTGTGACTATTGCGCGATCATTTCCTGGAACTTGGATTCTAACCAGTCTCCTTCACGCAGATGGATTTCTGTTTGTGTCTTTACCGCTTCGATTTCGCTGCCGACCGCAGAAAATTCTTCATCGGTTAAGTCCATCGAGTCACGCGGTACAATTGGAAATATACCTAGCTTGCGAGCCATAAGTGCCTGTGTTTCCGGCTTGCTCATATAGTTTATGAACTTTTCAGTGGATTCTATTTTTTTGCTGTCACGGGTAACGACCCACGACGCATCAGAAACAATACCGCCTTCTTTCGGAAAGTTAGAAGCAATTGGCTTTCCATCCCAAATTGAGAGCATGGCAACATCGTGATAATACAGCCCAGCGTTTAGTTCACCTGCTTCAAGCGCCTGCTGAAACTGACCTTCGTCCCGATACCAGAGACTGACCTGAGGCTTTAGTTCTGCAATTTTTGCAATCACCTTTTCCAGGCCTTCCCGAGTTTGCATAACCTCGTAACCACCGAAGAAGGTTTTCGCAGTGGCCTCGATCAACCCGGAGTTGGGATTTGTGACAATGCCAAGCTTTTTATCCCATTTGTCTTCCCACAATTCAGCCCAGCTTGTTGGAGCCTCTTTTGAATAATCCGTGTTGGTTACAAAAGTAGTGTAAAACGCGAGCGCACCAACACCAAAGGCTTTCCCGTCATCATCCAGTTTTACGTAGCCTTCTTTCAATTCTTTAGTATTAGGCAGTTTGCTGGTATCCAGCTTTGCCCAGAGACCGGCTGCATTACCACGATAAAGAACCTCATCTGCAACCAACGAAATATCAGTGGGGGCTTTCTTCGCACGGGCGGCAGCCATCAACTGAGTCATCCATGCCGAACTTGTGGGCTGGGCAATTGAGTTTACTTCGATTCCCGTTTCCTCCGTAAAGCCAGGATAAATTTCAGCTGCCAGAGTTTCTTCAAAAAACCCACCCCACGCACTGACATTAATTGACTCAGCGGCCTGTACGGTTGTTGCACTGACAGCAAACAGTAGGCTTAGTGCTGTTATACGAATATGTCTGATCATTGGCTTGCTCCTCAAAGGTTTAAAAATGATACGGCCTTGCGGGCCGATAATGATGCCGGGCTTTCGATATGTTGTAGTTTTTCGCCATTATACGCAATGGATTACCACTATTCATGCTTGCCTACGTCTTGAACCATATCGCAGGCAGGTTGGCAAATATTTTTGATGGTGGGCGTCGCGGGTGCAATAGACGCTTGCGTGAGTGCCTGCCGCTATCCTGTCTCCACCGTTGCCCCCGGTAGCCTTCTAGTTGACCGGTAGCATTCCAGTTGAACCGGCAGCGTTGCAGTTGACCGGTAGCGTTCCAGTTGAAAGGTTCGCGCTCAGTAGGAAATATTCCTACCGGATGTGTACCGGTCACTGTCAGCCATTATATTGATACAAGTTAACAGGGATAGCACCATCCCACAGCTTTTTAGAGATGTTGCGTCGACAAAGCTGAAACCACAATTAACCCGATTGCATAATCGGATTTTTTGATAAATGCCGGTTGGACGTTTACAGTGGAGCGCATGGATACCTTTGACTACGTCATCATCGGCAGTGGTGCCGCCGGTGCCATTGTTGCCAACCGTTTGAGCAATGCGCTCAAAGAATGCTCGATTTGTGTGCTTGAGGCTGGCCCTGCGATGTCGAACCTGTATTCCCGAATACCCGCCGCATTTTCAAAGAATCTTCAAAATAAGAATTTAATGTGGCAGTTCCAGTCTACTCCCACAGATCAACTTAACGGTCGATCAGTGTATTTACCCCAGGGTAAGCTGCAAGGTGGCTCAACATCGATCAACGGCCTGGTTTACAACCGCGGCCAGGCTGCAGACTACGACCATTGGCAATCACTCGGCAATGATGGCTGGGGGTATCGAGATGTGCTGCCGTACTTCAGGCGCTCTGAAAACCGGATCGCCACAGTAACAGTGCCAGATAATGATGCTGACTCTGGCACTGACGATACTGCCAATGACGATCCCGCCAAAGACGAGATTGAAGCCGAGTCATCTGGCTTGTCTCAATATCGCGGCAGCTACGGCCCGTTGCATGTGTCCGATCCGGACGTGCTGCATCCTGTTTGCGATGCGTTTATAGATACCGTTGCAGCGTATGGGGTGCCGATGCATAACGATTATAACGGCGCGTCGCAACGAGGGACTGGTTACTACCAGCGCACCATATTCAAAGGTAAGCGTGTCAGCACCGCTACAGCATTTATAGAACCGGTAAAAAATAATACTAACCTGACACTGCAATCCGAAGTGCAGGTCAAAAGAATCCTGTTTGAGAACAAGCGCGCAATAGGAGTTGAAACAGTTGGTGGTAGAAAGGTTTTTGCGAAGAGAGAGGTAATATGTAGTGCGGGTACTGTTAATACTACTCGAATCCTGCAGTTGTCCGGCATCGGGCCAGGCTCGTTATTGCAGAACTTCGGTTTACCGGTTGTACATGAGCTGGCAGGTGTCGGTGAGAATTTTCAGGACCATTACTTCGTACGGGTTGCTGCACGAATGAAAACCGGCACCCCCTCGCTCAACCTGCAGTCACGTGGTTTAGGTCTGATTAAACAAGTGCTGCGGTGGCAATTAAGCAAACCAAGTATCCTTAGTTACAGTCCGTCGATCGCCTACGCGTTCCTGAACTCTTCAGATTTGAACGACGGGACACCCGACCTTCAGTTTGTGTTTACACCTGGCAGTTATAAACCGGGAAAAGTCTATGTGCTTGATAATTTTGCGGCCGCAACCTGTGGGTTTACACAACAGCGACCTGAGAGTACCGGCTATATTCGTATCAGCGGTACCGATCCAAATGATGCACCAGTGGTCCAACCCAACTACCTTGAACACGAAACAGACCGCCTGACTGTGGTTAGGGGCCTGAAACTTTGCAGAACGTTTTTACAGTCAGGTGATCTCGGTGACCTGTATGACACAGAAGAGGTGCCCGGTTCAGATGTACAGAGTGACGACCAGTTGTTGCAGTATGCACGCGAAACCGGGAACACCGGCTACCACTTGTGCGGCACTTGTACCATGGGACCCCGGTCAAACCCAATGACAGTAGTGGGTCCGGATCTTAAAGTCCATGGGCTGGAAGGGCTCCGAGTAGTTGATGCTTCTGTGATGCCGCGAGTCACCTCGTCAAACACCTGTGCAGCATCTATGATGATCGGCGAAAAAGGGGCGGATATGATCATCGCTGATTTTTCCACACGCTGACACTAGAGCTGTTTGTTCGCAACCCAGGTTGTGCTCCTCTACCGCGTAAATCCAAAACAACGAAAGAGTGTGTCTTGGTGCGGCAATAACAGGTTTGTCAGCGAGACTAAATCAACACTTTTGTGTTTGCAGTTCGCAGACAGTACCTGAGCCCGCCATAAATTGGTATGGATTGTCAAAGAAAATGGCAGGCAGCGGCACATATACAAACAGATAAATAAAAACCCTTATAAAAACCTGGGCTGTGTAGCCCGTTCCATCGCATATATCTCTTCTAATGGGTACCTTGTATTTTGTCTGGTTCGGCGAACCAACAACTGAGAGTTGCCGGCTCACCGAGTTAAGGGAAGGATTAGGCGGGATTACATTGACAAAGCACTTTCCAATGCGGGATCTACTCCTGCGTCAATATCGGATAACCGGAATACAGGGACCTCAATCTCCGGTGTAAGCCCTACCCCTTCAAAGCTGACCCCTTGTGCATCGAGATAGACCTCGTTGGAAAGTCCAACAAACCACCCATTGGGTAATGGCTTTTCAAGAATGTCTGACAATATGCCAGCGGTTCTCTCACCAATCAGGGTAACCTGTGGTAAGCGATGCATAGGAATAGCAAATATCTCTGCAGCACTTGCAGTATCCGCTCCGGTAATAACCGTTACCGGATTCAGGTAGGCACCTGTCGCAGGTGGCTCAAGCCAGGCCTGAACTGGTACAGATTGAAAATCCCGACTTCGTGCAGTCTTACTTAACGCCAGCTGGCGCTCGCTAACAAATCGCTGTGCGAAGTTCAGGCCTATCGCATCAAGGCCACCGCCATTAAAGCGAATGTCGATAATCAATCGTGACGTGTTGGCGAGATCAGCCATGGCAAGATTCATGGTTGAATCAGCGGCAGCGAGTTCCTCTGTCGCACTGGCATCAACTGAATCACCATCTGCATCCGTTACATACCCTGCCATGCCGGAAATAAACAGATAGCCGATGCTGCCGTTGTCGGCGGTGGCCCAGATTAAGGGTCCTTGCTCTGTGACCGAACCTTCATCCATTTTTGATACAATTATGTTTCTGAATTGATTGAATACATTGTCAACATAATCACCAGGGTCAGTGATTTCACTTTGCGCCCCAAAACCCTGCTCCAGTTCAACATTAGCGCCTCGCTCTACCGCAGGCGAATAGTCTTCATCATCACTGAATAAAAAGACGTGACCATCATCAATGGGCGACAAAAGATTGGCCAATAACTCAAACAACGCGTCATCATCCGTGGCTTCCCCAACGTTTGGCAATTGGTTCTGGTATTGAGCAGCCCAGTCAACATTTCTTAAGCCAAAAAACGCATAGTATTCATCAAACGTCTGCCAGGTAAAATCAAACACGCCCTGTGCATCCCTGGCAACTGTCTGTTCACAACGCGCTGGTAAAGTATCCAGACGTTCAAGACGCCTTATAAATGCCTCTGCCGGTAGCGCCAAAGCCAGTTGATTACCTTGCAGGCTGTAGCTGGTTTGTGCGATCTCTTCTTCGGACAATCCAACCAGACCAGGGTCTGTAACGACTTCAAGGCAAGTGTTTTCCGTAATGGTATACCATGTGGTACGACTACCAGTGTATTCATAAACATTGCCGTAACCACGTTGCTCCCAAATCCCCTCAAGCTGCGCTAATGCGGCATCATCCAGTGTAGTCATGACTGGTTCGTCTGTAACCACTGCATTGCTTCCGTCACTCGAAGACGAGCAGCCGGCCAGCACTAAAACACTGGTCAAACAGGCCACCGACAATGTTGCGTGTACTGAATATTTCATTACTTTTCTCCTGTTTTCACGGCCACATCACCGCCATTAATTTGATCAATTCCCATGCGACGGCCGGACCCCGGCGGGACACACGTAAAAGTCATAGCGCCACCCGGCTGCATAGCCAGCTCTTTAATCTGTGCAACGCTATAAGATTCACCCTCTCTATCACTTTGAAAGGTATTGGTATCAGTCAGTAAAAATCCACGCTGTGCATTATCTACAACGCCTTTTGCGATCAGGTCGCACTCAGCGCGCGGTTGTGTTATCGCTGCTCTCTCCAGCAACAGATCAAGCCTTGCTGTGGTATCATTGCCGCTGTTGGACTTAAGTGTAATCTGCTGACCGACAATCGGTGCATGGTCACTATCCATCGCCATTACAAACTCAACAACCTGCCGCCGTTTAAGTGCATTAGTTTGTGAATCCTGATCAAAGTTAAACACCGTGCCTTTAAAGAAATTATCGAGCGTATCCATATTGCCATCATGCATAAAACCAAAGCCTTTTATCTGGTCTCCAAATTCTGTATCGCTACCTGAAAAACGACCACTGTTGCCAAACTTGCCTACCTTCTGATACATGTTGCGTAAGTGCGGTACTTTGAACTCCTGAGAGATATCGTCACCCTCAACAGAGCTACCACCCGCGGTACCAAACTGCCCTTTTTCAGGATCAATACTGTGGCAATCGTTGCAGGTAAATTGTTCACCCGTAGTGATATCCTGCATGTAGATTTGTTGACCCTGCGATTGAGACAGGGTTAATGAGTTATCCAATGCTCGTATTGGATTTGGTGGATACTGTATTTGCAACGCAAAATCTGCAAAGGCCGCCATTTCAGTATCGCTCAACAGAGAAGAGCGACCCAGCAACTGGGGGAATGCAATGTTGAACTCACGGAATGCAGCACGCTCAATGCTTTCACCCTCTTCGGCACTCGCTCCGGTACGATCTCCCCGCCAGTGCATAGGTCCCTGCTTTGCAAGGCCTCTGAGACTCTGTGTGGTCATGGGGCCCTTCAGCGGATGAAACGTTGCTGAGCCCTGCGGTGTAAGAGCAAGATTCACAAACCGATTCGGGTTTGGCACCACTTCTTCATCAGGATTACCAAGGTCCCACCCCAGACCATCTACATCAGCGAATACATGGCACGTGCTGCACGATGCATCTCCATGACTGGAGAGCTCGGTAGCGTTATATAAAAACGGACGCCCCGCTATTACCATTGCTGGCTCCGGGTTATACAAGGCTGTACTGGCAATCACAGCTTTAGCACTGGTATCTACCGTCGCAATACTGTTGTTAAAACGAGTCATTACATAGAGTCGACGTCGGGCCTCATCCAGCACTAACCCGGTGGGGCCACCAGCTCCCAGTGAGATCTGTGTTGTTTCAGAGACCTCAAAGCTATCGTTAGAAAGCTCAGAAGTATTATAAAACACTACTTTCTCTGACCCGAAACCCGCCACATACAATGTGCTGCCATCAGCTGTTACAGCCATACCGGTCGGTTGAGCGATAGCCTGACGGCGTTGCTCTTCAGTTGCACTTGCCTGTGAGTGATCGAGATGCTTGTTTAAGTTGACCGGCGTAACGTCATCATTGCTAATCACTGTAATTCTGTTTTGTGCGATGTTACCTCGCACCGTGGTGCCGCTGTTGCCTTCACCTTCAAATCGAATCAGATTATTAGCGTCCGTGTTACTAACATACACTGCACCGGTAACCGGATTTGTCACCATATTGAATAATGTGGTTCCCACACCGGAATACTGATTCACCACCGCAGGTTCATCAGTAGCACTGATAACAAATACGTCATGATCAGGCAGTGTGAATTTAACCAGGCTATCGTAGCTTGTATTATTCAGATCAGCAGCCTGCCCGTTGTCATCTCGCCAGTTGGTACCGTCAAACTGTAAAATTAATCCGGTATCCGGTTGGACTGACCCGTCACTACTTTGCACCGGGCCGGACTTTGCAATGCCGTTCTCGCCAACAGCGGTGGTCTGGTTGCCGGAATGCATTACCGCAGCATAAACTGATGCACCATCAGGACTAACTGCTAACGCTCTGGGTGTATCACCAAACATCGACAACACGGTAACTGGATCGCCGCCTATAGACTCCCCGGTGGCAGTTGCATCAAAAACCCAAACATCTGCACGGCCCACCGACGGTGTGAATAACTGTGCGTCAATGGGTTGATCATCCGGACCATTCTGCCCCCGATGAGCGGTAGTGATGAACGCCAGAGATTTTTCGTTACCGGCAAATACGATGTCACGTGGTTCATCACCCACTAATAAGGTATCAATCACGCGTGGTGGCTGCGCTGTCAGGTCAACGATGCTAATACTATCTGACAGATGGTTTACCACCCAGGCTTGCGTGTTGCCATAAAGGGCTACGGCCACAGGCTCCATACCAACGGGCACAGAATATTCGGACTGTAATCCTCCATTGGTAATAGAGAATATATCCAAACTGCCATTCGGTGTATTTGTGGCAAACAGACGAGATCCATCGGCAGAAATAGCCAATGGTCTGACCTGCCCTGATTCAAACGTTGTGAATTCACCGTTAGCAGAGGCCGTGGGCTCTGCGGTATCAGAGCGCCCACTGTTTGATCCCGAGCCACCACAAGAAATCTGTGTAAGTGACAAACATACCGTCAGTAATGTGCTAGCTATCCGCATGGTATCAATACCTTTGTGATGACACGCCTGAACCGCTGAAAACGGTCAAACCTCATAGGAGTAGAATGGTATATCTTCAGCCAATTCCAGGTGTAACAAAATGTACGCTTGTATATATTCGATTGCGATATTCCTGTCGAACCGCGCGCACGGAGTGTGAGCACCCATGTTCATCCACTTATACCGCAACTTTTGAAAATTGTTACCGGAATTAGCGATCACTGCTTTAGAACCAATCGGCTATTGAGGCCAACAAAAGCAGAGTCAGTCACTACATCACTCGACTAATATCAGCCATTGGCAGTCGTGATCAATAGAGACGGTCGGGCGATTGAGCGGGGACGGTTTCGACTTGGGTCGGTGAGTCTTGCTAATCCGGCAGGTGGCAACTGACGGCTACGTTAGACAAATTACAAACGCGGAATGGTAAGCCGGGGGCAGATCATCTCCAAGCGCAAGTACCTTTGGTTGGATTAATCAAGCTATAGTACAAACGGCCATTTTTAAGACAGGATTGTCAAACTAACCAGACACTGTGTGGCTAAACTTATCCTTATCAGATTTGCATTCAGGGTGTTTCTCGCAAGAGAACGGGAAATCTATGCGGCAAGCCTTTGACCTTGATAGTCACTTGATAGATACCACTCGATAATTTCCTGTGCAGGAGCCGGTTTACAGACCCCATAGCCTTGCACATAGTTGCAGCCGTATTGCTTTAACATGTCCAGCACAACCGCATCTTCAACACCTTCCGCAGTGACAACGCAGCCGAGGTTGTGGCCCAGTTCTATCATTGAGCGTAACAGCACCGCATCACGGTCCTCATTTTCGGTGTCCATAACGAAAGACCGATCTATCTTCAAGTTGCTCACGGGAAAACGACGCAGATAAGTGAACGATGATAAACCTGTTCCAAAATCGTCGATGGCAATCGGTATATCGAGTTGTTGAAATTTTTCCATGGTTTGCAGTGCTTTTACGGGATCCTCCATTACAGCATTTTCTGTTAGTTCGAGCTCGAGCAGACCCCGGTCAAAATCGCCTTCTTTAACAAGCTCTTCGATAAGGTGCGTCAAGGCTTCGCTGGATAGATTTACCGGAGAAAGGTTTATAGCGATAGGAATATGAAACCCCGCCTCCTTCCATAAACGTGACTGGGTTTCCGCGCTACGCAGAACCCACATAGTAAGTTTATCTATTAAACCGGATTTTTCCGCCCAACTAACGAATTCCATCGGTGAGACAAAGCCGTACGTCGGGTGAGTCCATCGAGCTAATGCTTCAACCCCGACAAATGTCCCGGCCTGAATGTCAACTTTGGGTTGATACACCAACGTTAACTCATCTTCCTCTATCGCGCTTCGTAAGCCGGCAAGTAATGTTAACTGCCTTACGCTGTGAGAATCATTTGCTGCCTGATAGTAGGAAATTCTGGTGTTGTTCTTCTTTGCCTGAGACAGCGCAATATCAGCTAAGCGAACCAGCTCCGGTCCAGTCTTCGAATCAAACGGAAAAAAGGACATACCAATTCTGGTTTGCATGTTTAGAGGTATATCGCCTAACTGCTTCTGTGCTTCAATGCAATCCTGTATCTTGTTCGCCACGCGGCACGCGTTAGCCCGATCATGCTCACAAGGG
The DNA here is from genome assembly GCA_937998875.1 of uncultured Granulosicoccaceae bacterium. GTDB lineage: Bacteria > Pseudomonadota > Gammaproteobacteria > Granulosicoccales > Granulosicoccaceae. Next base: position 25,360 of record CALLBO010000025.1, read on the forward strand.
CATATAACACAGAATACGTCGCTACTCATTCGAATAACACTATAAAACTCTGAAGAAATACTTTTTAAACGATCGGCGACCTCAACTAAGAGTTGATCACCCAGCTCGTAACCGAGCGTGTCGTTTACATAACGAAATCTCACCAGATCAACCAATATCACCGCAAAACCATTCTTCATGTCGTCGGTCTCTGCGATACGTTTATGAAGTACCTCGTCAAGCCCTATTCGATTCTGGAGTCCTGTTAGTGGGTCATGGGTACTGCGATATTGCAATTCGCGAGCAGCTTTGATGGTTTGCTTACTATATTTTTTTAGGCCGTATGTTACTCCCCAAATAGCGAGCCAAAGCACACTGAGACCAACAATTAGTAACTTCGGTACTAATAGTTTGGAAATTGACCCAGAATGACTATCTGACGTGATCATTACTGAGACCCAGGTATTATCGGAGACAGGTAACGACGACCGCAGCAATCCTTTGCCATTATGCATCAGCATGTCTCGCTCTATTTCACCAGTCGACAACTCACTGCCATCAATAGACGCGAGAAACTCCTCTACCAACGCAGGATCTTTACCCAGAAGTTGAAAAGAACTATCAATTTTCTGACTGTTTCTATCGTGAAAAATAACCAGATCTACTTCTTTTGCCATCTCCGCATAAGATTCAAGTGTACTTGCTGTAGATAACCTACCTGGATCTCTGGAATTTTGTTTATGTAGCTCGATTGCGAGTAAGGCTGCAGCCTCACCACGCAATGAGTCCTCTGACATAGCCAAATCATGAGCGCCATGGAATAAAACTATTGAAAAGATTCCCAATACGATTACCACAATGGCCGCTGCGAACATCACAATTTTGTTTTGTATTTTTCTGATCACGGACATATCTCCATCGTCCGTTTCAGAGATTAACCTTTCTGACTCGACAGTAGATATATCACATACCGCGTAAGCCGGACACACACTGGCAGCCGAAGAGATAAGGTTTACTACACCGAAGATAACAAGCAGTAGATTTAGTAAAGGTACACCAATGACATCCGACGCCAAAATACCAATCGCAATGCAGGTCAGTCCGAGGGCAATCCTGATCAGGCGATCAACTGAGCCCATGTTCCGGTACTTACCTAAAAACATTTTTAACACCTGCATCACTGTCTCTATTCAGGTAACGTCTAATGCCTGACTAATCAACTCATCAGGGCCTACACTGGAAAACAGCCTTCCAGTCAATCACAATGAACTAAGGCTGGGTTGCCTATTCGTTTGCAAAGAGAGGGTTGGTTATGAGGATCAGCTGGTATTCCAATCACGACTGGCTTCCGGGCCTTTAAATATGAATTTCGCTGATTTCTCCCCTCCACATAATTAGCGACCGTCCATCAGGAAAATATATGCTGTAATATCTTCTATACGCGGTGATAAATATGAGGCCACTGTATAATTTCATCGACTATGTATATGGGGCTATAAGGAGCATCAGAGAAGGTGGTCAATCGACATAGAGGAACAGTTCCATCTCCAATAGGAAGTGCTTCACGCTAAACATCGTGTTGTATATAAACAATGTGTACTGGGCGTACCGACGTAGGTGGCACCCTCACTTAACCGGTCGTGCCAACAAGATAGCGGTGGCTATTGCCACGAATAGCCCTACCCAAACATTCACCGAACTTAACGCCTGTGAACTGATAGGCAAACAGTCGTTGGCGTTTTTGCCAGGTCAAGCAATCACGTAGTCCTTTGTTCGATCATTTCCATACTCTTCTGTATCCACCCGAACACCTGCTCGCAGCGAGATTCGTCTATTAACCTGAAAAGGTTAGCCAACTTTTCCTCAGTTATATTGGGATTCAGTAATACCAGTCGTAACGCAAGCTTTCCCTGAACAGTGCAGCTAGAGACATGAGCATGGCCTGAGGCATTGATCTTTTCAAACAGAGACTGGCTAGCATGGTCACCGTCAGTACAGCGAAAGGTCACGATCGACAGTTGCGATTCAGAAACCACCTCGATCCCCGTCATATAGACAAGTCGATCTTTTGCCTGAAGAGTAAGATTCAGCACTGGGTCAAGAAGTTGCCTGAATACACTGACCCCATGAAAATGCAGTGGGACCCACATCTCGAGGCCACGGAACAGACGAGTAAGTTCGGGGCCCGGTAGACAAAAAGCAGGCAGCGTGTCACCTTTACTCACATCTCGCATATATCCGCCCCACTTCGAGTATTGTTGATCCAGCCGGCTGCGATCTGCTACCAGCAACGCTCTAATCTCAAAAGGCATAAACAGACTTTTATGCGGATCAACCACAATGGAGTCAGCTTTCTCTATTCCTGCCATGAGTTTCTTGCCGCGCTCAGTTAAAGCGAAAAATCCTCCAAAGGCAGCGTCGATATGAAACCAGGCACCATATTCTGTTGCAAGCTGTGCACATTGCTCTAGATCATCTACTGCCCTGTGTCTGTACTGCCTGCAGTAGCGACGATTAAAACAGGCTGCAGCCCGAGAGACTGGTCTTCAGCGATCGATTGCTCCAACTCCGCCATATCCATACTGTGTTGTTCGTTTAATCCAACAATGCGCATATGATTTGCAGGGATACCCGCCAATCTGCAACCTTTTATAACCGAATGATGTGTATTCTCAGACACATAAACAGTTCCGCTCTGATTATTGTCTTCCAGGTGATCCCGGGCTGCAACGATAGCGGTATAGTTTGATAAGGTCGCACCGGAAAGCAACATACCCCCTCCCGCGGCACCTATACCGAACAACGACAACATCCAGTCAATCACACTTTTTTCCAATGCTACTGCTCCAGGGCAAATTGACCATTGTCCGGTAAATCTGTTTAACAAAGAACCAAGGTAACGGGCTACGGCTGCTGTGTGCTGCCCGGATCCCGGGATATATGAAAGTTGTTTTCCAGAGGCTGTCTCAATACAAGATTCGCAAGCTCTCTCTACAGTTTCAAGTAACCTGGATAGATCAGAGTTAGATGCCCCCTGAGTGCGCTCGGGAGGTAGCTTTAGGAGATCTGTAATTTCGGTATCACTCAAAGCGGGATAATGTTCGGGGGAAATTTTTTGTTTCAATTCAAAATCTGCAACGAATTGATTAACCGCTAACTGTAGCTGCTCAAGCTGAACAGAACCTAATTTCAGTGAGTTAAATGCTAACCGTCGTAAACTCTTATCCATATTTCTTTCCCTGTCTCTATAAGGTGAAGCCAATCGTTATTGTAGAGAAACACCAATCCGAAAATAGAAACACTAAGGCCTGTTCCACTTAGCTGAAATATTCCTGATCAGCACGGATTGGTTAGGGATAAAGAATACAGATAAAGCGCTATGAATACTGGTACTAAGGTTTATGCCAGAAGGGTAAAATTACCGTGAGTAATTTATTTCAAGCAGCTGCCTCAGCAATTCCATCTCATCCTCAAGAGCATCGGCATTCTCCAGCTCTCGTTGTACAACTGTATGGCGCAATACTTCCGTAGCTGCCGTGAGAATCTCCTCATTCTGACACAACGGTTTTAACAGAGGCCATCGAGAAACCGCAAATGTACGTAAAGCCCTATAGTTGCTATAGGCAGGTACTTTGTAGTCGTATGCGATGGTTAATACGCTCAAAAATTCATTCCATGCATCACCGGAAATATGCGCCGCATCTACAACATCCAAAAAGAGTTTTTTCCGTATCTCATTCCACTCTCCCTGCAGATTTGAATCAGTCATTTTCGCCATGGCCGGCTAAGGCAGGGTGTTGCAATATATTTTGAATGATTCGTTCCGGGTCTACTGCCCATTCACTGAACGATACCGGAATTATACTAAGGCCTGTTCGCGACAACATGGCGTACGACTCGATAGTGAGTGGCTTTTTGTTGTTGGCTTGCGGGAATCCGATAAGATCGACACCGAGCTGACCGTTCTCTGTATTTAGCAGTATGTCTATTCTTATGTCACCAATCTTCACGCCGTGATCGACAGAATCAATGCGTCGGGCCCGGGTGATCTGCTCACACAGCGTGATAACATCATCGTTGCCAACTCCTGCACCACTAGCCATCACTCCTGTATTCTCTTTATGCTCTAACAACAACCATTGTATATATTGTCCAAAAAGCGAGTGCGGATCAAAGCGATCAGGATCACGCGACAAAAAAAGAACATGTTTTCGTCTAGCGCGTGTAATACTGACATTCATAACATCATTTCGTGACAAAAAAGCAATTGAGCCACCCGGTGAATGGTTATCTACTACTGAAGACATCAATACAATGTCTCGTTCCTCTCCCTGCAACTCATGAGCAGTACCCACCAACAGACGACATCGATCACAGTCCACTTTACTGAACAATTTATTGATTTGTTTCTGCAGATGGTCGCATTGCGCACGATATGGGGACAGTACAGCGATCGACGCAGTATGTTCATCATTCGATTCGAGCAGATCTTTGAGATAAGCCACGACCACTTGCGCCTCCACAGGATTGTGACCATTTTTATGTTGGCGACCTTGTTTCACCTGAATGCACTCAAGCGGCTCTTTGATATGCCGGTGCGTAACATGCGTGAGTAACTTGAGCTGGCTTTGATAAAATGTTCTATTACTAAACTCAATAATAGCCGGTGCGCTTCTAAAATGTTCATCCAGAAATTGACTGGCGTTTGAGGACTGCAAATTTGCATTCGCCCAATCTAAAAGGCTGCTTTGTCTGAAGCCGGGTAGTGTTACACGATTTTCCATCGAAGATGAATACCGTTGCATATACTGGTGCTCAGTGGCTATAGGCAGAAATGAAACGTGGCGTAATTGCTCGGTGTCTCCAAGAATTACAGCCCTCCTGGCTCTTTGTAATGCGGGTAGGCCACTTGCCATATCTGCCTGCGATGCTTCATCAACAATTACAAGATCAAATAGAGAACATTCAAACGGTAGCAAATGACTCAGTTCTGATAAAGTTGTTACCCAGACAGGCATCGTAGCCAAAAGTTGCGGGTAATTTATCTTTTGCTGCAATTGCCGTTGCCTGAACTCCCTTGCAGTAAAACTGTCAGCAAGATCTGACAAGACACGGCGATCCTTTTTAAGCACCAGTCTGGTTCGGTATTGAATCTTTAGCTGTATCGCCTCGCGAACAAGGTCATCGCGCTCACGCAGCAGTTCTGCTCGCGCTGTAAGCAGGCGATTCAGATTGGTAAAGTTGCTGCTGGATAAAGGTGATTGAATGATGGCACTCGTGAAACGCGCCCAAAGCAAATATGCCATTTGCATCGGCGATTTTTGGCCTTGGGCTGAAGCTGTTAATTGATCAAAATGACGCTCAAGCCAACCCATCTGTCGGTCTAATTGTGTGAGACGTGAACGGTTTTTGTTTATCGCTCTCTTTAGCGCTGTTAAAGGACTGTCTGACAGTAAACACTGTGCGACACGCGTGTGCTGCCTGGTGAAATTAACTGCACCGGATTGAACTGTTGACTGCAGCCGGCGCTTTAGCGTTTGCCGATCAGCTCGGCTACCACCATTAACCATCGCGCCACCGAGCCAGACCTGTTCATCCAGAAACCGGATAATTACATCTACCGCTGCTGGATTTCGCGCGCAGATTAGAACAGTTCCTCCTGACGCAACTGTGTTTGCCGCTATCATCGCGAGCGTATGAGTTTTACCGCAGCCAGGTGGACCAAAGACTACACTTAGATCATGTTGTTGCGAGGCTCTTACTGCGCGCATCTGCGCCGGGGAAAGAGCACCAATAGTACGGTTGAATTTACTATGGTTGCCGATTGCGATGTTTTTCGTTCTTGTATGCCCACCTGATAACTGCCTGACAGGTGGCGAGAATTGATCTGTCGCCTGCATTTGACCCAGCTCATGCAGGATACCCATGGACTGTTTAGACCGACGAGTGAGCAACACCACGGCACTGCAATATAAAATCAATGCGCCTTCTGTAGCATCTGCTGTATCCGCAGCCTCTACTGGTTCGTCCCTTTCTTTGTTGCGTACGGGGAGTTCTGTACAAAAGGGAAAGATTTCGAACCCGCTAAATTGCATTGCCGGAATGGCCGATACCAGATAGCTTTCAATCAAAGCAATGGCAGATTTATTCAGCGGACCAGTATCTACTATCTTTTGCAGCTCAAGGCCAACCTCGGAAGCTTTGTCGCTATCTGCGATGACACGATCCAATAAAGCGCGATTGACCATTAAGCTTGCGTCGCTACCGTCACCTTCTACTGTTAAATCTGCGTCTTCCCAGGGCTCAAGCTCTGTCAGAAACAGGGGAGATATTTCAACCTTGCTAACATTCTCAACCGCGTGATACTGAAGCGGAAAAACACCGTATACCAGTGATGTGCCGCGCAAATGTCGCTGCAACAGGTCATTGAGCTTCTTTAAGGATTCACGGTTTAAAATTGGTCGGGCTGAAAGGCGGCTCGCGACACCTTCAAGGTCACACTCAAACGTGGCCAGGATACGTCCGCCACCCAGTGTCACTGATCCAGTGTTAGAAAACTCCCACGCAAAACACGCGTGCAGGTAACTGACAATCGGGATCGGGTGTTTAGAGCCCGGCAGTCCCTTGGTAGTAGTGGACCGGTCTTTAAGTAACATGCTCAGTTTTTCTACTACCAACTTTCATCCACAAAACGGACCGGGTAAAAAATTCAATACCATACACGAACTGGGTGGCTGATGAGGCTACGTTCAGAATAGCTTTCTACCTCACAATCGTCACGACGGTTTAAAAATACACCTGCTGTTTGAATTCAACTCTAACTAAGTACCAATGTGAGTCTCGCGGGATCTGCAATGCTATCTGGGCCCTTGATCAAATAGTGCCGCTGTACGACGGTACATTGGAAGGCGATGTGTACGGGTAGAAACCATACAATGCCAACTATCTTCCGCCGTTTCGTATAAGTACATTGCCATCGGTACAGCTCATTTTATGGTGACTGTTCCATTTTGTGACCACACAAAAACGGGCCACCAATCAGGCCTTGTCTCCACTAGTGCTCTGGAGTATCCCCGATAGCCGCCATTTTTTCGTTCAGTATTTGAGTCATTTTCTCCACTACATCCTTATAAGCTGGATCATCAAACACATTGAACAACTCTAATGGGTCTTCCTCACAGTCAAACAACTCCCACTCCCGATCTTCCCCGCCATGGTTGGTACCCGGCAATTCATAACCTTCGTTATACCAGTAAATCAGTTTATAGCGCTGGTTGCGAATACCGTAGTGAGCGTAGGCGTTATGATCCGGATCGCGGTGCATCCAGTAACGATGATAGGCAACATCAGGCCAGTTATCTGTAACGGTGCCATTGAGCAGCGGTCGGAAACTCCTGCCTTGCATATAATCGGGAATGCATTGTCCTGCGAAATCAAGAAATGTCGCCGCGAAATCCACGTTACAAATAACATTCTTGCAGACTTTTCCCTGTTTTATTTCTTTAGGATACCGCACGAGAAAAGGCATCTGAAAAGATTCCTCATACATAAAGCGTTTGTCAAACCATCCATGCTCTCCCAGAAAGAATCCCTGATCTGATGTATAGATAACGATGGTGTTTTCAGTAAGATTATTCTCATCCAGATAATCCAGCACCCTACCTACACTTTCATCTATAGAGGCAATGGTTCTAAGGTAGCGCTTCATATACCGTTGATACTTAAAGCGACTCAATTCTTCGTTACTCTTAAAGGTGAAAACCTCACCTGTGTCTTTATCTATCAGCCGCAATTCGGACACATCTTCAGGGTTTGGGATTTTGCGATCAGTGCTACCGTGCATCATTCTTTCACCCACTTCAAATCCACCTTCAGCCTGCACCAACCCGAGATCTGCATATTTCATATCATCCTTGATTCGCATTTTTGCTTCAGATGCGGCCTTAGCTCGATTTTTGTAATCGTCGTTAAAGGTGTCAGGAATGGCTACATCTTCCTGATATAGATCACGGTTCTTAGGGTGTGGCTCCCAGTTCCTGTGTGGCGCTTTGTGGTGACACATCAGAAAAAACGGTTTTGACTGATCGCGTTTGTCGAGCCAGTTTAGGCTTTTATCTGTGATGACATCCGTTGCATATCCGGGTACCTCTATCTTTACCCCCATCTCAATCATATAAGGATCAAAATACTCGCCCTGACCCGGTAACACAGACCAATAATCAAACCCGGTTGGCTCGTGATGTTTTCCTTCACCAAGATGCCACTTACCGACAATCGCCGTTTGATAACCCCCGGTACGAAGGTGCTTGGCCACGTTAGGCAACCTATTGTCGATATGTGTTTCAAGAGTGGTAACCCTATTTACGTGGTTATAGGTGCCAGTGAGAATAGCTGCGCGACTCGGCGTGCATATGGAGTTAGTGACGTAACAATGATCAAACCGCATTCCCTCCTTTGCCAATCGATCAATTTGGGGGGTGTGGTTTATCCCCCAGCCGTAGCTACTGATCGCTTTCGATGCGTGATCATCCGCCATGATAAATACAATGTTAGGCCGACTACTCATGCGGGCTGTATCTGCTTAAGGCGAGCAGTCTCCCGCCCCTTATCTCCAATATCCCTGACAGATTTGCGATAAGTACGACGCAGGTGACTTTTTAAGTGAGGTGTTACCTCAGCATCAGGAATACTTTTTAACTGACAAAACAGTGCCAGTGCATAAGTGGCTTCCACTTCCGATAGATAAGCATCACGCTGAGCGTAGGGGTTATAGCAGCTGCCGCAACCGCCTCGAAAATTATAGGCGCTATTGGCAAACATAAATCCGAACCCAAGAAATATCGCCAGCAGCTCAGTAGCCTGAGGCCAGTAATCGATACCACCTGGAGGTGGTGACTTCGCCATCCGCCCCATGTGATGCGATAGAATGTGGGCATAGGTGGCAATCATCCCTTCGGGATTGTTGATCTGTTGCGGGTTGTACGGGATGATCAGTCGTTGATCGTCTTCAACTGATTCGTCCGTAACGCCTTCAGGTCCGCGCAATGCGCCCTGAATCTGAACTTGCTGAGATTCGATTAACTGACACATGCTCTGGTCCTGCACCAGTGTTGGCCAGTGACTGATACCTGCATAGACCTTGACGCGATCAAAAATGATTTCCGCCATACCGTGAACACTGTTTACCGTGCCCGGAAAATACTCGTTAGTCGGACGTACCAGGACGGTATCAGAGTAAAACAAGTTAGCATCAAAATTCTCCAGCGCCCAGCCAAAGGCTTCGAAAATCCATTCAGATGAGGCGGAGTCAACGACAGGTTGTTTGTTTAACAGGCCGAAAACCATAAAATGATCTGGAAATAGCGAGAAGTAACGCCATCATATCAACATCCTGCTCAGTTAGTCCGTTTGTCATTCAACGAACAGCTATCCGTCATGACGCATAGCATTGTACTACTAAGACTATAGACCCGCACCCAGTTCTCAAGCGATTAACTATTACTGGCTATAGATGCCGGCCAACTTTTGATTTATCTGAACATGCAACTACGGCTTTTAGGGTTTTGGCGTGCCCGGATAGTCAACTCCACAACAACAGTACCGATAAGACCAGGGGCACAGAACACGACCAGTGAAGTAAAAACAGCCTCGGTAGCAACACAATCAAAAGTGATTATGCGTTGCGGCTCGTTTGGCAGAACTCAAATCAGTCAGCTAGTTGTAAAGAGGTTGCTTGCCACGTGATTTATCAAGGCATTCAGTTGTTGCTCTGGTAGCTCGCCTACTACAACCACGGCATGATCTCCGTCTTGCCAATACGCAAACTGCATATCTGCATGTATTCCGGATATCACTTCTTTTTCAGCCGCATCCTTTGACGCCAGTATACAAACAGCGACAGGCCGAGAGCTTTCGGGCAGATATACTAACTGAATTATTGGCTGTTCTTGATACTCCAACGACTGCTCACGCATAAGTTTCATACCAAATGCAGTCAGATCAGGTACAGCGACGAGTCGACCAAGCTTCTCAGAAAGCTCAGCTGAAACAGAATTAGTCACAAGGGGTTGGCTGTCGCCAACCGTTTCACGGCCATATAGCCGATGATAATCTGCCACTAATCGAACCCACTCAGGCAGACTGGAATCTGGCTGGCTTAGAGTGATGTCTGGATTTGCTGATTGAAAACTGGAACCCAGAAACCCACCGCCAATCAGACCAAAAAATAGAGTCGCTGCCAGCACATATCTATTTGGTCTGCTTGTTCGAATCGGTGGGGGGGCCAGCTGATTCCCCTTGTTGTTCGGCGCCTCAGAATCGGGTAATTCATACTCATTCACATAGCGATTCATCTCATCTGATGACTCGCTTATTTCTAAGGCAGCGGCGTTTTTGAGCCAGCCATCTGTCAACTCGAGCTGCCTCAGGAATTCCGCTGCTGACTGATCCTTCTCTATCAGTTCCATAACCTGTCGATTTTCCTCAGGTGTGGAGTGACCGTCTGCATAGCTAATCAAAAGCGCTTCATGTGGGTGATTTTCAATCATCGCTAGCCTCTTGCGATTGCGTTTTGGCTTTGGCCGAATTCGGTCATTTTCTTCGATAAGCGGGCCCGTCCACGAGCGATCCGGCTCATAACTGTACCGACCGGCACATCCAGGATGCTGGCAGCTTCCTGATAAGTATAGCCTTCTATATATACCAGCGTTATTACCTGCCTTTGATTGTCAGGCAGGTACCCTAATAGACTAAACACTTCTTCCCGAAATTTATTGCTTTCGGGAGAATCCGATGATGTTAGTTCTTCCCCGGCATCTACCAAACCCCGACCTTTCCTAACTCCTTCTGCACGTAAATGGTTGCGATTAATTGAACTCATGACGGTAAATGCCCAGCGATCAAAATCACTGCCTGGCTGAAACTGCATCCATCGATCCAGAATTCTCATACAGGCAGCCTGCAGAAGATCATCTGCATCGGCCTCGGAGCGAGTCAGGTTACCGGCATAGCGTCTAAGACGCGGCAACAAGTCAACTAAATCACTTTTAAACTGCTTAGTTGCATTCATAAGCTTACTGTAACAACAAATGTACTTCTTGTTGTGGATGAAAAATCCACTTCAGAAAATTTTTTTTAATTCCGGGGAATAAAACAACTGGTCTGTGTGTTTAGGGTTGTAACAGTGAGTCAGACATTGATCGCACTGTAGAGTTTCTACCCATCATTTTAACTACACAGCGGGAAAATTAATGTTTGACAACAAAAAATTTATGCTATTGGGCATTGTACTTTCACTGTCACATCTGATAACACTAAATGCCTACGCGCTGGACCGATCACCGGCCCCTGCCGACGCTCATGTCTATTTTGTCGCCCCTGTTAACGGAGCTACTGTAACTAGCCCCGTAACAGTTGTATTTGGACTCAAAGGCATGGGTGTCGCACCCGCAGGTGTTGATAAAGAAGATACCGGACACCATCACCTGATTATAAATGCCCCACTACCGGATCCCGGTCTGCCAATACCGGCTGACGACAATCACCAGCATTTCGGTAAAGGTCAAACGGAAACAACTATTGAGTTGCCTCCCGGTAAACATACACTGCAGCTGTTATTGGGAAATTTTATTCATGTACCACATGCTGACCCAGTGGCGTCTGACGTAATTGAGATCACGGTCGAATAAAGCAAGCACAGATCTCCAAGCTGCAACGGCAACAAAAAAGGCCGCTCGAAGGCGGCCTTTCAATGATTCCAGTGCTCGAGTGTGGCTTTACTCGAACCGATTATCACACTCAATTAAATCTATACAAGCAATGGCTTCTTGAAAAGAAATTGCCACTCCGTTTTCGGTGGGCGTATTGTAGAGAAATTCTCCCTCAAAATCTCGCTGATCCACAATCATAAATATCTTTTGTGTTCCACCCTGCGGATCTGCGACGAAAGTAGTGCAAGAGTTAGAGAAGTTGATTGTAGCAGGAATGCCGGCAGAGCCTTCTAATGCTTGATTGAATTCATCTTCAAACGGACAATCAGGCACTAAACAGGCAGCAAACTCATCTCGGAAAGTTTGTCCAACTTCAGTGCCTATACCACCGTTATTGGTCGAAACATACAGCGACCCTTTTGTCAGGTTCATCGCATACATTCCGAAGCTACTGAAAGATTTATCACGAAGCATTCCCCACTCTTTAACAGTTTCACCTTCATCATTCAAGATAGCGATGTTTCTGATGGTTCTATTCGAGGTAAGGGTGACGTTGCAAAACTCGTCAAATTCATATTCGATAACCTCGCTTTTGTCATTTTCACCGCCGGAATGTCCTTCCTTATGATGAGCGTAACCCGGCGCAGCGACGGCTACTGAGATTATTAGACTGATAGTGGTTTTTTTTAACATGAGATATCCAAAAATTAGGGTAAACACTAGCTATCGCTCACGTTTAAATGCGTAAGCAATGTTGCTTTTTACCCTTTTGAACATGTGATGGCAAGTAGCAACCAGTTACCAGCCAATAGTCAAGGTCGAACAATGCGCGCCTCTACTCAAAGACGCGCATTGGTGAACGTTGACAAGACAATTAGCAATTAGCTCTTGTGATGGGACTCCTGCAGCGCATACACAGGGGTGTCGATCCCTTCCATTCTTGCTTTCAGTTGCAGGCTTAAATATATCGAGTAGTGGCGTGACTGATGGAGATTGCCGCCGTGAAACCAGAGCCCTTCTTGCTGAGTTGGTTTCCACATATTTCTAAGTTCACCTTCCCAGGGACCCGGATCTTTAATCGTGTCGGACCCCAGGCCCCAGACCTTACCTACTTTATCTGCCACTTCCTGACTTATCAGCTGGGCTGCCCAACCATTCATTGACCCATAACCTGTTGCCATGACGATGAGATCGGCCTCCAAACTACTGCCATCACTGAATTCAACCCCGGTTGCTGTGATACGTTCTACCTCAACACCGGATTTAAGCTTAATGTCACCGTTAGCTACAAGTTCAGAGGCACCAACATCAATATAATAACCCGAACCGCGACGCAAATATTTGCAAAACAAGCCTGATCCATCTTCTCCGAAGTCGAGCATAAACCCTGCTTTCTCAAGACGATCGTATAAATCTTTATCCCGCTCTTTCATTTCGGCATAAACGGGTACTTGCAGTGATGGCAACACCCGGTAAGGCAATGAGGCGAATATCATGTCAGCCATTTCAGTGGTCACGCCATTAGCCAATGCGTCTTCACTGTATAAACCACCCAGCGCAAGATCCATCAAAGTATCGGATTTGGCAATATGTGTGGAGCTTCGCTGCACCATCGTGACATTTGCACCGTTCTCCCATAGATCTGCACAGATATCATGTGACGAATTATTTGCACCGATCACTACGCATTTTTTGCCTTTATACTTTTCTCCTCCTGGATGTTTACTTGAGTGATGTATATCTCCCTTAAAATCATCGATCCCTTCAAAGTCCGGAATATTGGGTACAGCAGACATGCCGGTAGCCAGGACCAACTGGTTCGGCTTTAGTGTTACCTGCTTACCGTCACGTACGACGTTAACCGTCCATGTGCCACTGGCTTCGTCATAACTTGCGTTTTCACATGATGTAGAAGACCAGTAGTTCAATTCCATGACTTTGGTGTACATTTCTAACCAGTCGCCCAACTTATCTTTCGGTGCAAAAACAGGCCAATGATCGGGAAACTTCAAATAAGGAAGATGGTCGTACCAAACCGGGTCATGCAAACACAGGGATTTATAACGGTTACGCCAGCTATCACCAGGCCGGCTGTTTTTTTCAACGATAATAGTCGGCACACCGAGTCGCTTTAACCGTGCACCAAGCCCGATTCCACCTTGCCCACCTCCAATAATCACACAGTAGGGCTGGGTGTCATACCCGAGTGAAGCTTCCTCTTCCTGTTTTCGTTCAAGCCAATTTTTACGTGCTTTCTCAGCACCATGTACAACACCGACATCACGAGTACGACCAGACCTTTCTTCGTGCCCTTTAAGTGACTTTATGGTTGTAAGCAACGTCCAGCAGCCCGCATCGTTCAATCTTATGTGTCCTTCACACGTCGCCACCGTTGTTTCAAACGTTAACCAACCCTCGGTAATGCCATCGGCTTCAGTTGCATCCCCCACTAACTGCCAGTTACTGGATTTAACATGTGCTTTGGTGGCATCCAGCATAGAAATAATCTCTGCATGGCCTTCCATCGTTTTTAAGTTCCAGGTAAACGATACAAAATCACGCCAAAATCCATTCGGATCAAACAGTGCCGCTACACTATCGGAATCACTTTTATCAAGTGCCGATGAAAACTCAACCAACCACTGTTGAATGCGCTCCGTAGCTGGATTAATTGCTTCTGCAGTATTATCTGACACTTCGTTTCCCTCTCTCGGTTGTGTTGTTATTAATCAATTACTCAATACAAATAATTCCTAACATATATGCGGGACTCTGGATTACGGTTGATGCTCTATACGCTATGAGCTACGGACAGTTTGCTGAAGCCTGTGACGCTGGTAGCACTGTCTGTTTAGACACCCAGCATCACACTACACCAGGCAGAGCTTCCACTCAACCCGGAATCAGGTTCAACAGACATATCAAATGGCGGACAGTACTCTTACGATAAAACGTAAATGTTTTGATGAATTCTTTGACATTGTCCGTCATTGCCACGGGCTCGGGAACTTGCTTTTTCACAGTATTCTAACTCCTGCCACGCCCTCACGCAGCACTCTGGTTTTGCGCCTATTGAAATGACTGAGAGCCAGCTGTCGATAAAACATTGCCTATTCGGACTGGGCATACCACAACGAATACAAAGAGACGGTACCAACGGGTTTTCAACCAGATGTTTCGGCACTTTACCCAGTGACACCGGAACTCAGGCGTCGTATGTACTGGTAGTTGAGCGATCTGACCGTGGCTCAAAAATGCTATCGCCGGCGTTATTGTCTCAATGGGACTCTCGCCTGCTGATAAAACGCATAAACGGGTTTTGGGAGATCAAGCCGTAACCAGGATTTGTTCCGCCATTCGCGAAAAGCAAGCTGGTGATGGCGCTGGAAATTCTGGTTCGAGATCACGTCACCTATCTATCATCATGTTTCTCATTGTGTCAGAATCACGATGTGTGTTAAGGGTTCAGTAGCCTGAATTTCCTTAGGTGCAGGATGCAGCAGCCACACAGTAGTGAATCAAGGAACCTGTACCAATACTATCGAGCGATTTAATGAAAACTACTTTCCCGGTTGTAAATACAGACCCCAATGTAACGCGCCAGGTTTTGGCAGATCATCCCGATTTAATGGTAGTGGCCTTTAACTTCGCAGAAGCGGGAGCTGAAGGCGCCCTACACAAGCACCCGCATGTTCAATCAACCTTTGTAAAGTCCGGACGATATATTTTTACTGTTGAAGGGATGCAAACTGAAGTTGGCCCTGGTGATAGCTTTGTTGTTCCTACTAACACTGAACATGGATGCGTGTGCCTTGAGCCAGGCACATTGATCGATTCTTTTACACCACGAAGAGATGACTTTCTCTAAAGACAAATCGGGTGCCATAGTCACTGCGCATTTATTCGTGCGCAGATATTGATTTCATGTAACACCGGTAAGATGCTACGGATAGACTTCCGTTGACATAAACCAACACCAACTGGTGATTTGATTCATCAGAACAGCTCCCGTTTAAAAACCCACCACACCCACCGCCTTGTTGATTTTTTTTGCCATACCCACCCTGACCAGGCTCGGAAAGATCCATAATTTTCGGGAATTACCGGTGGTTGAGCTGGTGATCGGGATTTGACTTTTTCGTCACCACTATAACCAACGAATATAGAAATATTGTTATCTGCATTACTCAATGCTTATAGAGATGAACCGCGGGAGGAATCCATCAAAAGCTACTGAATGTAGGCCTTGAGAGAATTTAAGAACGTTCATACGATGCCGCTATTTACGAATGTTTCTGGTGAAAGCATCTCCGAATGAGAAGTGTGCGAGATAAAGTGAGTTACATCAGAGATCTATAACCGGCAGTTGGAATTACGGAAGGGATGTAGAGACGGTACTCTTACATGGCACAAGTTGACAACTACACAGCTACAAGTCCGGCGATTTCCAACAATGGATTTCTATTGTCTGTGGCGGTTTTTCCCGTACTGGTGGCCGGACTACTCACCCTGGTGATCAAAGCGTTCGTCCCTTTTTCAACTATTGATGCTGATACACAGTTTGCCTCGATCTCCAGTCCAAAGCATAACAGTTCTGTCTCCCGACAATATGTAGTGAGTGGAACCACAAAACAGAGCTTTGGAGACAAACATTTGTTTTTGGTTGAGGAGACCAGCGGGATCATCTATCCAAAGGTTTCCGTCCCATCGGAAGCTGGCCCCTGGTCGGCTAACCTGTACACCGGGGCACCTGTTGGTAACAACTTTCGGATCGTCTTGCTGGCCATAAACACAGCTGACAAAACCATATTCAAAGAATGGCTTAACAACGGCGAGCAGACAGGAGAGTATCCCGGCTTAACCAATACTGAATCGATGCAAGAACTGACGGCTGTAACTGTGCAGGTGTTAGATGAGTAATTCCAAGCCACAACAACGGCTAAATACCGACACGCGAATGCACTGGCTCGACGGGGCACGTCTGGCCGCTGCGTTTTGTATTATCGGCCTACACTCATCGGCCGATCAATGGGGGCAGGCATTTAGGCATGCATTACCAGGTGAAAGAGTTTTCCCGGTTATGATGCGCACTGTTTCAGAAGTTGCCAGTACAGAGTACTTTATTCTGGTATCGCTGTTTTTGTTAGCCGTTCGAATGTCCAGGAATGAATTATCCTACTCTGCCAATATAAAACAGCAAGTCCGGAGGTTGCTGGTTCCTTTTCTGGTATGGACGATATTCTATGCATTTTTTAGATTGTACAAAGCGTACCATCTGGACTACACCAGCTCCATGTGGAGTGAAATTACGCAGTGGCAGAATTGGGTGTACTACCTGACACTCGGGTGGTCGAACTATCACATGCATTTTCTGCCGACACTTTTTGTTCTGATTTTATTTTATCCTATCTATAAGCTGGCTATACGTGCCCCGATGATCGGACTCGCTGTAATCCCACTTATTTACCTCAATAATATGTTTGGTGGTTTCATCTGGCGCACTTTTGACGACATCATGGTCATTGAATCATGGATGCGAGTCGCAAAGTTGTTAACGTATACCGGATACGGATTCGCAGCCTATGCGTTGTACGGGATCTGGCAAACTAAGCTGGATAAGGAAACATCAAAAAGTCTCTTCGGTTTAGCATTACTGGCGCTCGTCATAGGGTTTTTAGTCAAGCTGGTTCACGCGACGGAAGTTATTCAAACCGGCAATTTCGGCATAAGAAGTGGCGCTGTATACATGGGTCATTTCCTGTTTCCCTGTTTTATGGTGATGGCCTTCATGGGAACCCAGCATTTCCGATGGCCGGAAAAACTATCCCAATGGTCGAAATACTCCTTTGGCATGTATTTAATGCACCCGGCATTTCTGTACATGATTGAAGTTATCCTGCACGGGAATACTCTTTCACCAACCGCACTCGTGTTAGTGAAGTTTAGTTTCGCAGTAACAATGTCAGTGTGTATGTCAGTTGCCTTCGAGCGAAGCCGTTGGCTGGCCTGGACAATCGGGTTGGGCAAAATCCCTTACATCGAAACCAGTAACAAACAACAGAAGACGGTTGCCGTAACCGGTTAGTCCGAGATCACTCCCACAACACTTCGCCGTACTTATTCATTTTAACCATGCTGGAGAAACGCCGTGTTCAGGCGGTTTTACAGATAGCGACAAATCCAACTTACACTGTCAAAAATATAGGGCGCTCCATGCTGAAGCGCCCACTTTTTCACAGCGCAACCGATCTACTTCAACAACACATCCAGTGGAACAGGCTCACGGATTGTAAAACTGCCAATCACCCCCGGCTTACCGTTTGATATTTCGACAATCTGCATCTCTGCTGTATTCTGATGATGAATCTCATCTGAGAAACTGCGCGGCCCGAAGGCAGTCGGCTCATCGGTCATTTTCTCAAGCTCCGCAGTCACAGCAGACGCTTCAACCGATCCCGCACGTTCAACAGCTTTTGCCCAAAGGTGGATCAGAAGATACCCCGGATAAGCGTATGTGCTAGATAGGCCAGCACCCGTTGCCGCCTCAAAGAAATCACGGAATTCATTAACAGCACGGCGTGTAGATCACATAAGGCTCCGATACAAGCCGGAAACCCGATTTGGCAGACCTGCCATTCGAGCGGTGATCGAGCCTATTTACAGATCCGGATTTCGTGTCACAATTTTTTATATTGTAGGTACGTTCCCGCCCTCCAGTGCCGCTAGAAGCCGCACCGATGCACAAAAAGTGAGGTGCAAACGGTTTCCTGTGGCACTAACGGCCCGCCAACACAAGCATCCAGTCGCTATTCTAAAGCGGCCTGCGAATCAGTTCCCCCTGTTGAATCGCTTCACACCACTTTATTCATTAAAGCTAAGTGCTTTGCGGAGCGATATATCCATTACGCCCGGAACTATTCTGAATTCCAGAAATTGAGATAGTTGTACTGTCAACTACGGTCACACCAACATGTGACTGTGCGCGACTAGTCAGCCAACCATGAACCTGTCTGACTTATCCGTTAAACCTCCGGTACCAGAGTGCCTCGTTACTTAAATAGCGTAGCACCAGAATTTGCTGTTATGCAGTGTCTGCAATAAAAACCAGGACGTATGAAGAGCAAAGCAAACGGGACTAAAACTTCAAAGCGCCGCTCGGTGGTCGTCGAGCCTTTGGAGCCCCGCGTCTTATACTCTTCGGATATTGTGCCGGCATCAATTGCTGACGCTGAGCATACGACCGACATCCCTGAAACTTCGTTTGTGCTGCCCTTCCTGCAGCCAGAAGCATCATCTGCTTCGAACAAAGAACCAGTGCTTACTGTGCGTGTGCTCCATGAAGAGCACACGCTTAATAGAGAGCAACATCTCGATAAGATAAAAGACTCTGGCGAAACGGAAGTAGGAACTACTCAGACCGAGGCCGACGTTTCTGCCTTCGAAGATAACTCTAGTACTCAGCAAGTAAAAGAGATCATCTTTGTTGATGCCGGGGTACCGGACGCAGACATTTTAATAAACGACTTACTGGCTTCTCGCGATACGTCATCGGTGGTGGTCATTAAGCTGACTGCAGATATTGACGAAAGCGGGCTTGAGCAGGTTTCCGCCGTACTTCAAAACTACAACGATCTTGAATCACTCCACTTTGTGACGCATGGCACCGACGGTTCTGTCCAACTGGGCGACATGTGGTTAACAACCGAGACGCTTGGCGACCACACCAATGAAGTTGCAAGCTGGAGTGAATCTCTCGCTGACGATGCAGATATACTTTTCTATGGCTGTGACCTTGCAAACACTGAAGAAGGACAGTCTTTCGTCGATTTGCTTAGCGCTCTGACACTCGCGGATGTTGCGGCCAGTGATGACGCAACCGGACATAAGTCGTTAGGTGGCGACTGGGAGCTGGAATACACCGTTGGTAACGTCGAAACCGATATCGCGTTTTCCATGCAAGTACAACAAAACTGGTCAGCGACGCTGCAAGCCGTCACCGTTACGACATTCAACGATGTTGTTAATGGTGATACTTCAAGTATCACAAACCTCATCAGCAATGATGGGGGTGATGGAATCTCGCTTCGCGAAGCGATTATTGCAGCAAACAGTAATTCTATTGCCGATACGATTATCCTCTCTGAAGGCACTTATGCATTAACACTGACTGGTGGAGATGCAACGACTGGTGATCTTGATATTTTAAACACAGTTGAGATTGTAGGTGCAGCAAACGGTTCAACGATTATCGACGGTTCGGCGTTGAACGATCGCATTTTCCACGTCAACACCAACAGCCTGACACTACGTAATCTGACCGTGACCGGGGGAGATACTGCGGACCCAGCCGGCGGTGGTGGAATTCTGGTTGGTGGTGGAAGCGCAGCAGTGTTTGATTCAGTTGTCGTTACAGGAAACAGCGCCACAACAGGTGGCGGGATCCGCGCGTCCAGCAGCATCGATGTCACCAATTCCACATTCAGCGCCAACACTGCAACTGTTGACGGTGCCGGTATCGCGTTAACCGGTGGCAGTTCAACTTTCGACAACGTAACCATCTCTGGCAACAACGCGACCGCTGATGGTGGCGGTCTTTATGTATCTTCCAGTGCTGGCGGGCATACATTTACTAACATCACGATCTCGGGTAATAGTGCAAACAACGGCGGTGGAGTTGCTACTGACGGCGGTCCAGCCAACTTTAACCATGCAACTGTCACGGACAATACTGCAACCAACAACGGGGGCGGTATATCCCGCTCTTCGGGTGTAGTAAATCTCGCATCGTCAATTATTGCCGATAACACTGCAACGTCTGCAACCGAGATATCCGGAACCATCACATCCAGTGGCTTTAATATCATCGGTGATGGCCCTGGTGATTCAACAGGAGGCACGGGGTACGACGCGAGCGATCTTCTCAATCAAACCGGGCTTTCATTGGGAGCACTGGCTGACAACGGTGGGCCCGTTCAGACCCATGAACTACAAACGGGTAGTGTCGGAATCGACGAGACTGGATCTCCTACACCAGATACTGACGGGCGAGGTTATTACCGCGTCGACAGCAATGCCGATATAGGAGCTTACGAAAGTGGTGCTCTATCGAATCTGGAGCAGGATCTGGTTGCTCATTTCGAGTTCGAAGAAGGCAGCGGACTGGACGCAGTTGATTCTGCATTGGGAAACACCGGGAACATCATTAATGCTGGTGAATGGACGAATGACAGCGCTATTGGTAGTTTAGCTTTAGACCTCTCTAACGACTCAGTCAATAATAATACGCACATCAACGTTCCTGACAATCCGCAGTATGACTTTGGGACTGGCGAGTTTACCGTTTCACTTTGGTACAACATGGCCCTACCGAGCGAGACCGTTCGATTGTTCGGCAACCTCACCTCTTCAATCGGTGATAGCGGGTTTGCACTCCGCGCATTAACTACCGGTGAGTTTTCCTTTGAGCGTAACGATGGGCTTGGCTCGCAGTACGGGTCCGGTGCTGCAACCATGGATGGCAACTGGCATCAGCTAACCGTAGTCGTAGAATCCGATGGTTCTGTCGTTTTTTACAACGACGGTGTGGACACGACTACTTCGTTTACGGCCAGCAATGTTAACGTGAATACGAGTAGTTCGCTGCTGATAGGCGCGATCGATAACATTGCCGGAGACTTCGAAGGCAAGCTGGATGATGTGCGACTTTACTCAAGGGCACTCAATGCATCGGAAGCCAGCCAGCTGGCTGCAGGCGAATCGCAAACCACGAACAGCCCAGCTACCATTGACCTCGACGCCAACGATTCCAGCGGTGCAACCGGCACCGGGTACAACACAATATTTACAGTTGGTGGTTTAGCGGTTCCTGTTGCCGATTCAGACGCAGTCATTACCGATCCCGATACATTCAACCACTCGACAATGACCATTACTCTTGTCGGTTACAACCCAGGTGAAGATCTACTTATCGCAGATACCTCAGGGACTTCACTGACATTTAACTTCGATACAATTACCGGCGAAGCAACCCTGTTTGATTTTGGCAGCCCGACGCTTGCCGATTTTGAACAGGTGCTCAGCACAATCAGCTACCTGAATTCTTCATCCACACCGGAAATGACTGACAAGACGATTCAGTTTCACTTTGGTGGGGATGTAGCTGAGACGACCGTGCAAATGGCAACGCCAGCGGTAGATCCGGCTCCGACTAATCTATCCAGTGGCATCGAACTGAACACGGATGGTGGTGATGATGCGTACTTTATCGCTAGTGATGGGGGTGCGATTGTTGGCGGCCTCGAACAACTATCGTACGAAGTCACTTTCGCGACTACTGAAACTCAGAACATAACACTCTTATCATACCGGTCTCCAACAGATACCGGCGCTAACGACGATGCGATTAGAATTCAAATACACACTGATGGAAAACTGAATGTTGCAATTAACGGAATTGGTGTTAGCTACACGGCATTTGATTTTAATCAGTTAAGAGATGGAGAGATTCATAGTGTTGCGACAACGTGGGATAACTCAAGCGGACATTTTGCAGCCTACGTTGACGGAGTGCAGGTATTATCCGACACGGCACATGCAACCGGGGAGATTATACGAACTGGCGGTACACTGGTAATCGGACAGGAACAAGACTCTGTCTCAGGTGGATTTACTACAGCCGCTGCTACCAGTGCGACTTTTTACGACATCCGCGTGTGGGATGAAGTCCGCACGGAATCCGAAATTGCACTGAACCATCAGCAGAAAATCGACCCTGCAAATCTTCCCGGTGGTCTGATCGCCAACTGGCAAATGGATGGCTTTGATACAGCCCATCAAATCGTTGATATCGTCGGTGGCAATAACCTGGGCATTGGACACGTTGGCCAAACACCGATCAACTCATGGACAAACCAGGTTGGCGGCGTAACCGCAACGGGCAATACACTTACCTATGTCGACAACGGAGCACCGGAAGAATGGGGTTCTCAAATCAACTCGGCCAATGTTTCAACATTGGGCTACACCGACGACTACACGATCCGATTCACGCTCGACAATACAACCAACTACTCGTGGATAGTAGGATTGGGATCGACCGAAACGGGAACAAGCCTCACTGATCCAGAGTATGCGATTTTTGTGGACTATTTAGGCGATACTAATGATGTTGATATCAAACACAATGGGGTAACAGTTGGTAGGTACGATATCAACTTTGAACCCGGTGGTGAATTCGGATTCTACGTCAACGGTACCACGCTTGCGTACCAGTACGACGGGGTGACGTTTGCAACCGACACGATCCCTGCGAGTACCGACTGGTATGTCGACACGGGGTTCTACGTCAGAACATCAGACTCAACATACAACAATCAAGACGACTATTCGTTATCAAACTTTCATATCATTTCCGGAAACAGCGCCGCTGCTGCGGGGTTCACCGAAAGCACTCCGGTTGATGATCTAAACATTGACGAACACACCAGTAACGGAACTACGGTTGGGTACGTCGTTCCGACGGACCCTGACTTAAGTAACGACATTATTGAGGATGGTCTTTTTACCCACGCTGGAGTGACAAGTTTAACCAACTACACAACGGGCGAAACAATTGGTGGCGCTGGTGGCAGCTGGCTTGTTACCAGCGGCAACGTTGACCTGGAAGGTGCCTGGGCAGGCACACCGCTTGGTGGAACAGCATTGGGTCTTGACGGATCCACTCCGGGAGAGATTACACAACAGAACATTCCAACTGTTGCCGGAACGCAGTATCAGGTTGTGTTCGCGCTGACAGGGCACTTTTCGGGACCACCAACAGCTGACCTTAACGTGAGCATTGACGGTGCCTCGGAAAACTTCAACATAACAATGCCGGACAACTGGTCATCCACGAACTTACTGTGGGAGCATCGTTCTTTTAACTTTATTGCGGATTCGTCAACTGCCGACTTAACCTTCAGTTCACTAAGCCCGTCAGGGAGCACAGGGCCAGTAATAGGTGATGTGCAGGTCATTGAGATCCCGCCTGCGATCAGCACGATTCTAAGTAGTGACCCTGCACTTACCTACGACGCGGCTTCAGGCAAATTCTATAGACTGGTCGGTGCCGCAGAGTCCTGGACCGACGCCCAATCTATCGCCATTGGTGACCTCATTAACGGTGTCACTGGTAACCTGGCAACTGTTCGCTCGGCAAGTGAAGGTTCAGCACTTCAACAACTCATGCAGGACAACGGTGTATCCGGGGCCTGGATTGGTGCAAGCGACAACACCAATGAAGGTATATGGACCTGGCAGGATGGCAGTGGTGAAGTTTTTTACAATGGCGCAAGTGTACCAGGAATGTACGAAAACTTCGGGGTTGCCGAACCGAGCGGTGGGGTCACTGAAAACTATGCCGAGTTGGTTGCCGTAGACGGCACTTTTAATGATCTTGGCAACACTGATACCCGCTCCTATATCATCGAATGGGACGCCAATGAAATCCTTTCCAGTTATACCTTTGATCTCGTGGATGATGCGAACGGTCGCTTTGCGATTGACACGAATACCGGAGAGATTACGGTTACAGCCTCACAGCTCAACCACGAAGCCAGTGACACGCACAACATAAGAATCGAAGTAACTGACGCCGCGGGCAACACCTATGACGAATTGATGACCATTGTTGTCAATGACCTCAATGATTCACCTGTTATTACAGGGCAAGACCTGACTCTCGGCGCAGTGGCACAAACTGACACCAATCCACCTGGAATCACGGTAGCCGATATGCTGCTCAGCGGTGCAGCTGATGCGATAACAGATGAAGACGTCGATGCAGTCGAGGGTATCGCCGTTGTTGCAGCCAACAACACAAACGGCTCCTGGCAATACTCGCTTGATGGTGGTTCGATTTGGAATGGCATGCCTGCGACATCGACGTCCAGTGCTCTGCTGCTGGATGAATCCGCAATGATTCGTTTCGTACCTAACGCTACCTTCAGCGGTTCTGAAGCCATGGCATTTTTTGCCTGGGACCAAACGGATGGCCGGTCTAGCGGCGACTCCGGCATAGACACCTTCCCCGAACGCACAAGCGACAGCGGTTCGATGAGTTCAACTGCAGATATTGCAACAATTGAAGTTAGCTCTGGCATAAACAACGCCCCGAGTTTTGGCACTGAAGGTTACGGCATCTTGTCACAGGGCGTAGGCGGCTATAACCAGAATGCAGACTCATGGGTTTTGTCGAATGGAAGCGTTCTGATCACTCCCTACGACACGAGTTTTAATTCAACAATCGCGAAACTGAATCCGGATGGATCACTGGACACGGGCTTTGCCAACGCCGGCTACTTTGACAGCGTTGGCATTGGCTATATCGGGAGCATTGTTGAACAGCCGGATGGGAAGATTCTTGTCGGTGGCCAGGCGGGTGGCGATATCGCCGTTGCACGGTTTAATGCCAACGGCACCGTGGACACAGGCTTTGGGACGGCCGGTTTGGCAACGTATGACATTGGCGGGTCCGATAGAGTATTTGAGATTGCCCTTCAAACTGATGGAAAAATCGTAGCTGCAGGTCGTGGAGCCGGTGATTCAGTTATTCTGCGTCTGAATGTTGACGGCTCACTAGATACAACATTTGATACAGACGGTATCCGTACGTTTGCACTTGGTAGCTCAAACGAAGCATTCACTGACGTACAGATTCAAAGTGATGGCAACATCGTTCTGGTAAGTAACACGTCGTCAGCGATCATCCGCTTGTTGACTGACGGTAGCCTGGACTCTTCGTTCGACACTGACGGAACGTTGAATCTTGCCAACAACGTCAGCGCAGTGCACATACAGGCGGATGGAAAACTCGTTGTTACGGGAACCTCTGGTAGCGATCTTATGATCAGCCGATTCGATACGGATGGCAGCCCTGATACCACTTTCGGCTCTGGCGGTACAACAACGTGGTTAGGCTCAAGCTTGTTATCCGCAACAGGTATTGACCTCATTCAACAGTCAGACGGGATGTTTGTTGTGGCTGCTAACGTTGACAACAACGGACCTTCCTGGGCGGCTATTCGATTTGATAGCAATGGATTATTAGATACTTCGTTCGGAACAAGCGGTGCCTGGTTAATGCCTGGCAGTGACGACATTAGCGAAGTCAATTCTGTTTCGCTTTACAACGACGGCGGTACTGAAAAAATCATACTGAGTGGCTATAGCACGTTAGCAACTTTCGCAGACGCTACAATCGTGCGGTTAAATCCGGACGGAACCCTCGACACCAGCATCCACTCTGGAAAGGTGGACGAAAGCCCAACCTTTGTTGAAGGCGGTAGCCCAGTTGTTTTGGATAGTGACGTATTTATCTTCGACCCTGACCTGCTTGGTAACTCCGTTACCTACGACGGAACCAGCCTGACACTGGTTCGCAATGGTGGAACAAATGCAGAAGATGTATTCAGTGAAAGTGGACTGCTCGGCCCGCTGACTGAAGGCAGTGCAATCATATTCGACGGTGCCAACATAGGCACGGTGACAACGAACAATAGTGGAACTCTTCGTCTTGATTTTTCGGGTGCTCTTTCCAACCCGGATAATATTTCCGGCGCCATGTCTTCGATTGCCTACAGCAACAGTAGCGATACTCCTCCGGCGAACGTCCAATTAGACTGGACATTCGATGACGGTAACACCGGTGCTCAGGGTGCTGGTGGTGCACTGCAGGCAACGGCGAGTTTGCTTGTCACTATTACACCTGTCAACGATGCACCTGTGGTGATAGCGCCAGGTAGCGCGTTTAATTTCACCGAACAAGGCAGCTTGAACATTCACGGTGCCGGCCTGTTCAGCGTAGCCGATGCGGACGATAACGGCGGCACCCTGACAGCGACGTTTTCAGTTGGTGAAGGACGTGTGCTTATCAATACGGGGGATTCGGGAGTCACCGTGCTTTCCGGCAACCGATTCACTTCGGGCAACAGCACAGATACTGTGACTTTCTCGGGAAACAAAGCTCAGCTGAATGCCCTGCTTTCCGGTTCTGGCACAGGCACGATTACCTACCTTCACAACCAAACCACCTCCAGCGATGTTCCGTCCGGTAGCACCACAATCACATTAACTGTGAACGATCGCGGTAATACCGGGATCGACCCTGGAGCTACGGCAGATGGAGTAAGTGAAGAAGGATCGGCTACGCAAACGATCAATATTACGTCCGTCAATGATGCTTCTGAATTCCTTGGTGCAGAGCTGATTACCAATGCCGATTTCTCAGCAGGGTTCACGGATTGGACCACGACCGGACAAACAACTGTGCTAGGCAACGAAGCCAGATTCGGCTCGGGTAACGTTGCTGGACCTCACTCTTTGTCACAAACAGTTGCCACCAAAGCAGGAGAAACCTATCTGTTGGAGTTTGATCACCGGGATGATACCGGTTCGTGGAATCAGCAATTACAAGTAACGGTTGACGGTGGTGGGAACCTGTTGCAAACAGGGCAGATTCTCTCAGACGTAGGCGACACAACTTCTGTCAAGTACCGCTTCACGTTTGTTGCGGACTCGGCAAACGCGACACTGACCTTTACAGATACTTCCGATGATCCCGGATCACAAAGTGCCGAATCCGGCGGTGTCGATGGCTACATTGGCAACATTTCTGTACGCCAAACCAGCGGCGAACTAAACACAGTATCGTTCACCGAAGGTAGCACACCGGTGAGCCTCTACAACAACCTTGAGATCTTTGATGCAGAACTAACAGACACGGATAACTTTAGCGGCGCTACGTTAACGTTGCAGAGAAGCGGCGGTGCTAACGTCGAAGACATCTTCAGTGCGACAGGCAATCTGAGCTTTGTCGGCACAACAACCGGAAATATAGAGCTGACCTCTGTCGGAGTCGTTGGCACCTACTCAAACACCGGAGGCATATTGACGCTCATGTTTACCACGAGCTCAACTATTAACCTCCATGAAATCATTCAGTCAATCCAATATTCAAACAACAGCGACATACCTCCCGCCAACGTGCCAATTGACTGGACATTCGATGACGGTAACACCGGTGCTCAGGGTGCTGGTGGTGCATTGCAGGCAACGGCGAGTTCGCTTGTCAGCATTACATCGGTCAACGATGCACCGCTTGTTGCTGCCAATACCGGTGCATCCACAACCATCGGAGGGACGGTTGTAATCACGGCAGCGTTGCTAAATGAAGCAGACCCGGACGATGACGGTGCCGAATTAACGTACGCGGTTACCAGTACGGCTCAAGGGCAGGTTGAATCATTAAGCAACCCGGGCGTTCCGGCATTGAGTTTCACACAAGCCGATATTGACGCCGGAGATATTGTGTTTGTTCACGATGGGCTCTCGGGCCAGGCCGGATCATTTGATTTTGAACTGTCCGATGGTGGCGAAGATGGAGCCGGGGTAGAAGCGGGAACATTCTTCGTTTCGATTGGTGGTGCTACCTCCGATAGTTACTCTACCGACGAAGATACGGTACTTAGCGTCAACGCAACTTCTGGCTTACTCACCAATGATGGTTCAGGTGGAACCGGCAATGTGGCAGGGAATGTCGTTGTTGGATTTGATGCCTCGCAGGATACCGGTGATGCAACCGAGTGGAATAGCAGTATCGGTTCGGTAGACCTATTGGCAGGTACGGGTGTTACGTTGACCAACAACCCAACGAATCCCCCGACCGGAATTACTACAGTGTTTGATCTGAACGGTTCTGGCGGACTCACGTCCCCTGCTCTGGATTCGTTTGCAGAGATTGATTCAACGCAATCAGCAACGCTGGAAACCTGGATTCAATTCGACTCATTGTCAGGGACACAGGTCATTTTTGACACCGGACAATCTGTCGATGGTGGTAGCCCGTCGACAGGTGGCATAGTGCTCGCGTTGGTTAATGGTAGTCTCCGCCTTACAGTAGCCGATAATGGTGGCAGTACCATTGCGACTCAAACTGCACCCTTCACACCTAATACCTGGCATCATATTGCGCTGACAGTCGACATGGATGCGGCACCTCCATCTGTCGACGTTTGGATAGACGGAAATCAATACTTTAGCCGTCAACTTGCAACGTTAACCAACTGGGGCGATGGCGCGTTCGGTCTGGGTACAAACAACGGCTCTACTCCTGGTAACTACTCAGGTTCCGTCTCAGGCGAGATCGCTCATTTCCGAATTCACGATGAAGTATTGTCCTCTGCAGACATCACTTCAAATTTTGCCAACCCGGGGAGCACTGGTGTCTCCACGCCGTATGTTGCAAGTACTAATGTTACGGGAATGCTCGGTAACGTGGTTGTATACACGGACGGCAGCTTCACTTACAACCCAAATGGTCAGTTCGAATATCTGGCACCCGGGCAGACAGCCACCGATACCTTCGTGTACACCTACGATGACGGGCTCGGCAATCAGGATACTGCGACTGTCACAATGACGATTAACGGTGTCAACGATGCACCGATAATCGATCTCGATTCGAATAACAGCAGTGGTGGCACAGGCCTGTCATACAACGGCTCGTTCACCGAAAACGGTGGTCCGGTCAACATCACTGATATCGACGCGATCCTTACTGATGTTGATAACACGAACCTGAACAGCATTCAGGTGCAGATTGTCAATCGGCTCGACGGTAATGACGAACAACTGTGGGCAAACCCTGGGGTCACCGGGTTAACAGTTAACTACGACTTTGGCGCAGGCATTCTAACGATTTCCGGATCGGCCACAGTAGCTGAGTACGAACAGGTTCTACGTACCGCGACTTATGACAACTGGTCTGATAACCCTGACACGACACAGCGAACACTGAATGTAATCGCATCCGATTCAGCGTCCAATAGCCTGGTAGCGCAATCAAGAATTAATGTTACTTCTGTTAATGATGCACCGGTGTTCATAACCATACCTGATGCAAGTGGCCAAACCGTTGATTCCAACGCACCGGGAACCACTAGTGCCACAACAGCAGACATAGACGGCGACGGTACGCCGGATCTGGTCACCACTGCTGCGAGTTCCGGTGAAATCATATGGTACCAGGGGGACGGAGCTGGAAACTTTGGTACCGGCACTGTGGTTGCGTCAGCGTTGGTCGAACCGATGGATGTAGTTACGGCAGATCTTGATGGTGACGGGGATATGGATATCGTCGCGGCCGACTACAACACAACCCAGGGCAATCTTGTCATCCTGACCAACGATGGCAGCGGCAACTTCTCAAAAACAACCCTTGAGACAGTATCGAACGGAATAGTACAAGTTGAAACGGGTGACATTGATGGCGACGGGGACATCGATATCGCAGCAAACTTCTGGTTTACCAGTGAAACCGTATGGTACGACAATATTGGTGGAAACAACTGGGTGAAGAATGTTGTTGGCACTGGCGGCGGTGGAACTTCGGTCGAGCTTGCCGATGTTAACAACGACGGCGAAATGGACATCATCTCGACCTACCGAAATACCAGTGAAGTAGTCTGGTATGAAAATGATGGAGGGGCTGCCAGCTTTACCGCCCACGCCAATACGGTACCAGGTGCCTTTGACTCTGTTGCAGCAGATCTGGATGGCGATGGAGATGTCGACCTGGGCTACATCGGTTTGTCAGGAGCCCTCGGCTGGCTGGAAAACGATGGAGCAGCAACTCCCGGCTTTACAGATAATCAGCTTGGAACAGATTTTGGCAAGCCCGCAAGAATATCTGCAAGCGATATCGATGGCGACGGTGATCAGGACTTACTGGTTGCATTCTCTGCCAGTATTGTCAGTCCCAGTCCTGCCTACGACGATCGGTTTGTTATCTTCACAAACGACGGCACTGGTAGTTTTGCCGAAGAGATATTTGATAACGGTACTAACCCCACATCAATCACAGCAACCGATCTGGACAATGATGGGGATTTGGAGATTCTGACGACCGACTCAGGAACCTCTGATGTCATTGTTCACGAGAACCTTGGCAATGGAGAATTTGCCCGAGCACAGACATTCGAAGATTTAGCAACGACTCTCAGCCCGATTGTGATTGATGATGCAGATGCCGGAACCGCCCCCCTGCAAGTCCTGGTAACAGTTACCTCCGGCACTGTTGATTTCAGTTCGACAAGCGGGTTGACCTTTACCACCGGCAATGGCACCGATGACAACCTGGCGATCTTTACCGGATCACTGGCAGACATCAACGCGGCTTTCAACATCCTCCAATTCAATCCGCTTGCCGATTTTAACGGCGAAGCATTGCTTCAGATTACTGTTGACGACCAGGGCAATACCGGCAACGGCGGTGCCATGATCGCACAGGAGACACTTTACATTGATGTCTTGCCTGTTAACGATGCTCCCGATGGTACAGACAATACGATAGTCACGGCAGAAGACGGAGCTCACTCGTTCGGCCCGGGGACATTCGGATTAACCGACATTGAACCAGACAGCTTCCAATCCGTGATCATTACATCAATACCCGGCAGTGGAACGTTAGCGCTTAGCGGGGTAGCGGTGATAGCCGGTCAGGAAATTACTGCAGCAGAAATGTCCGGCTTACTGTACACCGCTGCCGCTGATGTAAATGGTAACGGGGTAGATAGTTTTACCTTCCAGGTACGTGACGATGGTGGTACCGATAACGGCGGATTCGACACCGACCAGACGCCGAACACAATGACTATCAGCATTGTCGCGGTTAACGATACACCGACTGCTACAGCACCTGCAACATTAACCTCGACCGAGCAGATAGCACTGGATCTTGATGGCGCCGGGTTCGCTGTTGGCGACATTGATAGTGGAACAGCAAATATAGAAGTGGTCCTGAATGTCACCGAAGGTGTCCTTTCAATCGGTATGGGCAACTCTGGTGTCAGTGTTTCTAACAGCGGTAGCTCAACAGCTACATTGACTGGCACTGTTGGGCAGATCAACAACTTGTTAAGCGGCTCAACGTCTGGTTCCGTTCAGTACCACAATACCCTGGACAACCCATCCGCTTCAGCAACGCTCACCATGACGGTGAATGATCTCGGTAACTCGGGTTCTGATCCTGGTTTAACCGGCGATGCGACTTCCGAAGAAGTTTCGACAACAACTACGATCAATATCACACCCGTCAATGATGCACCGGTTATTGATCTCGATGCGGACGACAGCACGACAACAGGAATTGAGTATCGGGGTACGTTTGTCGAGGGAACCGGGCCTGTCAATATTGTCGACAACGACTCCAGCATCATTGACCCGGATAACACAACGTTATCTGCGTTAGTTGTAACTATAACCAACTTACTCGACGGCTCTAATGAGTCGCTGTCTGTGACAGTGCCTGATGGAAGCTGGGTGCAGAGTTACAACCCTGTCAATGGCAGACTGATGATTGCACCGGGAAGTGCCCCGCATGCCGACTGGGAAACGGTAATCGAGTCTATTCAATATAACAATACGAGTGTATCGCCTGATTTAACCGAACGAGTGATCAACTTTACGGGCACCGATGGCACAGACGTAAACTCACCGGTTGCTGTATCACGCATTGCGATAACAGCAAACCAGGCACCGGTGCTGTTGACCACCTCCCCCTTTGCTGTCAACCATACAGAAAACAACGGCCAGGTGGGTATTGACACACTGATCAGTATCAGCGATGTAGATAGCACCATACTGACTTCGGCATCCGTTTCTATCACAACTAACTACACTCCTGGTCAGGACACTCTGGTGTTTACAAACCAGCCCGGACTATCCGGCTCATTTAATACTGCAGCAGGTGTTTTGACAATAACCGGAAACGCCAGCGTTGCAGATTATCAGGCCGCTCTGCGCACAATCACGTTCGATAATTCAAGTGAATCACCGAACACTGCGACCCGCCAGATTGAGTGGTCAGTTACCGATGCGAGCAACAACAGCAGCAACCTGTTGACTCGCGACCTGAATGTTACTGCCGTCAACGATGCACCGGTATTGGATCCAACGGGCACTATGTCGCTGACTACCATCTCAGAAAACGACACAAACCCAGGCGGCGACACCATTGAGTCACTAATTACCAGTGCCGGTGGAGATAGAATCACCGATGTAGACTCGGTACCCGTTGAGGGCATCGCACTCACCTACGTAGACACGGCCAATGGCAGTTGGCAATACAAAGCCAATGCAGGCAGTACATGGACAGCTGTAGCTCCCGTTGGGCCTTCCAATGCAGTACTACTTGCCACTGATAGTCTCATCCGGTTTATTCCAAATACCAACTACTCAGGTACAGCGACATTTAGTTTTTATGCGTGGGATCAAACCAGTGGATCGGTTGGACAGCTGGTTGACCCAAATCCCGGGGGAGGAACGACTGCCTTTAGCAACGTCGCTGAAACTGGCACCATCACGGTTCTGAACGTAAACATGGCCCCCGAATCGGATACCTCTGCCGGGTTTGGAGTAGAAGATACCGTTGTCGCATTTTCAATTTCGGGCTCTGATCCGGACGGGAATGTTGACAGCTTTCGTATCATTAATATTCCTGCCAATGGAAGTCTGTACACAGACGCAGGCCTCACCTCGCCAGTTACCGCTAATACAATCTTGAGTACTACCGGTACCAACACACTTGACCTGTGGTTCTCCCCAACCACCGATTGGCACGGTGTCACTTCCTTTGACTTTACCGCGATTGACAATGAAGGGTTGGAAGATGCCACCGCTGGCACCAGAACATTAAGCATAGGATCGGTCAATGACAGACCAGACAATCTCGTACCTGTTGCAAGAACTGCAGTGGAAGAAACTGCCACCGTATTCACTGGCATAACAATCAGCGACGTCGATGCCGCGAGCGGTAACTTAACAACTCAGTTACAAGTTACAAACGGAACATTAAATGTGTCGCCATCAGGTTCGGCAACGATAAGCGCAGGCACCAATGGCACTGAAAATGTGACAATACAGGGTACAGTTGCCGACATCAACGCGACCCTGGCTGCACTTATTTACACAGGTAATACGAATGTGGCCGGAGCAGCGGCCGATACACTGACCGTTACCACCAACGACCTGGGAAACACCGGTAGCGGTGGGCCACAATCGGCTGTTGACGTTATTCAGATTAACATCACAGCCGTTAATGACGCTCCGGTACTCTCCACAATTGAAGCACTGCCCACTGCTTACACAGAAGGCAATGCACCGGTTATTGTGACTGGAAACCTGTCTCCGGGTGATGTTGACGACACTCATATCGAATCGGCTTCCATTGCTATCACCGGTAATTTCGCGGGTATTGAAGATGTACTCAGCTTTACCGATCAACTCGGCATATCTGGTATCTACGACTCTGCCACCGGAATACTCTCGCTGACAGGTCCCGCAACGCTCACGGACTATCAAACAGCACTACAGACAATTGTCTATGAAAATACCAGTGACAATCCGTCTGTGCAGACACGTACAATCAGTTTCACGGTTAACGACGGCGATCTGGACAGTAACCTGCTAAGCCGGAACATCAATTTTACAGCAACCAATGATGCACCGGTTCTGGCAACTATCGAAGCGCTGCCTGCTTCCTATACGGAAGGCAATGCGCCGGTTATTGTCACTGGAAACTTGTCTGCCAGTGATGTTGATGACACGCATATAGAGTCGGCGACTATCGCTATTACCGGCGGTTTCATCAATGGCGAAGATGTACTCGGATTCAACAATCAACTCGGTATATCAGGAATCTATGATGCATCGACTGGTGTTCTCTCGCTAAACGGATCTGCGACACTGATTGATTATCAGACTGCATTACAGACCATAGTCTATGAAAATACCAGTGATAATCCATCTGATCAGTCGCGTACCGTGAGCTTCACGGTTAACGATGGAGATCTCAATAGTGGTACGTTGAGCCGTGATATCGATTTTACAGCAACCAATGATGCACCGGTTCTTTCCACTATCGAAGCGCTGCCCGTGTATTTCACTGAAAACGGTCAAGCAATCAATGTGACTGAAAATATATCAGTTACTGATGTTGACAGCACTTTACTGCAGAGCGCCACTGTTTCCATCTCAGGTAACTTTGCGGCCACAGAAGACGTACTTGCTTTCACTGATACACCAGCCATTGCAGGTAGCTACGATGCCACCACTGGTATCTTGACGTTATCCGGTAACGCATCTTTAGCACAATATCAAAGCGCGCTGCAAAACGTGACCTATCAGAACATCAGCGACGACCCGTCCGATGCATCGCGTGCGATCGAATTCATTGTCAATGACGGCGCTCTCGATAGCACACCGCTCTACCGTAATGTGATTATCAGCCCGGAAAACGATGCTCCTGTGCTGTCTGCAATTGAAACCACACCGATTCTATTCAACGAAAATAGTCTTGCCGTTGGCCTGACTTCTACCATCGAGTTAACTGATCTTGATGACACGACCATCGAGTCCGCTACTATTGCAATAACTTCTGGTTACTCTCCAGGTGATGATTGGCTGACCTTCATAGATCAATCCGGCATTACCGGAAATTTCGACTCGACAAACGGTGTGTTGACACTGAGCGGAGCTTCCAGCCTACTGAATTATGAAAACGCGTTACGGACTATTGGCTTTGCGAACGGCAGCGACGATCCGAGCACCGTTAACCGGATTATCGAATTCACCGTCAATGATTCGCTTGCCCAAAGCAATACGGTAACACGTGAGATTGTTGTCTCTGCTTCTAATGATGCACCGGTCATCACCAACCTTGAACCAACGGATCTGTCATTCGAAGAAAACGCCGTGGCATTGCAAGTTACATCAACACTTTCGGTCACAGATCCTGATGATAGTCTGCTCGAATCAGCTACCGTGGCTATCTCCGATAATTATGTAGCGACCCGGGATTCACTGGTTTTTGCTGACCAACCCGGAATTACCGGCACTTTCGATTCTCTGACCGGTACGCTACATCTCAGTGGTGTTGCGACTGTCGCAGACTATCAAAACGCTCTGCGATCTGTAGCATTCTTAAACGCCGGCGATGACCCGTCTACGCTGCCTCGCACCATTGATTTTACCGTCAATGACGGCGACAACAGCAGTAATATCGGTTCTCGAATAATAAATGTACTCGCCGTTAACGATAACCCGGTTCTGCTTTCAATTGAGTCTGCTCCGCTGAATTTTATCGAAAATCAGGATCCGTTACCTGTTACTGACTCGCTCAGCGTTGTAGATACAGATAACGCCACACTTGAAGGCGCTACCGTTTCACTGTCTCAGAACTTTGCACCCAATCAGGATGCGTTGTCTTTTACTCCAACTGGCAACATCACCGGATCATTTGATACAACTACCGGAAGCCTGACACTGACCGGTACAGCATCAGTTAATGATTATCAGACAGTGCTTCGCTCTGTCACGTACCACAACAGCAGTGAAAACCCCTCTACTCTGCCGCGCTCTATCGAGATCAGTGTGCGTGATCTAAGTGCTGAAAGTGTGGTGGTTTCACGCATAGTCAATGTCACAGGCGTGAATGACGCCCCGGCGGGCACTGACAAAGATATCGAGCTTCTTGAAGATACCGACTATCCACTTACCGTGGCTGACTTCGGGTTTTCCGATCCGCTCGATAACCACAACTTTTCAGGGATACTGATAGAAGAACTCCCGGCACACGGTGAGCTTCTGCTGAATGGAGATGAGGTCGTCACCGGTCAGTTTGTTAGCGTTGATGACATTACTGCTGGCAATCTTATATTCTCACCGGAACCTGATGCCAATGGAATATCCTACGACAACCTGAATTTCAAAGTGATTGATGACGGCGGCGATCAGAATGACAGTATCGATGTGTCCATTTTCGCCAATCAGATCGATTTTGATGTTATCAATGTTAACGATCCCCCTGCGGGCTCTGACTCCACCGTCACCACTCAAGAAGATACTGTTCATGTATTCTCACGTGCTGACTTCGGCTATAGCGATGTCAAAGATGGTAATCAGTTTGTTGCGATTACTGTCAGCACAATACCTGATAGCGGCTCTCTTACATTGGATAACAACCCGGTAACCGCCGAGCAAGTCATCAACATAGCTGAAATTGATACCGGACTGCTTCGCTATACCCCCCCGCAAGACGTGAACGGTCTGGGTTATAACGGGTTTTCATTTAATGTGCATGACAATGGGGGTACCGACAACGGGGGTGACTTTATCGATCAGCTGGCGAACTATATCAACTTCGATGTGCCCGGTGTCAATGACCCTCCGCTACTGATTACCGAGCTCACTAGCTTCGATGAGGGTAGCGAAAACGTCATCACAACCGATATGTTATCCGCGACCGATGCAGATGACCTTGCGCCGGACGACCTGACTTTCACCATAAATTCTTTACCGGGCAACGGTAGCCTCACCCTGGATGGCGTACCAGTGACTGTCGGCACCACATTAACGTTGACTCACTTGCTGCAGGATCGTTTGCAATACACCCACGACGGCTCTGAGACATCAGCCGATACGTTTAACATACAGGTCAGTGACGGTGGTGAGGACGGTTCAATGCCTGTGGCTGGCACGTTCAATCTGATTATCAATGAAGTCATCGATCCGGCTCCTGTCATTGACGATGAATCCGTGTTGCTGGCATACGGGCAGACTTTCGACTCCGAACAGGGAGACAAGCTGGATTCCGGAGACAATGCCCTTGCCGCACAGGTAATTGCAGAGAACTCCCGGCTCATTGTTTCTATCGAAACTCAACCGACAAGCGGCACAGTCTCCATTAACAGTGATGGTACTTTCTCATACCAACACAATGGAAGTTCAATACTCAACGATAGCTTTCAGTACCGAGTGACCAATGAAGACGGGATCTATGCTATTGCCACGGTCAAAGTCACTATTGAACCTCCGTTCGGAAATGCTTTCGATAGTACAAATTCTGACAGTTTTTCAATCAGCACCGGTAGTACTTCCATGGGTACTGACAATAACAATACAGAAAATGGAGAGTCCTCCCATGTAGAGGAAGCAAACGAGATAGAATCTGCGAACACCATACCCTTTGAGTTCGAGTATCTATATACCACGGATGCATCCACCGACTCACCGGAGGAAACCGGTCTCGCAGATGTTGAAACAATCGGAAACGATGAAATCGTAGATACACTAAAACAGCCATTTCGAGACCTGCTGGCTGAACTCGATGTCAGAAAGCACAATACGGTAAACTACACTTCGATTAGCGACGATGATGTTTCTACCTCAGTCACCGATATCGAATTTTTCATAGAACTCGACTCTGTACGCTTACACAACGTCGTTAATAACGAAAATTTTGTCAATGGACTAGATCAACTCGAGCAAAACCTGAGCGAAGACGAAGAATCCGAACTCAGAAGATACCGTCTGGCTACCGATATAACAATTGGCGCGTCAGTGAGTGTCACTGCCGGCTTGCTTACCTGGGCACTCAGGGGCGGCGCATTGTTTGCCAGCGTCATGGCATCCAGCCCGCTTTGGGGCAGCGCCGATCCCTATCGCGTACTCAATATAAAAGCAAACCGGGAGCAAGACGGCCCTGATAACGTTGAAGAAATGTTTCGCTGAGCAAGTAGTCAGTTAAAAGGTACCCCACATCTCGGGATCTGCACCGGAGCTGTGATCGCATCGTGAACCGTGATCTCAGCCTGTGTCAGAAGTTTCAACCTTGCATTGAACCCTGGACGATGAGAGTCGCGGAACGATTCATGTGTACAAACATGCAAAGAGTGGTTAGGGAAACGACAGCACAACCTTGCTCCTGTACCAGGCATTGTTTGTTGGAGTATTAGCCGGAATCATGCTTGTTTGGTTCTGGTAAACACCTGACACGCCAAGGTTTGTATTTTTGGTGATGATCGGAAACTAACTACAGTAGGCCAATGGATAAGTGTGAAGGCTCTTCGTTTGGGAGAGGCCGACTAAAACTTTATACCATCCTTCGCGACCGGGCTCGTATTGGTCGTTGCACAACAGTGCGACTTACAGGTTATGAAGATTTCACCGCGAGCGCAATGATTGCCGGACGACGGTTTCTTAACTCTCGATCAATACGTTATACAGTCTGTCAATCACGCGTCGAACCTGCGGCACATGACGATCCTCATGATGGGTAACCAACCACTGCATGTGTTCGAGTTCGGGGATTTCCTCAGATACTTGCTGTAAGCCCTCCTCTGCGTTACCGACAAACGTGGGTAAAACCAGTTTAACCGCCCCGGCAATCGCCATGTCAAGTGCGTTTCTTGGGTTGCTTACTTCGGTATAAGGCGAGTCTCCAATGTTGTTTTTCACCCAATTGGCGGATGGTGTGGAGCCAGTCACGCTCGCCCAGCTTGCAATACTTTCGTGCGATGCGTATACGGCAAACTTAATACTTTTTATCTGTCGGCCCGCAAGACTGATCTGTGATGGTCGCTGGTTTCGTATGCCAATAACTGCCTCTCTGTGCGCGATATCAAGCACATTATCCGCAGAGATAAATTGCAATAACACCGCTGGATCATCAATCAGGTGATTAATGTGCCTGCTAAGTAATCTTGTCACCCACGTTCCAGCAGATATTTTTACCCGCAGGCTTGCAACACCGCCAGACGACCTCGTGATTGGCGTTACTCGATGTTCGATCTCAATTGCTGTAGCAAGGAGTGCCTCGCCGTGCCCGGTTAGTTTATAACCGCGAGGTAAGCGCTCAAACAACTCCTGTCCAAGTCGCTTTTCAAGAGCGAGCATACGTCGTCCCAGTGTAGGCGCACTTTTGCCGGTAGCACCCGCCGCTGCCGCAAGCCCTCCTTCGCGCGCAACGCTGAGAAAAAGTCGTAAGTCATCCCAATCAAAGTTCGTTTCATTCATGAAATGTACACTACATGCATGTCCGTTGTTTACGCAATAAATAGATGATTTGATAGTTCTCCGTTGCACACAGGAGCAAACTCATGCAATTTCTCGATACGAACATTAATCCACTAGGGCTCGGCTGTTGGCCGATCGGTGGTGAGATGTATGCCGCAGACGGAACATCACTCGGGTATTCCAATTCAGACGACCGTGAGTCAATCAAGGCGATCCACGCGGCACTTGCTAACGGTATCAGGGTTTTTGATACTGCCGCCGCTTATGGGGCCGGCCATTCGGAGCGGCTACTGGCAAAAAGTCTTAAGAACCATCCCGACGCTTTAGTGGTAACCAAGATCGGATTCGCCATCGACGAAAACAGTAAAACTTTAACCGGCGATGACATTGCCCCTGAAAATGTAATGCCGGCGATTGACAACTGTCTATCGCGACTTGATCGGGAAACAATCGATCTGCTGCTTTTACATCAAAATGATTTACCGGTGCCTCAGGCCGCAGAGTTGTTCGTAGAAATGGAGAAAGCGCTGCAGGCAGGTAAGATTAGATCATTTGGCTGGAGCACGGACTACGCTGACAGCGCAAATACAGTGGCGGGTCTTCCGGGGTTTGTCGCCGTTGAACATGCAATGCATGCGCTTATGGATGCGCCAAACATGCAGAGTATTGTACAGCGCCATAACCTGCATGCGCTTATTCGATCCCCATTGGCGATGGGACTGCTCTCTGGAAAATACACCGCTGACGTTTCCTTACCTGCCAACGATGTTCGAACCACTAATCCGGGTTGGGCACAATACTATATCGATGGTAAACCTAACCCTGCATACCTAAAGCTCTTCACATCCGTACGAGACCTGCTGCAAACAGGTGGCCGAACCACAGTTCAGGGGGCACTGGCATGGTTGTGGGCAAAATCATCACTCAACCTACCAATCCCTGGTGCCCGTACCGTCGAAC
Source organism: uncultured Granulosicoccaceae bacterium (assembly GCA_937998875.1). Taxonomy (GTDB): domain Bacteria; phylum Pseudomonadota; class Gammaproteobacteria; order Granulosicoccales; family Granulosicoccaceae. The sequence continues at coordinate 65,895 of CALLBO010000025.1, forward strand.
AGGTTGAAGGACTTAGCGCCGCAATCGACTTTGGTGCCCTCCCGGATAATGTTATGGACGAAATCGCATCACTTGTTGGAGATGCGTTTGTAAGTGAAGGTAACAGTTCTCGGTAACCAGTATCACCGTAGCCGGGTAACCTTGAGGGTCAATACGTAAAGACAACACAGCAGGCACGCAAAGGCGGGAAATCTCCCGCCTTCTGCAACAGAGACTATCGGTTTATTGACCGCTGCTCGCAAAGTACTCTACTCGACAACTACAATTCTGCCTTTCATATTCGGGTGAATTTCGCAGAAGTATTCGTAGGTACCGGCATCTGCAATGGTGATTCTGCCGGACTCACCAGACGCGATATTGCCAGTGTCAAACACCCCACCAACGTCCGTTGCGGTATGTGGCGCAGTGTCTTCGTTGACAAACACCAGTGTGTCACCAGCAGATACTTTGATCAACGCTGGCTCAAAAACAAAATTCTTAATGGTAACCGTGACCTCATTATTCGCTTCTTCCGCCTCTAAATTAGTATCGCTTCCGTAACCCGAGTTGCCTGAACCCTGGTTAGTGGCGCACGCAGTAAGAAATACGGTTAAACAAATGGCCACGGCAGCCTTCAAGATACTTGATAGTCCCATAATGTTTCTCTCCAAAACAGTGATGTGAAAAACCAGTATACATAATCTGTGCACAGCACAGCATATGTTCTCAACCGTGATGCATAAGTCCCTCGCGTGAGAAATTCCTGAATTGCATGATCCGTGACCAGGTTAAAGTTCGTATGACGTTCTACCAGAGCTTTCAGGGCTTTGAGCATTTTTATACGAGCTACTGGTATTACGAATAGCTTTCTTAATCTGCTCGTTTGGGACGGTAGCGAATTCCCAGGCCGGGCTGAATCTATAGGCATCCCTCCCATCGATAACCGGTTTCTACAGTTGTGTCGGGCTTTCATGAAGGGCCTGGTAAACGCCTAGTTTACCTCCACCGGGTAACGTAATTTCCACGAGTCTTCCCCATGGTTCTTCATGTACAGGTGTACAATCTACTTCGATCTCATGCATCCAGGTCACAAATCTTTCTATGTCTTCACACATTAAATACATCTCTTGCTTGCCACTTGATTCAGCCGGGTGAATGGCGATTTCCGACGGAGGGAGGCCAAAAATTAACCACCCTCCACCCACATCTACGTTTGGGAACTGCAGAACATTCTTCAAGAACTCTCTATCTGCGTCTGGATCAGCAGAGTAGATAATGGAGTGCGCGCCAATAATCATAATTCACCGGAAATGTAATTAGCCCGGATCGATAATAGCAGTAGTAGCTCGATGTATCGATGGCGAGTTGGGGGCACAACCGTGTGGAACGGTGGTTTTTGTTTAAAAACTTGCGGGTTATACTCTGTACTTGATGATTTCCATGAATAATCATCCTGCTCTCCTATCAACTATCAAGGTTTATCATGTCTGCTGAAAAAGGTCGCCGCGCTCGCAATATTCTTGAAGGTCGGGCAGCACTAATTGTTGTCGATATACAGGCAAGTTGTTTTACCGACACATCCGAAGGGGATGATCGTGCCATCCCGCACATGAAAGACTATGCTCCGCGTATGCTAAAAGCACGGTCTGTCATAGACAAAGCACGTGAGCGGAATATTCCAGTTATTTTTATTCAGGAGATACATCGCGCCAATCTGATTGATTTTGGCCGTGAGCTGGATGGCAAAGAAACTGTACATTGTCTCGACAGCAACCCGGACACTGACCTGGCACGTGAACAAATGGGCGTTAGACCTGACGACTATCACATACAAAAACGTCGCTACTCAGCCTTCTTCGGTACCGATCTCGAGATTTTATTACGCGGACTAAAAGCAGAAACGTTGATTCTTGTTGGTGGTTTAACAGACGTTTGTGTTCACTACACATTTGTAGACGGACATCAGTCAGATTACTTCTGCCGCGTGATCGAAGATTGTGTTGCAGGTTCAAGCGAGCCTGCGCATGAAGCCGCTCTTCAGGCAATGGAATATCTACAAACCGGGGCACGTCGGTCACTTGGTGAAATGCTGGATGCCATGAATAAATACAACATCAGTTAACGCTTCTGCCACGTGTCACACTATATCTTGAGATCGAGCCGGGGTTTCCAGAACGGGCGGAATAGTTCGATCTTCGGGCAACGGTCCATCACAACTTTAAGACCCGCGTCTTCCGCCAGTTTTGCTGCACGGTCATCATAGACACCGATCTGGCCCCAAAGTACTTTCGCTTTTACTGCTATCGCCTGTTGTGCAATTTCGTAGAGCTCTTCGGAACGACGAAACACCTCTACCATATCAATGGGTCGATCAACTTCAGTAAGAGAGTTGTACACTTTAATACCACGGATTTCGGTTAACTTTGGATTCGGGTTGACGGGTATCATGTCATAGCCGGTTTCATGCAACACACGCAACACGCCGTAGCTGAATTTGGTTTTGTCCCCGCTGGCACCCACCATCGCAATGGTCTTAACCGAACGTAGGATTTCTGACAGGTATTCAGAGTCATAGTTGTAAGAGCTTTGAACATCTGTGTTTGGCATTCATTTCTCCCTGGGGGTAGCGATATCAGCTTTTAGCTCGTGGGGCTCAAGCGGATCAAGAAACGGGTTGCGATATAACTTGTCATGACTTTCCACGCCTATGTCTATGGTGCAATCTGATACAGGACGGGCGACACACAGTACAACGTAACCATCGTTGATTTGTCGGTTGTTAAGAGCAACTTGTTTGCGTTGTTCAACTTCACCCTCAATTAACTTGGCAGCACAGGTAATACAACCCCCATATTTGCAACCATAGGGTAAATCCACGCCTTGTTTGCGCAGGGTTTCAAGCAAAGGTCGGCGCGCGTTTACTTTGTAGGTAGCATTGTCCCGGTTAGCAATGGTGATGGTTTTGGTTTCACTCATACAAAGCCAATATCTAAAGCCAGATATCACTGGTGCAATCACCACCCGGATATCGGGTTTCATGGCAGCGGCTCGGGCCATTCGGTTCACTACCAAAATTCACCAAAAAGTCTTTATTGATGTTCATGCCACCTTTTTCTATGTCACAGTCGATCATCAACATCACGCCGCCTTTGGTACGAATATCCGGATAGAACTGGTTGTCCCAGGTGGAGAACAGTGAAGTTGTAACGTAAAGCCGTTTGCCGTCCAGCGATAGCTGATACATTTGCGGCCCTCCGGCCACATCAACGCCATTAACCTGTGGTGCTTTACCGAGCAGGCCACCCATCCATACCTGGCCGGTGAGTACCGGGTTATGCGGATCGCTAATGTCGTACTGGCGCATATCACCGTGCAGCCAGTTGTTAAGGTACAGGTATTTGTCATCCATAGAAACAAGAATGGCTGACATTACACCCGGGATCGGAATGGGCCATTCAGGGTGAGGTTCATTATCTACATCTATGATCTTTTCCCACTCCCATTTGCCAGATTCTGATTTCCAGAAGTGAATAACATTAGCGCTGAGTGCCGCACCGCAAAAACCATGCGTGCTGTCAGGGTTGTGGTGAAACTTTACTTCTAACGGAATGAGTCCATCCTCACCGAGATACATAGTCTCTATGGGTTCGCGTTTTTTAAAGTCCCAAAGATGCAGGCGTCTGCCGTACTTCAGGTGCCCCACTTCTTCCAGATCAAAGCCTGGCATAAAAGTATTGGGAGCAGCCCACTCCGAGCTAACCATAATGTTATGGCGAGGCTGATACCAGAAGTCGTAGCTGAATGGTATGTCCCCCATTGAGTTTTCCCAGCGACCGATTATTTCAAAGTCCTTATCCAAGTGCAGATAACCACCGGGTGCTTCACCTTTAGCATCACCGAGAAAGGAAATGATTATCTCAGAACCCAGACAATGTACGGTGTGCGGACCGGACAGATTGGCTTTGGCTTTTATCTCGCCACCGTCTATCACTTTGTGCAAAGTGGGTGCACGCGGATCAGTGGCGGTATCTACTATATGTATGTTGTTGGAGCGAACACCGGGCACTAGTAAGTACTTCCGGGACATCGATGAGTCCTCATGACAGGAGGAGCAGGCGTTCCACCCCATGTGATGCAACTCATCACCTATGCCTGGCATCTCGAGTCGATGTATGACTTCTGAGTAAGTCGAGCTATCAGGGTCTGCATCTACCGTCGCGAGATAGTCCGGCTGTTGTATTCCGGTGCCGGTGTAGATCGCGATGGTATAGAGTAGCTTTTCTCTTGGGGCCGCCATTGCTTCTGACGGGTTGGCGTAGCCGGGCCCGCAACAGTTTTTTTCCGTCATATAGCTCTCGTTCTCGCGATATATTTATTATCGTATTATGATAATGAATATATCGCAATATGAGATTTAGTTGAGCGAGCAGGAAACCAGTTACGATCAGGCCGATTGTTAAACCTGGTTTTTAAAGATTAGCGCCGCAGATCTGGAAAAAGTTATGCACCTTGAAAGACTTGCCATCATCTTAGAAATCGTCGGGCAGCATGGTGAAGCAACGGTTGCTGACATTTGCATTAGCTCAAAACTCCCCAAGCCGACGGTCTACCGGCTGGTGCAGGATCTGGTCTCGGCTGGATTGCTGGAACCCGCATCTAAAGGCCGTGTTGCGATAGGCACTCGATTAAAGCGAATCACCCACAACGACTTATCGGATCGGGCATTGCTGGAACTTATCGCACCTGCACTCAAAGATGCAGCGCAGTCGCACGGTGCGGCATTTTTCCTTTCCCGATTATGTGGGTCTTCAGTTGAAATTATTCACGTTGAAACGCCGGACAATGGTGTCTCATTTTTACACCCGGGCTTAGGAAAGCGTCCATTACACGCCTGCTCCTGCTCGAAAGTGGTTGCGGCATTTTCACCGGAGTTAATGCTTGAGCAAAAGCTCAAGGGACGATTAAAGGCATACACTGAATTTACTCTGACCCGGGCTACCGATTTAAAGGCAGAGCTGGCAGTTATTCGTGAACGTGGATATGCAGAATGTGTTGAAGAGATTGAGCGCGGTATGTGCTCTGTGGCGGCACCTGTCGGTCATAGTGAATTAGGTAAAACGCTGTCTATAGGTGCAACAGGATCATCACGGGTTTTCAGTTCTTCTTTTCGTTCACGACTCGGCAGGCAGCTGGTTCGAGTTGGTGAAGATCTATCTGCTCAGTTCGGGTGGGATTCGCCTGCCGCTGCCGTTAAGCGCGTCAGCACACCCCAATGACTTAGCCGGATGCAGGGATACCGGAATTTGTCCTCATAATTCATTACACTGACGCACTCTTTAAATCCGACTTATCAGAATACGCGATGGCGAACAATGATTGAAGGCAGCGTGTTTGTGAATGGCTCCGCAACCGGACCAATACTCATGTCTACTACCGGGCTGAGTTTCTGGGGTGGTGTCGACCCCGCGACGGGCGTAGTTATTGATCAACACCATCCTTTGTACGGCGCTAATATTTCCGGATGTGTATTGGCAATACCAAATGGACGAGGCTCTTGCTCTGGTAGCGGAGCGCTACTGGAGCTCATTCTCAACGATTGCGCACCTGCCGCCTTAATATTTTCAGAAGCCGAAGATATTTTGACACTCGGTGTCCTTGTGGCTGAGGCGATGTTTAATCGCAGCTTACCGATATTGCGATTGTCGCGATCAGACTTTGCAGACTTGAGTCAACATTCGTCGCCCCGGTCTGCAGAAACACAGAGTGCAGCAACCAAGAGTTCAATAGCTTCGATCAATGGCAGTCAGATGCTGATTGTTAATTCGGTAGATGAGATACCAACAGAACAACCCTCGTATGATTCCTCTGTAGAACGGGTAGTCGCACTTAACAACCTTGATAAAGACATACTGGCCGGTAAACATGGTATTGCTGCCGGTATGGCGATGGAGATACTGCTCAAGATTGCAGACATCCAAGGTGCGGAATCGCTAATTGATGTCACCCAGGCGCACATTGATGCCTGCATCTATCACGGCCCCTCGAGCCTGCGATTTGCAGCAGAGCTACAGGAACATGGAGCCAAATTCAAAATACCAACAACGCTTAATGCCATTTCAGTTGATCAGCGCAACTGGCGCCATCAAGGCATCGACAATGCAGTAGGTCAACCTGCGAGTGATCTTGGAGACATCTACATGCAAATGGGTGCAGATCTTAGTTATACCTGTGCTCCCTATCTTCTCGAAACAGCCCCCTCTTTTGGCGAACAAATTGTTTGGGCAGAATCGAATGCAGTGATGTTTGCCAACAGCGTCATCGGTGCCAGAACACAGAAATATCCGGATTTTCTGGATGTGTTCATCGCACTCACAGGCCGTGCACCGGCAAGTGGCAGCCACCTCGACAGCGGCCGTAAGCCAACGGTATGTATTCACGTAGAAGCCCTCAAAAACACCGATGAAACACTCTGGCCATTGCTTGGTTACTACATTGGTCTGTATGCTGGTAACGATATTCCGATGATTACCGGGTTGAGTGGCTCAACCGTGAGTAATAATCCAAGTGCTGACGACCTCAAGGCTTTTAGCGCTGCTTACGCCACCACCGGCTCATCAAGTATGTTTCATATGGACGGAATCACACCGGAAGCAAACGACGCAATGCACTACTGCAGACAAAACGGATTACTTGAGAATGGCCTTACTGTGACCAGGGAAAATCTAGTCGCAAGCTACAGTGAACTTAATAGCGCAGAGCATTCGACTGTAGATGCAGTATGTCTCGGTAATCCACATTTCTCTGAGGCCGAATGCGCAAGGTTAGCCACACTGTGCGACGGTCGACACAAGCATCCGGATGTGAAATTCATGGTGACACTCGGACGTGCTATCTACGATAAAGCCAAGGCACAAGGAAGCATCAATACATTGGAAAACTTCGGTGTGCAGTTTATCACTGATACCTGCTGGTGCATGATAACCGATCCGGTTATTCCACCGAATGCAAACACATTAATGACAAATTCGGGTAAGTACGCTCACTATGGCCCGGCGCTGGTGAAGCGCGGGATTCATTTTGGAACCCTTGCAAATTGTGTTGACGCTGCGTGTAGCGGAAAACATGAGGTGAGCGTACCGCTGTGGTTGCGGAGCTAACGCGCAAGAACGAAACCGTTCGTGGGATTGCACGTTGTGATGATGCGATATTTTCGCCATAACCTAACTGCGTATTAGATCACCACACTGAACGGATAAGTGGCTATCTGGCGTGCTATACATTTGGTGGATGCGCAGGCTTATCCCCCCTACGTCACACTCATAACCAACAGACAGGTGTGTAATCGGTACTCTAAATTAATCATATAACGAATTACAGCAAGCTGTGTTAAGCATTCTGGCAACAGAAAACTATAAGAAACCGTTGTGGGATTGCACGTAGTAATGACGCGATAATTTCGTAGGGGGGATAAGCTTGCGCATCCACCAAACTACCGCAACGAACGCCATAACCTACTGCAAATTAGATAGCCACACTGAACGGGTAGTTATTTATCTGACGTGCCATACATTCGGTGGATGCCCAGGCTTATCCCCCCTACGGAGGCTGTCGCTAAAGCAAAGCGAATCTCACTGTGCGACAAAACCCTCCCCCGAGCTTAGACTCGGACCCTCCCAAAAGGAGGGTGTCTTTACAGGTTCTCACTGTGCAGCAAAAACGAATGGAGTTTTTGACAGAAGAGCAGGTTAAGGCTGAGGCCGGTAGTTGCATGAGTTGCTATAGAACAATCATTAGTAACGATTGCCACCCTCCCGCTTGCGGGAGGGTCGGCGTCTAAGCGCCGGGGAGGGAACTTCGCACGGCTTGCAAGCGATAAACTGCAACCTAAAAAGCGTGTTACTTTACTTTGGCGACACCCCCCTACGGCACGGTCTTGACTGAATAGACACAGGACCAACCGGTACACCGTTCATCTAGCTCAGTTTTGGCATCTTCCATGTTGCTGTTGCCAATGCACATAAGTTCGAGTCAGAATCTAACAGCTTGCTTTCCATAAAGCTCAGGTTCCTGCCGCGTTTCACAAAACTACCCTCAACTGTCACTATCCCTGCCAATACCGGTCTGATGTACTGAATTTTCATTTCTATCGTAGCACCAGGCCCTGCAACCTTATTTATAAGATGTCCCATTGAAATGTCCATCACCGTCGCTATCGTTCCACCATGCAGGGAGCCCTGAGGATTGAAGAGAAAGTCCTCGGCAGGGAAGCTGATGCGACACAGGTTTTTCTCACCATCAGCGGCGTCTTCCGGAAAATACTCAAAACCCAGATCCAGCAGCCGTGCCAGAAAAAAGGTCTCGAAGGCTTGAGCGTACTCTGTAAGCGCTTTGTCAAAACGCGTCCGTGCTGCGGTTTCGTCTATCTGCATATGCTTGTCTCTCAGGCGTTAACGGAATTCAGGCGCTAACGAAATTCGGATTGCGCTCTTCGACGATTACGGATTGGCCTTCATGAGAATCTTTACCCTCCACAACCTTTTTCATTTTTTTGATTGCGGCTTCCGGGCTCGACAACACAGGTATGCTGGTTACTTTTCGCACTGCAGAAATTGACTGGGCCGTCGAAAATTGCGCCAACATTATTGCGTCAGCGTCTTTTATTCCCGCAGCTGCTTCCGCTACTAATCTATTGTGAGCTTCAGAATCACCGGCTTTAAGCGCATCAATTGCACTTTCGGCAAACACAGATTCTATTCTTGCTTTTGTTCCCTTCAGATCCGCTGCCTCATAGAACTCCCTTTCCATACCAGCGACCGATGGCTGAAATGTGTAGATCATCGCAATGCGATCGCCGCTTGCAAAGGCTGCTTCGAACATTGCCTCGTTTGGCTTGTGAACTGGCAGACTTGATGTATTCGCCACCTGTTCTATCGCTTCACCAAATGCCGAACAGGTATAGAGAATACCATCTGGATTGAGTCGTTCCGCGTAGCGCGCCAGATCAATAATTCGTGAATTAATCTCGGACATTGGAACTGTGCCAGCTGCACGATCTATAGACAGCGCTTCTTCCAGAATTGTCACCATTTCGGCTTCTGGCCACAGGGATTTCGCTGCGACCTCAATCGGGTCAATAGCCACACGAGTGGCATGTATAAGCGCTATTCTAATTTGTCTGCTCAATGAAATTTGCTCGCAGTCCGGTCTATGAAATTTTCAAGTCGTAGAATACCGGAAACCGGCGCCGGCAGTAATGAATTATCTGCCCGGGAGGTAGCTACAAAGCTGCCAGATTCATTGTTATTGAGTACGATTCCGGTGATGCTTCATACCGCTTCGCATTTTAGATGTTTCAACTCGTCGATCCCCGGGTTATCCGGAATTTTGAAGGTATCCTGTATGGTAAGAGATGCAACCGGGCGTCTGCAGGATGGACAATCAAAGCGAGTCCCGGTCTCTCAGAAGCCAGGTTCACCCGTTTGACAAGTATCCGGTACCATTAGCTTATCCACTGAACAACTTCCAAGGCGCGCCGTAACGATGCCAATACGTTTTTTCTCAGACAAAAACCGGCCGGTTCATATGGGGCCTTACCCACTTGAACGACTGGCAAGAACCCAATTGTCGGACTTTTCAAACGTACCCGCATTTCACCCGTTGTCTTTCGTGCGCCCGGATGAACCGCTTAACCTCGTCAACGCCATGGATGATTATCAATCCATGATGGACGCAATCCGCGACGGGTTTACCAACAAAACAAAATCATCCATGCCGGAAGATACGAAAGCTAGAGCAGAACATTTAAAATCGTTTTGTTACTTTCAGGATGCGACTCAGGTGGGTATCTGCGAATTGCCGGACGCTGCCCGTCTTGCCCACCAGGTTCGCAACCCGGGTATCGAGAGGCTCGCAGAAGAACTGCGCACAAAACAGACTAAAACACTCGCTTCCGGCATAGACATGATCATGGCGGATCTAAAAGAATCCATGGAGTCACCACCCGCCTCTATCGACGATCACACGCATGCACTGGTGATTGTCAACGACATGGCCCGTGATCCGCGTGCCGGTGAGACTGGCACCAGCTGGCTTCGTGATTGCGCGGGCCATGCAGCGGCCATGCGGGCTACAGAAACTGCCGTAGTGATCGCAAATTATATTCGTTTGCTTGGCTGGGATGCGGTTGCACATACCGCTACAACTTCAGATATCGATCTGAATATCGCCACCGTCGCCGCTGGTATTGCCACTGTTGAAAACGGAGAATTGTCTGCTCCGTACATCGGTAATCGATTTGCAGTTGCAGTTGTCACCACCACTCTTGATCTCGCTACTGACAAACCACTACGCGCTAAAGCTGAGCAACCGTGGTTACGCACTCAGGGACCAGCCTGGTGGTTCGGCACCGGCTTTCGTAAAAGCGCGCTTAACTATGACCCGTTTTCCAAACGGGACTTTTATCAGGGACCACACCCGTTTGAAACGCTAAAGCGAGTAGAAACCCCGACCACCTATATTGATGAGCCCCGCGTCGCGCGTGTGCCAAAGCGTACTGATATGTTTGCCCGCGCACAGTTCGGTGATATGGGTAAGAACCTGCAGGAAGGTGCAAAAGGTGGTTATTACGCTCGTAAAGCAGCACCATCAATGGCACAGAGAAGAATGTTAGGAGCTTTTGTTTTATTGCAGGACGGAACACCGAAAGAAGGTTCCCCAATTGATGGTAAGGCCGATGATGAAGCAGAGAATGCCAGTGCAGTAAAAGCGGCCAGCTACTTTCTGGGTGTAGATGCAGTTGGTATATCGCGCTGCCCGGACTGGACATGGTATAGCCATGATGCAACCGGTGCTCCGCTCGACCCACCGCATGATCAGGCAATCAGTATGATCATCGATCAGGGTTACGAAACCATGGAGGGCGCCAGTGGAGACGACTGGATAAGTGTTGCTCAATCCATGCGCGCTTACCTTCGCTTCTCGCTACTCGGTGGTGTTATCGCCAAACAAATAAGAAACCTCGGCTACAAAGCCAAAGCACACAGCGTACTAGATGGTGAAGTCCTGCAGCCACCGTTGCTATTGTTGGCAGGTTTGGGTGAAGTGAGCCGTATTGGTGAAGTGATCTTAAATCCGTTTCTTGGGCCAAGGCTTAAGTCCGGTGTCGTCACCACGACCATGCCAATGGCTCATGACAAACCCATCGACTTTGGTTTACAGAAGTTTTGCGAATCATGTAACAAGTGTGCACGGGAGTGTCCGTCAGGGGCCATTACCGCAGGACCTAAACTGATGTTTAACGGCTATGAGATCTGGAAGTCTGACAGCCAGAAATGTGCAACCTACCGAATCACCACAGAAGGTGGCGCCATGTGTGGGCGTTGCATGAAAACCTGTCCGTGGAATCTCGAAGGCATTTTTAAAGAAAAGCCGTTTCGATGGGCTGCCATGAATCTTCCAGTCACCGCACCCGCACTTGCAAGGCTTGACGACGCGGTTGGCAATGGCGGCCTTAACCCGGTAAAAAAATGGTGGTGGGACCTTGAGCTTGATAAAGATGGCGGTTACCACCCGACAAAGAAGGAAGTTAACGAACGCGGCCTGCAGCGAGATCTGCATTTAAAATACAAAGATCAAACACTCGCCGTATACCCGGCACCACTCGCACCTCATCCACACCCGTATCCGTTTCCTATGGATCGCGAAGCCGGGATAGAAGCCTATCAGGCAATGGTTACCGCGGAAGAGTATCAGGACAGGCTCAAACGAGGCGATGAGAGCATGGTGCACCAGTATTCAGAAGATAACGAAAGCCCCGTGTTGCGAGTGGTTGTCAGTAAAGCCGAAAACATGGGTGGTGCTATCACCAAATACGAACTTCGCGATATTGATGGTGCTGAACTGCCGGAATGGGAAGCCGGAGCACATCTCGATGTAGTAGTAGCACCCGAATTTCTCAGACAATATTCGATGTCTGGCAACCCGGCAGACAGGTCTGTCTATCAGATTGCAGTCCTTCTTGAAGATGATGGGCGTGGTGGTTCTAAGCTTATGCACCGTATCTTTTCTGAAGGCCGTAAAGTGTTTATATCGCGACCGATTAATCACTTCCCTCTAGATGAAACCGCGTCAAAATCCGTATTGATGGGTGGAGGCGTTGGCATCACACCAATGATTGCAATGGCCCATAGACTACACGCCACAGGTGGTGATTTTGAGTTGCACTACTCTGCCCCATCCAGGGCAGAAGCTGCATTTGAAAATGATCTGATGTCATTCGAGTGGTCTAACAAGGTTAACTTGCATATTTCCGATGAAGGTACACGAGCAGATCTGGATGAAATACTGAAACGCTACCAGCAAGGAACTCAGCTATATACCTGCGGCAGCGAAAGATACATGAATGCGGTGACCGCAGCGGCAGAAGCCGCAGGTTATCCCGAAGAAGCCTGCCACCTTGAGTATTTCTCAGTTCCGGAAGTACCCGACTACATTAACCACGACTTCACATTGAAACTCGCCAAAAGCGGTAGGGAATTTCTTATTCCAGCAGATAAAACAGCGACCGATGTTCTGGCAGAAAACGGCATTCAGATTGACGTGAAATGTTCAGATGGAATTTGCGGTGTTTGCAAGTGCGGTCTACTTGACGGTGACGTAGAGCATCGGGACTTTGTGCTTTCCAAGGCACAGCGGGAAGGATCTATAATTTTGTGTCAGAGCAGAGCCGTGAAAGAGAATGGTGTTGTTACTGTGGATATATAAAAGGTTAATGATGGGATCTTTTTTAAGGGCTGAGAAAGTTGTACTTGAGAGCTTAACCGTGTCAGATCGCCAATTGAACTCGGGGGGAAATTCATCTGTGCGTTTACGCAGAAACCTTACCAAACACATATTGTGGTAGAAACAGATATAATGGAAATCACCTTACTCAATAGATTGCTTGCAGTCGCTACAATATTAATCGGTGTTGTGTTGGTTTGGAATCCAGAGCTTGTTAGTAACAAACCAGTCCCAAGTGATGCGTTTGAAGCAACAGAAAGAAGAATATGGTGGGGTTTGGTGATCGGCTTTGGCACGCTACTTTTATTTCATCACAAACTACTACCGTGGGTACCCACTGTTGCCGCTACCTGCTTGTCACTTCTTTTTGGGCTACTAGTCGCGCGATTGATAGGGGTAGCGTTAGATGGGTCTATTGAAAGACAATGGGTATACGTAGGAATTGAGATCGTCATTTTAGTACCGTTGCTATGGTGGTACTTGCGTGTCCGTGAGTAGAATATATGCGTTAATCGATAACGTAATCGGACCTAAAGCACCGAATTGTACACTTGTAAAGACCGGTGATGGTCGTGTTACCGACAGATAGCGAATAGATACAACTTAAAAGGCAAGCAATACAGTAAAACCGCGATAAGCCTCCATCTTTTAGTTATGTATACAACACGCCTCTTCCTTCTGATAGCATCTAAGATCTGCGAGGCGGCCTTCTCCACCGGTGCTGCCCAAAATATTCCATCTCCTTTGGCCATTGCCATTTGAACAAAACCCGGCCGTACATCTGTAACTACAATATTGTGCTTATTCAAACGTGCCTTACAGCTAAGCCCTTCCAGATAGGAAGACACATAGGCTTTTGAAGCATTGTACGATGGATATGGCCCACCCCTAAGCGCCAAAATAGACGATGTACCAACGATATGACCTCCGCCATTGTCAGCAAAATGGTGAAATGCAACATTTGCTATAGCAGTAAAGCCCGCAACGTTCACCGAGATAGTATCGAGTTCACCAGCAAGCGGAAAATCGGGATCATCACACCCTGTTCCAGAGTTTATTACCACGATATCAACCACACCCATCTCTAAAAGCAATCTCTTAAATGTGGTGATCGATTCGGGAATATTTGTAAGATCCATTGGTGACGGGAAGCACCTTCCGTGCAGCTCATTAGCCAACGACTCCAGTAATTCAGTACGGCGGCCAGTGACACCAACTGTATAGCCATCATTTGACATTTCCTTTGCTAATTCTCGTCCGATGCCGGAGGTTGCGCCGATTATTATTGCTTTCACAAATTCCAATCCCAAGTTAATCCCGCTTTACAATTAATGTAATATTTCAACTCCCTCGAAAAATAATAGACTTATACTTTGATCAGAGCATTTATATAACAGACAGTCCTAATGAAATTTCCTACCTACCGGCAAAAACTACCAAAACAAAGGTTTGATTGTCAGTTAACCCGCTGCCTATGTCCGAAACTTGGTGAGTGTCGGATTGCTGTCGTTAATTTATTCTATTAATTGCCACTCAATTCGAAAACGCAGCGGCATTGTAGATCATTTCCGGACGCAATTTTCCATCAAACACATCAAGAATATTCTGCGCTGAGTAAGTTGCCATACGGCTTAATCCTTCGTTCGTGCTGGCTGCGTTGTGCGGTGAATAGATCGTGTTCGGAAGGTTTAACAGTGGATTGTCTGCCGCGGGTGGCTCGTCTACGAAAACGTCACACCCAAACCCCGCTATGTCGCCCTTGCCAATGGCAGCTGCTATCGCGGCTTCATCAACAATACCACCTCGTGCGCAGTTAATAACATAGGCATGTGCAGGCAAGGCTTCGAGCTCTTTCTCACCAATCAGGTTGAAGGTGCTGGTTTCAGCACCGAGGCCGATACTGATGCCATCATGCAGTGGCACATGTACTGTCAGGTAGTCTGAATCTGCCAGATGCGCTCGGAAATCGGTTACTCCCTGACAACCCAGATCAATAGCCAGACTATCATCAAGAGCGATATCTGCGACAGTCACATTCATGCCGAACGCTTTGCATACGGGAGCCAATCGTTTGCCGATACGACCAAAACCCACAATCAGTATTTTCTTATCCAGTAGCTCAGAGGTTGCATGCTGGCAGCGCTGATGAAACTGGTTGTTTCGGGTGAGTGCATCATACTGAAAGGCACGTTTGTTAAGCGCCAGCATCATCATTATCACTTGCTCGACCACGGACGTAGTATTTGAGTCAACGGCAATGGTCATCGGGATCTTGCGTTCCGACAAATGACCTACATCGATATTGTCACAACCTACCCCATGGCGTGAGACAACCTCCAGATGTTTTGCAGACGCCATCATCTCTGCATCGAGATAGAGAGTACGTATCAACACTGCATGGGCCTGCGGCATGAGTTCCCGCAACCTCGCCTCGTCACCCCGTGCCTCCAGCACAGTAACATCAGGTCTGGATTTAAGCAGCTTGATGCCATCAGGATGAAGCTCCTCGCTAACAACTATCGTTTTCACTGTGCTGGCCCTTCCCGCTGGAGTTTAAAACTGTTACTAGCCTGCATTATTCATGAGGCGACCAACCAGTTTAAGTAAGAGTCTGTATTTATAGAGATTAGTAGTAATTTAGCCTGTTATTAGAAATAACACTCCTGTCTATTCGACACCAGAGATCGCGTGGTTAATGGGAGCAAGGCGCGTCACATCTCACCGGATCCCATTCGGCACATGGCAACCCACGTTTCTCAGGCGATCGAGTGACCTGTTTAGCCTATAGACTCCTAGCGTACAACGAAACTACGCAGCCACACGCTAGTGGATATCTCCGTCACCGGTGATTACCGCTTTAAGTTTTTCAATTGAAAAGTCTGCAGACCTTGCTGCCGCCAGTATGCCTGCCTCTCGACGACCCATCTCAGCTACGGCTTCGGGAATATCCTTAATAACATCAGCTGGAATGACAACAGCACCATGGACGTCCGCGTGTATAACATCATTGTGTTTGACCACCATGCCATGCACAGTTACCGATCCACCAAAGTCGACCGGATGCACGAAAGCATGGCTGGGGCCTAACTGCCCGCCCAGTACCTGGAAACCCGACGCCACTATCCGCCACATCTCGATAAGACCCGTTTGTCACTACACCAAGTGCACCCAGACCTTTGTGCACTGCTGTATGCACTTCACCCCAGAACGCACCAACGGCCGGATGAGCATCAAGATCCTCGATGACGATGATGGTCGGCCCGGTACCTGCTGCAACATACTCATAATACGGAATTCGGTCAGCCATACCATTGCCTCCGGAAAGGTCCGGCGCACTGGCTCTGATTGTCGCCGTTCGGGCATAACCGACAATAGGTTTTGCGCCGGGGTCAATACATGAAAATGCCTTAACGGTATAACCGTACCCTCGCCGGTGCGGAGCTACCAATTCAAGCGCGTTACAAATTGTCGGGGTGTCCCACCGGGAAAGAATTTCAAGGTCAGCATCGGTTAATTTCAAGTCAATCTCCTTTTTAACAATCATTGCAATTACCGGCTCGTTTGGCAAACTAATAATGATCAGAAGTTTCGCTATATTTATAGCACCGAGGCAACTGAATCACTACAGTGAAATAGTTATGCTGATTGATCTTTTATTGCTGCAACCGGACCACTACAGGCTTCAAACCACCACGAGTCTGCATTCTCACCAGTGCGATCTGAGATTTTAGCGATGTAACCACTATGCAACGTACAACGATAATTCGCTGTATACAGGAGAAATAGCACTGTTTTGTAGATACCAGAACCCAATTTGGCGTCTATTGATTAACACTTCACGCAATTTGGCCGATAGACATAGCCTGGAAAAGTCCTATTGCTGAAAATGTTGCCGGCGAAAATAGGAAGTAACAGGTAAGAAGGAAGCTCAGATGGCGTACGAAACTTCGGCATTGTGCAATTTATGTGACGGCTATACCTACGACGATGACGGTACATGCCTTGGATGCGGTGCAGCACCTCAGAGCAGAAGTATCTATGCAGCAATTGAAAGACTCAAAGCGTCGAAAGGGTTACTAACCGTCTTATTCCTGCTAATCTGGTTTTCCACGCGTATCGAGTTTGGAGGGCAGGAAAAAGCACCAGGCAATATAACTTCAGATAAAACTCAACCCCAACGTGCTGTCCAGCCTCGTGATGCAACCGCCGCGAGGCGCATTACTCCCAGCCAACTCAATCCTCCACAACCGATTCAGATATCAGACGACCAACCAGCTCCCTTCTCGCTGACAAAAACTACATGGGGTGCGCATTTCAATCCCGATAGTACGGTGCCAGCTGACGGGTTCTACGCGTATTACTTTGACAGTTCCAGCATGCCTGCACCAGTGCAACCAGAAAAGGTGCAGAACATCAGTATTGAAGTTGAAAAGCAATTCCGTGGCATTAGTCCTGGTAATTTCGCCGCCTATTTTATTGGTGTGATCAACACACCCGAAAAAGTAGACATTGAAATTATGACTAACAAGGGCTGGAATGAATTTAGAGTGATTGTAGATGGCTCAGTTGTTCAAGACTACTCGCGTTCCGGAGCGTTGTCTCTTGTAAAGACACCCCAAAAGAAGCAAATGAGAGACAAAAATTCCCCTCGTGAGAAGGTGGCTCTACAACAACACAGTGCCACACAAATTCCAAAAAGCCCAAAAGGTAATGCTGTGGTAAGCCTTTTGCCGGGGGATCATTTGATCGAAGTTGAATTTCTTAACCATTGGCACACTACAGACTTCAGTGTAGATTTTCGAACGATACAATAAGTCGACCGATTAGTTTGGTCTCACTATCGTTTGATTTTCCAAATCGTACGGGTAATTTCCCGGTAAATAGAGAAGCCACTCAGAGTTGATTCCAGGCGTATTGAGTGTTTTCATACACCGCATCTGAACACCGCATTTAACCCGGAATTGAACCAGCTGGAATGATTACACAACCATCAGAACCTGAGGTGCTCGATGCATTGGTCATAGGAGCCGGCTTTTCAGGTCTGTACCAACTCTATTGTTTACGCGAACAACTCGGGTTGAAAGTTAAGGCAGTAGAAGCCGGCGACGGGGTTGGTGGCACCTGGTACTGGAACCGTTATCCCTGAGCCCGCTGCGATTCTGAAAGCCATGTCTATTGCTACACTTTTTCAAAGGAGCTTACCCAATCATGGAATTGGTCAGAACGCTATCCTGGCTCAGTTGAGATCGTAAGTTATCTAAATCATGTTGCAGATCTATTCGATCTACGGCGCAGCATTGACTTCGGTTCGCGTGTAGTAGGTGCACGATTCAACGAACAAGAGAAATACTGGAATATCACACTGGATTCCGGACATCACTATTTTGCCCGCTACCTTATTACCGCGGTTGGGTGCTTATCCAGTGCGAATGTGCCACAAATTGCAGGACTCAAAGATTTTTCAGGTGAGTGGTACCACACCGGACAATGGCCACATGACGGGGTTCAATTTGAAGGCAAACGTGTTGGCCAGATAGGTACCGGCTCAACTGGAATTCAAACAGCACCGGTTATCGCCCAAACAGCAAAACATCTCACTGTATTTCAGCGTACTGCCAACTACAGCATACCGGCACGCAATCATGCATTAACAGCTAAGAACAGGAGAGATCACAAACGCAATGCAGCGGCAACGCGTGAACTAACGCGCAGCAACGGTAACGGTCACGCGTGGCGCGTTAACCCACAACTTGCGTTGGAGACTACCAGCGATTCTCGAACTATCATCTACGAAAAGGCATGGCAAACTGGCGGGCTGAAATTTCGTGCTTCTTTCTCTGACTTACTGGTAAGCGAAGAAGCCAATGCTACCGCTGCGAATTTTATTCGAGAAAAAATACGACAAATTGTTGAAGATCCCGCAACCGCAGATATCTTAACCGATATCGATCATCCCTACGCTGCTAAACGCCCACCGATTGATACAAATTATTTTGAAACTTACAACAGAAACAATGTAGATCTGGTTGACCTTCGTAAAACGCCTATTTCAAAGATCACAAAAGACGGTATTGTCTTGCGCCCAATTGATGGCCAAGACAATAACAGTGATCCAACTGAACAACTTCACGAGCTGGATATTATTGTTTTTGCAACAGGTTACGACGCCATCACTGGCACATTATTGCGTATGGATATTCGCGGCCGTGACAATCTCAAGCTCAGTGACGCCTGGTCTGAAGGACCACGTAATCATTTAGGATTGCAGGCAGCAGGTTTTCCAAACCTGTTCATGGTTACAGGCCCTGGAAGTCCCTCTGTATTGACAAATATGCCAGCTGCTGTAGAGCAACATGTGGAGTGGATAACCGACTGTATTGCTTACATGACAAAGAACAATCACACCACCATAGAAAGCCCGGAGTCATCGGTTGAATCCTGGGTTAACGAAACAAACGCAGAAGCGGCTAAAACGTTACTTCCTAAAGTTACACACTCGTGGTACCTCGGTGCAAACATCCCTGGCAAGCCGCGGTTGTTTATGCCTTATGCTGGCGGACTGGATAAGTATCGGGATATTTGTCAAAAAGCGGCTGATAATAAATACAAAGGGTTTGCTATTTCCTGAGGGCTTGCTTCTTGCCCCGGATACCTATTGACGCTGTAATCCCGTCTTAACAGCCACGGCCCAAATACTTCTGTCGCGAGATCTGTCGCACAACACAGTTGACCGGTTAGTATTGAAACGATGAATGACAAAGCATCACAGGTATCCAGAGCGCGTGCGTTGGCAGCTTTTCTGGTTGGTTGCACTTTTTTCGTTTACGCCTTTGTGCATCGAGTTGCGCCCAGTGTAATGACAGAAGACCTGATGCGGGATTTCGCAGTAGGCGGATCAGCACTGGGGGTGCTATCTGCTATGTACTTTTACGCCTACGTCGCGTTGCAAATACCGGTAGGTATGTTAATAGATCGCTTTGGTCCTCGTCGCCTGATGAGTGGTGCACTACTGGTGTGCGCCTGTGCATCATTTGGTATGGCCACTAGTGAAACACTGTTGGCGGCCTCCATTAGCCGTTTTCTTATTGGTGGATCAGTCGCTTTTGCGTTCGTCGGTACTTTAACGCTGCTGACCTTCTGGTTTGACTCACATCGCTTTGCGACGTACGCCGGAATATTGCAATCAGCTGGAATGTTGGGCGCCATGCTGGGTCAGGCACCGTTACGTATCGCCGTGGAAGCGTTGTCCTGGCGTGGTGCAACAATCATGTTAGCCGTTGTTGGATTAACCTTAGCCGCACTCGCCTATACACTCATACCACGTCGACCAGTAAAAGAACGCAGTACAGCCGCCAATGAAACGGAAAATGCGGGGGTAGGCAGCATTCTAAAACAGCGGCGAAACTGGTTATGTGCGTTGGTCGGATTCGGTATGGCAGCCCCAATGCTCGGCTTTGCCGCCTTATGGGCTGTACCGTGGCTTAGTACCGTGCACGGATTAGATCAAACGCAAAGTGCGGGCATTGCATCAACGGTGTTTTTGGGGTGGTTGGCGGGAGCACCGGTTTGCGGTTGGCTATCAGAAATAATAGGCAGACGAATACCGGTTCTGCTTGCGGGCTCACTGTTAAGCCTCACCACATTCGTGGCTATCCTACTGGTTGACAACGCCTATACAAACACCAATGCCACAATACTCACTATATTATTCTTTCTAAATGGTTTGGGTGGCTGCACCATGGTGATCTGTTTCAGTGTAATGCGTGAGTACAATGCATCCAATAATACTGCGGCATCCCTGGGTATGGTGAACACACTGGTCGTAGGGTCAGGTGCAGTGATGCAACCGTTAATAGGCTGGTTGCTCGATCTTCGTTGGGGTGAAACACTGATAGATGGTGTACGCATCTACACAGCGGAAAATTATCAGGCCGCATTTCAGGTGCTCATACTCGCGAACGTAATGGCTATCGTCTGTAGCATGTTGTTGAAGGAAACCTATTGTCAGGCTATTGATGATTAACGGTCACTTTCGTTGCGGGCAATATTTCCGCTGTTCTTCATCCAGCTAAAAGTCGGTGTTGAGCCTGGAAAATGGCTTTTATCACCGGCATTGCGATTTTCGTATTGGATCATACGGGGTTGTAAAAGGCTTTACTCTAAACTGATCAATGTCCATGATCTCTGCACACTTGCCCTGCTCTATAGCATTTGGCTTGCTTTCGGTATTACATTCCTTAGCGTTAGTTCTTTTCAAGAGCGTTAGACGGTCAGGCTCCTCTTTTTGTACATCAGCACCGGTGTGAAACATACCAATATCCTTAAGCAGGTGATCGGACAACTCCAACAACGGCTTGCGTAACAGACGTTCGCGACGGGATTTTCTGATATGTGTGTATCTATCCGCAACCCACCGAATAACCGCTCTCCAGCGAGAGTAGAACGCGAAAGCGCGGCTTTCGTTTTCTTTTGCCAAGGTCTCTGAATTAGTGTAAATCCAAAGCCAACCAATACCCATGATATGCTCCTAATCACGAACTTTCAGTGATTGCAGTTGAAATTGTCTCCGTGCTTTAATGCAACGAAGTATTGAGGTATTACTCTGGCGTCTAACACGAGACTCTACAAATGATGATTTCAGCTGTGATAAACAAGAAAAACTTGTTCATCAAATTTTAATGAGCAATCGGTTGCCCGCGCTCAATGGCTTGCGTGCCTTCGAGGTGTCTGCCAGGTATCTAAGCTTTAGTAAGGCCGCGGAAGAATTGCATGTCACCCCGGCCGCGATCAGCCAGCAGGTGCGCTCGCTTGAGCAGCAGCTTGGTGTTGCGTTATTTCATCGACGTGTGCGAGCGCTGGAGCTCACAGAAGCGGGAAAGGCGGCATTGCCGCACCTCTCAGACGGATTTGCACGATTGCAGTCTGGTGTTGATGCAATGCAACTGACCCGGGAAGTCGACTATCTGACCGTTAGCGTAGCGCCCTCTATGGGTGCTCGATGGCTCGTGCCAAGGCTGGATCGATTGCACAAAGCTCATCCTGAAATTGAGATTCGAATTGATGCAAAAGATGACCTGGCTAACTTCACCAATGATGGTGTTGATGTGGGCATTCGCTATGGCCTTGGCAACTACCACCCGCACATAGCCGAGCGCATGTTGGCCGCTAACGCATTTCCGGTGTCTAGCCCCGCATTGCTAAAAGACGGGGCTCTGAACTGCCCGAATGATCTGGCGAATGTCACGTTGTTGCATTCTACCTGGGATGATAAATCCGAGTCTGTACCCGGCTGGCGTATGTGGCTTAAAGCTGCCGGTGCCATCGCAGTAGATCCCGAGCCCGGCCCCCGATTGGGCAGCGACAATATGCTGGTTGAGGCGGCATTAGCCGGGCAAGGAGTTGCACTGATCAGTGATGCAATGATCTCGCGTGAACTGGAAAACGGTGACCTTGTGCGTCTATTCCCACCTGCAGAGTTTGAAGAGACAGACTTTTGCTATTTTCTGGTGTATCCGGAGCGGCATCGGTCAACACCTAAAGTAATGGCTTTTCGTAACTGGATTTTTAAAGAGATCGCTAACGATGAGAGTTCACCAACAACTTGAAAGCTCTCGTAAGTCTTCAGGTAGCAAGACTACTCATCGTTTATTTTCATCGATGCTTATTCTGATAGATTCTTTAAAATCACTTTCTCGAGATAGTCTGCAACCCCATCCTCTCCATTACTAAGCGTACAACGATTTGCCATCGCTTTTACTTCCGGAATCGCGTTACCCATCGCCACCGATACACCTGCCCAGCGCAACATAGAAGTGTCATTAAGGTTATCCCCGAATGCCATCGTATGGTCTGATGTAAAGCCAAGCTCAGTCGCAACTTTGGCCAAAGCGCTACCTTTGTTAACGCCA
This sequence comes from uncultured Granulosicoccaceae bacterium, assembly GCA_937998875.1. Lineage (GTDB taxonomy): Bacteria > Pseudomonadota > Gammaproteobacteria > Granulosicoccales > Granulosicoccaceae. Next base: position 88,562 of record CALLBO010000025.1, read on the forward strand.
GCCGCTGTAATTTCTGCAAACGGTGCACCTGATGAAGATACTTCAACCTCACCATCAAGTATCTTGTGCAGCGTGGCAGCCAACTCACCACCTTTTTGTTCCGGCGTTCTTACGTACACTTTCAACAGGTCACATTGACCTAATGTGTCTTTGTGTCCTCCCTGCTCTAGAGTGTGGGCACCACCAGCCTCGGTGATGAACTTCGGCTCGTAACACAGTCCTTCCGCTGACTCCCAGCCAAAGCTGGCAGTTTTGAGTTCTTTGAGAATTAGTTGCCGGATCTTGCTCGACAACGAGCTCGGTAAATAATGCGCCCGGACAATCGACCGACAGGTTCGGTCATATTCATAAGCTCCGTTGGAGCATATCACTCGAATGCCGTCAGGAATTGATTGTAACCTCGGGATAGCAGTGTGTGAACTCCTGCCAGTAACAACCACCATGCTGTGGCCAAGTTCTACAACTGAATGCATGGTTTTTAATGTTCGCGATGATACCTGATGATCAGTTTGAAATAGAGTGCCGTCTAAATCGACGGCTATAAGCCATTTGTTCGGCACGCGCGATACTCACTCGGTTTGGATTTTTCTATCTTAAAGCATCTGGCTTATGGCTGCTGGCTGATCGTACAGTGCATGATCGTCACTGGTACCCTTAGCCGGTCAATTGCGAAACTAATTAAGTAGTTTCAGGAAATTCCACTACTACTCACTCACTTACCTGCACTGAGTGAAGCGCAACGAATATCCACGCTAACCATTGATCAATTGCATATCCGGACTGAGGTCGAGGTCGTAAACAGGTCACCATGAAAAAACAGTTGAGATCTGATGTATTGCCTGTCTTAGATCTCAATGCCGGTTGAATGTACAGCTTAGGTGCGATTCTGTATCGCATACAGTAAGATTAACGCAGAAATACGAGATTACAGGGTTCACAATGACTGATACGCAAACTGCTCCATACTCAGGTTACTTCAAAAGGGACGTGCCCGCGGAAGACCCCGAACTTACCCATACGGGACCGGGCACCGCATGTGGCGAATATCTGCGTCGTTACTGGCAACCAGTAGCCATGTCGAATGAAGTCAGTGACCTTCCGGTCGCGATACGCATTCTCGGTGAAGATCTGGTGTTGTTTCGGGACAAGGCGGGCACACTCGGGTTGTTGCACCGCCATTGCGCCCACCGTGGTGCGTCACTTGAATTTGGCATTATTATGGACTGCGGTATCAAGTGTTGTTATCACGGCTGGCACTTCGATGTAGATGGCAGACTTATCGACGCGCCATCAGAGCCTTTGGGTAGTCCGGTTCGTGACAAGGTTGTGCAAGGTGCTTATCCCCTGCATGAAGTGAATGGACTGGTGTTCGCCTATATGGGGCCGCCAGATAAAAAACCTGACTTCCCCATCTATGACACGATGAACATCGAAGGCACAGAGTCAAAAACGTTTTCACTCAGTATGCCAGCCAACTGGTTACAGGTTTATGAAAACACACAAGACCCAATTCATGTGATTCACCTGCATGCTCTGTCCAGTGGTGTGCAGTTTGGAGCGGCATCCGGTGTTGAGCAACTTATCGACTACCGCACCACACCACTCGGTATGATGAACGTGCAAACGCGTAGAGTGGGTGATCACCTATGGACGCGCACAACCGATTCAATTTTCCCGAATGGCAATCAAACCGGTGCCATATGGGAGGAAGCAGAAGGCAAAAAGATATTTCAGCGAGTATCGATGCTGCGCTGGATGGTACCAATTGATAACACGCATACCCTCACTATCGGGTGGCGCTACTTCAGTAAAGAGCTAGATCCGCGGGGGCAGGATGATCCCTCACTGGTCGGAAAAGAGACCATCGATTTTATCGGCCAGACAGCTGGCCGTCCTTACGAAGAACAACAACGCCAGCCTGGTGATTATGAAGTACAGGTATCGCAACGACCAATAGCAGTACATGCACTCGAACACAGGGTAACGTCCGACCGGGGTGTGTCAAAGTTACGTGGTCTGCTTCGTGACAGAGTGAGAGCACACGATAAAACGGGTGAGGCACCGATGCCTGTACTTAATGAAGATTCGATAGTATCGACGTATTGTCAGGATACTGTCTACCCGGTTGCACCCGTTGAAGACGATGAACAGTTGATGAAAAGATTTGGCGGGCGTGTTGCGGATACTGTCCTGGAGAGCGACTCTCTGACAGCTGCGAAACGCATCGAATCGATCGACAAGGTATGCACTAAAGAGTTTGGTTAGAGTAAGTCGTGTACAATCAAGCTTGCCAAACACTGACAGAATTGATTCATTCAATGTAGCTCAACTTCGATCAGTTTTTTATTCGCAAAAATATTGATGCATATCGCGGGCTATCTCTACCGCATGTTCTTCAGCCATATAGTGAGTAGCATCCAAAGCATGGCCTGTCACTATCTCTGCTTGTGCTCGCCGAAGAGCAACTGCATCGAAACAAGTTTCAATGACCCCTTGTTTTTTCCAAACCACGTGTAGTGGTATTACCAACTACTATTAGCGTCCGCGTCATCATGGGAAATGTCAATGGAGGCAGCGGCGCGATAATCTTCGCAGGAAGCATGCACCGCATCTTCGGTTTCAAAGCCGGACAGGTACTCTTCCAACGCGTCGGGGTGAAACGGGTTTCCATTTCTCGCTTGCATAGTGCACTTCATCACCCAAAACCCGCGGCAATGGGAACTTTGAGATAAGGAAAAACCAGTGCCAGCAATGTCGGGCGAAGCTGACCCTACAGGCTTGTAGCTTACATCTGCACCCCAGGTTCTCAGAAAGGAGAACGCTTAATGGGGCAGCACATCTTCTGAGTACGAATTTTCGAAAATATTACTGGAATCTATCCATGGTATTGACTCTTGGCTATCTAAATGGGACTATTGAGATGAAGGGATTATTTTCCCATCACAAAAAGGATGATAATTTCACTGTCTGAGATCTACTGCGACAATGCTCGCACAAGTAATCTCCGCAGCCGAGTCTCACATCCAACCGATAATCTTAAGATTAGTGAGGAACCTAAGATGAAGACACAGCATGTTTTCAGTTCGCTGGTAGCAACAATTTTCATACTGTGCGTTGGCTCATCCGCATATGCAGCCCCACGCTATATAAATATAAATTTTGCAGCTAAAAATGTGGTCTATCAGGCAACCGGGTATTCGCAAGTAGAGTACAAATGGCCAAAATCAGGTGTTGTTTGTAGGCACAACCAATCACGATTAACCCGCACGTGCAACAATTTAAAACCTGGTGAGAGCTACCAGATTGTAGATTTTTACGATCACCGAAAATACACGTTTACGTTTCCAACCAGAGCGCCGAATACATTCAACTGTCTTGCCGGTACAAGCGGAAATCTGAAAAATGTGCGTTACGGGCTGAACGGCAGCAACCAGTACTATATTAACTGGGAAAGAAAACGATCGTCTTCCTGGATTCAGCTCCAACAGGAAAGCCCCCGCGTTATTGTTGCTCGAGGTACCGGGAGTATTAGGACAAAACTTTCACCAGGCAAAAGGTATCGACTCGACGATCTAACCTACGGTGGCACGATATACATCGATATAAAGCGAAACGGTTGCTAACACCAGGTTAGCGTAGTTCTAACCTGTTCATTTGGCAGGTGCCAACTTTTGCCGCAGTGCAAAGTCATAAAGGGTCGGGTTGCGATTTGTAAGTACAACAAGAATTTGTATATTACAAACGCACCCGATCCAGCTTTCCGTGTTTTTTAGATCGCGATTTGCAATGGCTCGAAAGATAGTGCAATCCATGGCTTCCTGCCTCCCTGTTTCAATCAACGCTCAATAGTTCTGAAGCGGGCTCACCGGCAGACAACTTTGTTATCTCCCCCAGACTGCTTAGTTCATCATGCGACGCGAGTGCTTATCAATTAACACAGCACCATGATTTATTATACCAGTGCCTGCTCGCACACCGTCATATCTACTGGATAACACATATCGGATCGAGCTGAGCGTGCCCAAATATGAGCTGAAAGCTCATACCAGTCAGGGTTGTCATAGCTACCACCTGCAATAGCACGAAGCCCGGGGCGCATTTCTAACGTCCAGCTTACGGTCGAACCGCAGTGCACGCAAAATTCATTTTTTATCCATCGGCCAGTCGTATCCGAGGCGTATTTGAAGCTGGTAAGCTCACCAGATTCAAACACAACCGCTGAATCCTCAAAATATACACCAATACCATAGGGCGCGCCCGTTCTTAGCTTACACGCAGCACAGTGACAGGCCATTGCTCGAACAGGGTTACCTGTTGTTGTGAATCTAACGGCACCACATTGGCAACCACCCTGATTACTATTCATTAGACTTGACCATTAAATTTGAAGAAGTAAACCGTTGTACAGTGCTGTGTTGAGAGTAACGTTCTGTATATCTTAGTCAATCTTTTCTTTACAATGATGAGAATCCGGAGCGCGTAGTCCAAATGATTGCTTGCGCGTGAAAGTCCATGCATTGCACTCTTCTGACTGCCTTCAATATTAACAACGATGATTGAAAAATCAGGCAGCAGCTATTTCAATACAGAAAAATGAGGCGATAAAAGAGCTAACTGTCAATTTTTACAGCTTGCCCCTGGCGATGGAAGTATGGATGATATAGCGTGCTACACCTGCAAGATGAATGATCAGTTCTTTATTATAAAGTAAAACTCATGTTTTACTTTCTGCAATACACACCTGACCCTGCTTATTCTCAACTATTCTGCACGCGAGAAACCTCCATGTCCTACCAACCTGAACCGGCGCGATATGACTCGATGGTGTATCGGCGCTGTGGGAATTCCGGATTACAACTACCTGCAATTTCATTCGGACTGTGGCACAACTTTGGACACGATGTACCAGAGTCAACCCATCGGGCACTGTGCCGTACCGCACTGGATCAGGGTATTACGCATTTTGATCTTGCCAATAACTATGGTCCGCCACCAGGATCTGCCGAAGAATCTTTTGGCCGAATATTAAAAACGGACTTTGCCGGCTTGAGAGATGAACTGATCATTTCCTCAAAGGCCGGATACCGAATGTGGCCGGGGCCTTATGGTGAAATGGGTTCGCGAAAAAACCTGATAGCGTCATGCGATCAAAGTTTAAAGCGTATGGGCCTCGATTACGTGGATATCTTCTATTCACATCGATTTGATCCGGATACACCGTTGGAAGAGACGATGGGAGCATTGGACCATATTGTACGTTCCGGTCGTGCGCTCTACGCAGGCATATCATCTTATAACTCAGAGAAATCACGCGAAGCCATTAAGATACTTAATGACCTTGGAACCCCTTGCCTCATCCATCAACCGAGCTACAACATGTTTAATCGCTGGATTGAAACTGATGGCCTCAAGGATACGCTTGCCAAACTTGGCGTCGGTTCGATCGCCTTCACGCCCCTTGCACAGGGCATGTTAACCAACCGCTACCTCAATGGTATTCCAGAAGATAGCCGTGCCTCTCAGGGTAAGTCATTACGGACAGAATTTATTAATGAAAACTCACTGGCATCCTTGCGGTCACTACACGAAATCGCCGAAAATCGCGGCCAATCGCTGGCCCAGATGGCTATTGCCTGGGTTTTACGAAACGAAGGCATTACCACCGCGCTGATCGGTGCGTCTAAGCCTGAACAAATTGTTGAGTGTGCTGGTGCGGTACAGAATCTGGAATTTACCGACACAGAACTGAAGAACATCGACCAATATGCCCGCGAACAGAACATCAATCTGTGGGCCGCATCATCAGCTACGGAATAGCTGGATGCCCGGTTATGTACTAAATCGCCTGATTAGTTTTAACGTCGTTGCAATACCTTCTCACCATTGTGTCCTGTCAGTTTTCCCTCTGACCCAACTGCCCAATGGTTCTGACTGGCATTTTTTGAAAACGGTTAAATTAATCGAGCGTCATTGCAAAAACCGATTCACAAAATTTCCTAGTCTCTCAGCACCGTGTAGCTGCCCTCAATTGGCGGCTTATGCGAATTGGTCCGCACAGAAGGATCGGTTTGTGACTGCTGTGCTCCACCCGCACTTGCAGTTCGGAGTCTGGATCGCACGTTGGCCAATGCAATCATTCCGGCAAATACCATTAACACCATTGCAGCCAATACGATGGGTAATGTCAACACAAATACAATCGCCGCTACCACGACCGAAAATCCTCTGACAGCATAGTGACTGATTGACTCTAACATTCCTGTATTCCTTGTTTGTGTATGGAGAGTATCGTCCGCTAACCGGCGAAAAACATCTCCCCATAGCAACAGTTTGTAACAGGATGTAACACAGCCGTATTTGCCCTAACTGCACGTTTCGCGTTCAGTTAGGGCGAATGGCCAACCGTCACCGGAGACAAACACACGGGCAACTACACCCCGCGATTTTTGTAGCGATTCACAAGGTAGTCAAACAGTTTATCCAGTCCGACCCCGGTACGGATCTCGAATAACTCGAAATGAAAACGACGAGCACTTAGTCCTTGATTGCGCAATCCCTCCCACAGGGTATCTCGCAGAGAAGATGGGCCGCAATACAGTAGATGTTTCCCTTTGAAGTCACCTACCTTGTCAGTGATCACTTTAGCGTTTAGTCGTCCTTCGCTTGAGGTTTCACGCACAACAAGTTCAAAGTTCGGGTTGTTAGCAGCAATGCTTTCCAGCTCGGCCAGATGGGCCGCCTTGCTGCGATCTTTAACTGAATAGAAGAGCGTGACTGGCCCGTCGTCCGGTTTCAGCGTTCCCGCCATCGCTGTAAACGGAGTAATACCGATACCTGCGGCGACCCACGTCTGAGTGCCTCGTGCCAGAGCGAAGTCGCCAAAAGGGCCTTCGACGCGTGCGCCAGCCCCGACTACCAAACGCGACATTAAGCGGATGGTGTAGTCGCCGAGCGGACCTATGCTTACACGCAAATGCCCATCATCTGCTGGCGCTGCACTTAGCGTAAACGGGTGAGGCTCACCCATTCCCAAATCTGCAAAACTGATAAATGCAAACTGTCCTGCTCGGTGTCGTAAAGCCTTGCCTTCAGGGGCAAACGTTACAGACAATGCTTCACCCTGCTTCTCCAATAGCTCAACTTTATACCGTCTGCTGGGTCGAAACCGGCGCGGCGCTGAAGTATACGCATAGGCGATCAACCCCAACAAACAAATAACTCCCATGTACAAACCAAGGGGGTGCGAATTAGAAAAGGGACGCTCAATAAAGAAATAATGAAAAGCCGATAACACAAAGAACACACCGATAAAACGATGTGTCCACTTCCAAAGATGATACGGAATGAAAGTAGCGACGGTGATCAACACCAATATCAGCATACCGTTGAGCCCGATCTCCCCGGCTGTCTCCGCTATCTCACCCAACGCTGTTCGCTTACTACCTTCGATGTCAGCATCTATCGTATCGTGCAGAAACGTTGCGACCAGCGCCCAAAGCCCCATCCACTTATGCAATCGGTAGGATTGGTCCAGTGGTCCAAACATTTTTTCAACACCGGGCCACCGTGTGGCTATCAGTTGGGAGAATGTCATTGCTATCAGAGCAGTCATCCCAAGGTACTGGCTGAAAATTGCTACGACATTGCCACCGTTTGCCATACCCGGCAGCCACACCCAGGGAAATAACATCGCCAACGTTAAAAGCAACAGTCCTGTTTTCCTAAATGCCATAGCAACTCGCCCTAAGTCCGTCTTCAGCAAGACTTGAATTATGAGACCGGATTTTAATTGGTACAACTTGCCATTTATTGTGTAAAGAGCGCGGCCCTTTATTAGGTTGGAATACGGATGGCAACCTGGGTACGGCCCTAGTCGCCCACACCTGTTGATGATTACGGTGTAGACATTCACTTTACATCTGGTTACCTGGCACACGTACAAACCGGGACTAACGACTCCATTTAGCTTAGAAGCTGAGGAAAAGTAAAATAGGAATAGGTAATTTGACTAATAGACCCAGGGATGCCGTTGGCGGAAGATGTTCTTCCTGAGCAGCATGGAGTGATTCAGATCATGGATGATCTGGTAATTAATCGAACACCCGGAGCCTCACAAGCAAGATTACTGGCCGGCATAGGTGGCCCTTTATTGTTGGGGCTGGGTTCCGGGATATCGGTGTCAGCAGGGTTTGGGGCATTCGGGTTTTCTGTTTTACTCGACGGAATTTATGCCATCACTGGTCTGCCTTTGTGGGTATCACAAATATTAATAACATTGCTATTTTATTCTGCAGCCGGCATATGGGCTGGTATTCCATTGGGAGCGGGAACTTTGCCGAGCCTGCTACTGATCGGACCGGCCATTAGTCTTGGTTCCTCGATCACCCCCGATACAGTAGCTTTCAGCGGCAATCTGTTGGCTTTTGTTGTGGGCCTGTTATTTTTTGCCCTCGGCATCTCACTAGCCGCTGCGGCAGCGCTTGGACCTGACGGTATTACCGCGATGTCGTTAGCTGCTGAAAAACGCTTGAGCGTGGCTGTACCGCACAGCAATTTTATACTCAATTTTACAGCAATCACTATGGGCCTGTTTCTCGGTGGTACGTTTGGTCCGGCGACGGTCGTTGGTTTATTTGTCACACCACTACTGATTGGGCTGATGCTACCCGCTCTTCGGCAACGGCTGGGCTCTCAGTGATATGCAGCGATTGCGATGCCTGATTTCCCACCACCAGGAGTTTGATAAAACCCACAAATGTGTTCTCGCAATACTTCAAATGTGGCGTTGCAAGAGCCCGCCTATATTTATCTAAACTATAGTTTACTGCATTTTGAAATCTGACTTGAATCCGAATGCCTCTCCCGATCGTTAGAGGCTATATTTATCTACGGCGACCTGATCTTTCTTGCACAAATACACAACCAGCGCTATTAAGATTGCACCAGTAAAATTATAAGCCCAGTGCAACGGATAAAAGGCAGCAGCTGCACCGGCTGCTAACAGCGGATACATCCACCAGCGTAGTGGCCCTTCGCTGTAGCGCTGCAACAAACAATTAGCAGCGTAAATACCAATCAAACTGAATATCCCGATTCTCAATACAGTCAGTGCATCACCCCCAATTAACGGAGTATAAGCAAATATCAACGGCACAATGTAAAGACCTTTAGCGATCTTCCAGGCCTCAACACCCGTTGCCATGGGTGGCGACTTGGCAATACCCGCTGCCGTGAATGCTGCAAGACATACCGGTGGGGTTACGTTGCTATCCTGACTGAGCCAGAAAACAATCAAATGTGCGGTTAAGAGAAAAGTAGTCATCGCACCTGCGTCAACCAATGACGGTCGAATAACCACAGCCAGTTCAAATGGCATTGCTGCCATCAGCTGCCCTGCTTCTGCCAGCGTCATTCCAGTGGCCACTTTTGCTACCAACGGTGAATCGACCAACATGAACGAAGCGGCTGCAACCGGATCAGCAATGCCCGTGACCAGTTGCTGAACAATCAAGCCGTCAGCCAGCATGCCTGCAAGGGCTGGTGCAGATAAAATGGACAATACAATGTAGGCTGCAGTAACAGGCAACCCCATGCCGAGTATCAATGACGCTAATGTGATCAGCAACAGCGCGATCCATAACGACCCTTGTGACCACTGCGCAATCATCAATGCAAAAGTATTGGCTAATCCGGAGGTAGTAACAGCATTGTTAATCAGACCTACAGCGACCAGTAAAACTGCTGTCATGATCGAAGTACTTACCCCCAGCGCGAGTGCTCTGGATATGTTTTTCGGCCCCATTTTATTGGGTGAAAACCAACTGACAACAATCAATACAGCGATAGCAACAGACGCCGCGTAACTCGGTGTACGGCCGGACACCAGCATGTAGGTCATCACACCGAGCGGCAGCAGAAAATTTAACGCTCCGGCCAGCAATTTCTTGCGATCGACTTTCTCGGGCTGCTCGGTACCGATGCCGTATTTTATTGCTTCAATACGAATCACAAAGGCAACCGAAAGAAAATATAACAATGCCGGTACAACAGATACCGCGACAATAGTGCCGTAATCAATGCCGGTGTAGCTGGCCATAATAAACGCACCCGCCCCCATAATCGGTGGCATCAACTGCCCTCCCGTTGAAGCAGAAGCTTCGACACCTGCAGCAAATTTTGCCCTGAAGCCGTTTGACTTCATCAACGGAATGGTAATGACCCCGGTAGATGCGGTATTGGCAACAGCAGACCCGGAGATAGTGCCGGTTAATGCAGACGACATCACTGCTACAAAAGCAGCGCCACCACGCAGCTTTCCGGCAATACTTTTAGATAATTCAATAACAAAATCAGAAGCCCCGGATACCACCAGAAAAGCGCCAAAGATCATAAACAAGGTAATGTTGGCAGATGAAATAGTGGTGATGATGCCGAACATACCTTCGTCGTTATATAATGATCGAAACAGCACATCGTCTAGCGGCAAGCTGGCGGCTCTGAATGCGCCGGGCATCATCTCACCCAGGAACAGGTTGTAGGACAAAGCAAGTACCACAAGTATTGGAATTATCCAACCCGTGAGACGCCTTGTCAGCTCAATTGCACCAACGATAACCACAATTCCCGCAAACCAATCCAGCGGTGTAAATTGCCAGCTCTGCCCGGTTTTGGCTAGAGTTCGTTCATAGACACCGTTCTCAGCATGCGCTATCCATAGCGAGCTAAAAGCGATAAGCAAGCCGAACACCAGATTGCACCAGAACCTGAAATTGTAACCGTGCTTGTCTACCGCAGAAGTGGTCACTGCTGCCAGTAGCCCAAAGCCTGCAAAATGAATACTGTTCTGCCAGAGCCCACCTTCATTGAGGTAGACATTGGTGACAATGTGCCATAGACCGAACAGACATATACCTAAGTAAATCAGAAGATTGGGAAAGGGTTTAACAAGAACAGATTCAAGGTCAACCAGCCGTTCCTTAAATGGCAACTTGATACTTGAATGATCCTGCAATTCTTCTGTATTCAAAAGATATCGCTCAGTCTGAGTAGTAGAAATAAATAAAGGATGAGTGCCCCTAGAACACTCATCCCGTAGAAGCCACAAATGGCCCGTTATAACTCTTCGTTACATCAGGTGATCGGGGATTTCTATACCAACCTCCTTGTAGTACTTGATTGCTCCTGGATGCAGCGGTACTGGTAAACCACCGACAGCCTTGGACACATCCATGGCATTAGTCGCTTTATGTATCGCCTGCAGAAACGGCAGGTTTTCGTATAGTGCTTTAGTCAACAGGTAAACGTGGTTTTCATCAACACTTGCATTGACCGCCAGAAAGTTTGGCTGCGCAATTGTCTGAACATCAGCATCCTGACCCGGATAAGTGCCAGCAGCGATTGTATAAGGTACCCAGAGATTTCTGCCACCATCCATTTTCGCAGCTTCTTCTGCTGTGACGTTCAGCAGTGTGAATTTATCGCCATTTGAAGACATCAGTTTTGTAATTGCACTAGTCGGAGGACCTGACGGAAAGCCGCCACCAACCGCCTGACCATTTGCCAACGCATCGACTGACGGGCCATACCCGGCGTGCATTAAGGTATAGGATCCAATATCACTTCCGAGCCCACTCAGCAGAACAGAGTTAGAACCCAGGGTTCCGGAATTCTCTTTACCCATTGCCATGGTCTTGCCTGTTGCACCTAACAAATCCGACACGGTGCCGTCTTTAACAAGGTCATTGGAGAGAATAAACTGCTCAACGTTCTGCCACAGCATAGAGATAGAGCGAAGATTCTCCTGTTTTTCCGTCACCGGTCCCGTGCCGGTTGCAGCGTATGACCCGTACAGCCCCTGCAAAATAGCAAATTGTGCTGTGTCAGCTGCCAGTGCCTGAACATTTGCACCAGAACCCGCAGAGTTAACCGCTGTCAGGCTGAACTTCTCTTTTGGCAGCAACTTAATCTTGGATAACGTTGCAATGGCAGTTCCAACCGGATGGTAGGTACCACCGGTTGAAGCAGTGTTAAGGACGTAGTCATTTGCCTGTGCGGTTCCAATGGAAGCGGCAGTGGCCGAAGCAAATACTAATGACGCTAAAAGTTTTTTGATCATTTATGGGTCTCCAGGAAAGCATCAGAGTGATGCAACGCCCCATTTTGCAATACCGACCAGCCGGTACACAACAAAGACTAAATACATGAATTATAAAGGTATATCTATTCTTCGATGACCCAGGCACTTCAAAAAATATACTTTTAGGCAATAATTTGCCTATCAATAGCAAGCTGTGTGACGTTCTACACCCTGACTTACTGGTTAGTATCACCGAGCAATGCATCCCGACTAATACCGAGCTTTGACATTTTATCATTCAGGGTTCTGCGATTAACCTGCAGTGCCTCAAGGACCAACCCGATCTGACCATTGCTTTGAACTATCGCACTTTCTATCAGGTATTTTTCATAGGCCAGCACCCGCATACGCAGCGGATATTCATCTGCCAGACCATCAAACGCCTTACGCGAGTTAGACAAAGACCCATAGTGGCTTTTTTGTAGAGCACCTATAACCTCTAAAAGCTCATCAGGATCGATAGGTTTCTCAAGAAACTCTACCGCACCAAGCTTCATCGCGGCAACGATATCTCTGACTTGCGCGTACCCAGAGAAAAATATAATAGGTATTAGCGGCCTTGAAAGACGGGCCTGCTGCGCAAATTCGATACCGTTGCTCTCAGGCATTCTTAAGTCTGTTACGATGATATCGATATCGCTCTCCTGCATTCTTTGAAGCGCAGTTGCAGAAGACTCTGCCACGATCACATCGATATCATTCAGACGTAGGAAACGGCTGTGAGCGCCAAGCACATCAATATCGTCATCCACCAATAGTACAAGAGTTGGTTTTTTCACTTCCATCATCCAACCTTGACTTCATGAAGCGGTAAGAACAATGTGAATCTGCTCCCCGTTTGGTATTCGCTATTCTCAAGACTCAATAACTCATAGGTGAGTTCACCCTGGTGATCCTCTGCAATCATTTCTGTCAGTGTAAGGCCTAAACCAAGGCCCGAAGACTTCGACTTATCGCTCACAAATGGCTTAAATAAATGCGGCAGAACATCTTCACTGACTCCTGGCCCATTATCCAGAACACTTATTTGTATTGTTTTACCCGAGCGCGCTAATTTTAACGTTACCTCAGGCTGTCCGTGACTCAAGACTGCATCAAAGGCGTTATACAGCATATTTAGCAGCGCTTGTTGCAATAATATCTCATTGCCCTTAACCCACATATTTTTCTCGGCAAGTACAACCTTCAATGAATTTTTCATGGCAGGTCGCTCCCTGCTTATCGTATCTACAATACCACCAACGAGGTCGTCGACCCCAAGCGGCACACGCTCTGTGGCACGTTGCGCTGCAAGACTCCGAAGCGAAGTAACTACCCTGCCTATACGTTTGGTTGTCCGGTCGCTATCTACGATAATCTGCCGTAGCTCATGAATGTCAGCATCCGGTTTGTCGATAATATTTCTGAGTGAAGCGAGGTTTAGCCTCAGGCTGGTTAAGGGCTGATTGATTTCGTGATTAATTGCGCCCGACATACGGCCCAGCATCGCGTAGTTTGATTCTGTAATCAGCGCTTCCTGTGCCATTCGAAGTTCGCGGGTACGCGCAGCTACTTCCAACTCCAAATCCATTGCGTGTCTCTGTTCTGTAGCAACAAGCCTCTTTTGCACAAGCATGTTTCGATAACTGAGCAACAGAATTAGCAGTATTGAACCTAAAGCAAGGAGCCAAATTGCTGCGCGTATCCAGATTCGTGATACCTTCACTAACAACGTCAGATTCCATTGTTCACTATTCAATTGTATTTGCTGCATAAAGTACGCTTGATTTGTGGATTGATGCTGATACTTTATACGATCAGTGCTCAGGGGCATTAAGTAGGCATCGTGTACCGCCTGATACCTTCTATCCTGCTTGATTATTTGCCTGTCACTTTCAGATAGTTGTCGCATTGGAACATATAGAAAACGAGTATCTGTAGCCAGGGTAACCACTCCTAGTTCATCAACCACCGCCCATTCATAAGGACTCAGCTGCCAGGAATCCAATAGCCCGGCAAGGTCGGTTTTGACCACCACCACTCCAATAGTCTCCTCCGCCACCGTCACAGCACTAGCGGTAAAATAACCCGGGATACCGGTAGTTGCACCCACGGCAAAAAATGTCGCAGCACCATCAACTAACGCTCTCGTAAAGTACGGCCTGAACCCGTAGTTCACCCCAATGAAACTGACACTATCTTCATAGTTACTTGCAGCTATCGTAGTGCCGTCAGTATTCATGACAAAAGCGAACGCAGATTTACTATCCTGCTGTGATTTCCTCAACATTAAGTTTGCATTGGATACACTGGATGACGATGGATCAGATAGCGCTCTTATTACGTATGGGTGGCGAGCCAATACGCGTGGCAACACAGCGAATTGCTCCAATTGCCTGTCCAGTTCTGCCGCTTTTCCCTGTAGCTGAAATTGCATTAAATTACTTTCCCTTAACTGCTCAAACTTCAACACTGCCAGTCCGAGCGCTATCACTACCAGCATAATGGCTATCGAAGGTTTATAGAAATTTCGCACGATACTGATATTCCAGTACTCTAACAGGGGTTGTCTTACACTACTAAATTTACCAATTCACTTTTTTGCAGTGAGTTCGTTCTTTGACATACATAGCACATTCAGGCTGCTCATCGGGATTTGAGGCTTTTGGCGAGGAATAGGCACGTTCCCGAGAATTGCGATTGTGCGCATATAGCGCCGAGTATGAAGTTTGAAGTGCAACAAGTTGCTAGCGACAGGTGCATGTATAACCCTTCGGAGGCCCTCTGGAATGTGGCCAACCTGAACGCTCCGGGGATTGGCTTCTCCATCTAAGCAAGGCATCTTATGCGAAAAGCTAGTCAGAACCGGCATACCGCAACAAGCGCTCAGCTGTAGCATTATCCGTTATCAGGGTGTGTATAAGGTCTGCAGAAAGGGCTGCATGCATAATGGGAATTTTGTGCACGCCGGCCGCAACGAGCACCGCATGCTTAAGCTGTTTAAAAGATGCATAAGGCGGGCTTATTACCCGGTCATTAATCGGATGTTTTACCAGCTTGCCTTCACTATCTAGAAATCGGCCAAGCACATCACCCACGGCACCTGCCTTTTTCAACTCTGCCATAGTCACATCACGAGGAAGTCCCTGATTCATCAAGATAGATTTTTTTGAAATATCCCCGGCTGAAAGCAAGGCAATGTCAACCGATATCGCCTTTTTAATTTGATCTTTTAGTAGATCTGTTTTTAGCAATGTTTGTGTTAATGCTTCTGACTCACAATAGATGGGTGCAGCAAACAAATGATAGCGGGCGTTTAAAATACTGGCAAAATTGGCGGCAATGCCGAAAGAGTTAATTGATGTTCCTCTTGAAACTCCCCCCATAAGAGAAACCACATCCATCTCCGAACCTGAATAAGGCTTGAGTGTCTTCAAAGAACATTCAAGTGATGAGCCCCAGGCCACACCGATCGATTTAATTTTCTTAGTGGCCAGTAAATCATTGAGATAAAATGCCAGTGCAGTGCCCACGCTCTCATGGCAATCATTGGACTCTGGCGCGACCAAACCAACATAAGCATCTTTTAGCGAATAGCGGCTTGCAAGATGATCTGCAAGTTCATACGTACCGGTGAATGGTGATGCAATATCGATTTGCACCATGCCCTGGCGACGTGCATAGCGAATCGTTTTATTGATTTTGAGGCGTGTGGTGCCCAACTCCTTTGCCACTTCGCTCTGAGTTAACCCACACACGTGATAAAGCCAGGCTACTTTTGATAGAAACGGTTCTTCCGGGATGAAACCGTTTTTCTCGTCTGCTGTTTGCATGGTTTATGAATTCACTATAGCCTGATATTGCTCGAACCGTTCTGACATGGGCTCAAACAACTGCTTGTCAGGCTCTATCTCGAATTCGACTTTCGGGGACCGGCACAATACATCGTTGACTGCGTCAACTCCAGTGGTGTGCCGAAAACTGGCAGCAACCTGAGCCAGGCGTGTCGCACCCAGACAGGCTGCGAGATGACGACCAACGGGAAGAATCGACGGCTTACCCAACAGGGTGGCGATCATTTTACTCCAGAGCAGATTGTTCGCACCTCCACCGACCAACACCAGCTTGCCTACATCCATACCCGCTTCCTGTTGGTGAAGAAAACACTCCCTGAATTGAAAGGCTACCCCTTCAAGAATTGACCAGCCCAGCATTGAAGCATCGGTACTGGCGCTTACGTTGGTAAATGTACCCCGGCTGCCGGGCTGATTATAAGGCGTTCTGTTGCCGCTAAGCCATGGTGCACTCACTGGAGATTCGAACGCACGGCCGTCTTTGTACAACGCATCGATCTTGTCACTTAATGATTCTGTGGTTTCACCGAGCAAACTCACCAGCCACTCAAAGCTTGCTGTTGCACTCATCACCACCCCCATCGATAGATAGGCATTCGGCGCTGCGTGATGACTGGTGAGAAACGCTTTGTCTGGCAGAGGTTTAAAAGAACCGTCAACAGTGCAAATAACGCCGGAGGTACCAATAGTCACTGCACAGTCACCGGGTTTCGCAACACCCACTCCGATACTACAGGCCATGTTATCTCCGGCACCTGCAGCGACCGTAATCCCTCGCGTGATATTAAAGCGATCAGCCAGTGTATCCCTTAGCTGACCCGCCGGTTCCCAGGCCCATGAAACGGGTGGCAACTTGTTGTAGTCCCACATGGCGGCCTCACAAAGTTGTGCTGACCAACTGCTATCTGCACACTCCATCAACATGGTGCCACCGGCATCACTCGGTTCAGTAAAGCGTTCGCCTGTCAGTTTCAGTCTTATATAGTCTTTCGGCAGCAGCAGGCAATCCGCTCGATCAAGGATCTCAGGCTCATGTTTGTAAAGCCATCGCAGCTTTGGTGCGCCTACACCCGGGTCTGGAGTACAGTTGGTGCGTAGTCCGATGTCGGGTACCAATTCCAGCAGTTCCCTGCACTCCTCAACACTGCGACCGTCATTCCACAAGATGACATCCCTGATTGCCTTGTCAGACTTGTCGATAAGTACAGGCCCGAGCATTTGACCGGAAAGCCCGATACCCCTGACTCGTGCCATCACCTGTTTTCTCTGTGCGAGCTCGTCTAAACAAGCACACACTGCGTCCCACCACTCATCGGGATCTTGTTCGTTCCAGCCATCGTGCAGGCATTTAGTGTTAACTGAACGGCTCGCAACGGCATGCACCTGGTCATCACTGTCTGCAATGATTACCTTGATGCCTGAAGTTCCGAGATCAATGCCTGCGTAGAGATCTGTGGCCTTTCCATTTGTAACCATGAGGCTACTTAACAGCACCCATAGTTAGTCCTCTAACCAATTGTTTGGACGCGATAAGGGAGAAAATAATCACCGGTATTACAATAAGCGTAGAGGTTGCCATTATTTTTCCGTACGGCAGGTTGTAACCCTCCATGAAACTAACCGCCATCGCGGGTGCCGTCTTGGCTGAGTTGCGGGTTAACACCAGCGCGTACATCAACTCGTTCCAGGAAAATATAAAAGAGAAAATCGCACTTACTGCAACACCGGGCATCGCCAGTGGCAAACAGATTGATCTAAATATACGAAACGGGGATGCCCCCTCCAACATCGCAGCCTCGTTTAACTCAAACGGAACCGAGCGAAATTGATCAGTACAGATCCAGATCACAATAGGTAAGTTAAAGGTTAGGTAGATAAGTATCAACACCAAATGAGTGTCGAGTAAACCAATCTTCCTGACTATCAAAAAGAACGGCAACGCCAATACAATCGGTGACACCATTCGATTAGTGATAAACCAGAACCAAAGATCGCGCTTACCACGAAATTCAAATCGGGCTAACGCATAAGCCGCTGGACAACCCAAAGTTATAGCGAGCATTGTCGTAGAAACTGCCACAATCAACGAGTTGATTAGGGTTTTTGCCACTCCATCCTTTGTTAATACCTCGGTGTAGTTTTGAAAGGTCGGCTCAAAAAGCCAGACTGGTGGAGACTTCAGAGCCAGCAGTTGGGTTTTCAGGCTGGTGGTCACCATCCAATAGAAAGGGAACACACAAAAAGTAATAATAAGTAGCAGCAACAAAATCTGCATACCCATTCTGTTATGGGTGCCTGGCATTGCCCGGTTAATCTTCATCAACCAACTTCCTTGTACAGGAGCCTGATGTAAAGCTGGCTTAAGATAATAGTTATTATCAACAGAATAATTGCCTGTGCCGATGCCAGACCCTGGTCAAATGCACGAAACCCGACACGCTGAATCATTAGCGAAATCAACTCTGTTGATGCACCAGGTCCACCGCGTGTCAGTGTAAAAACCATATCAAACAGTTTTAATGTATCGGCAGTGCGTAAAATCAACACAGCCGTCAGTCCTGGTATCAGAAACGGAAGTTGGACATACCGAAGTACCGTGTACCAACGTTTAGTCTCAAGCTTTGCCGCCTCTTCAATCTCAGCTGGCACCGTCGTCAAACCCGCCAGCAACACCAATGCAACAAACGGCGTCCATTGCCAGATATCCCAGAATATGATTAATGCAAAAGCGTTGGTCGGATCACCGATCCAGTTGACAGGCTCTATGCCAACAAAGCCCAGCAGTTGATTGATCACACCATATTTGATGTTAAACATCACCTGCCCTAACAAGCCTACCACCGCATAGGTGGTGGCCATTGGCAGAACCAATGACAAGCGCGTGAGTGTTTTTAAAAAGCTTAGACCAGGCTGATGCAACAGCAGTGCGATGCCTAGCCCGAGCGCAATCTGGATAGGTAACGCAATACCCAGTAACGTAAAGGTCCGCCCCATGGCCTGCCAGAACACGCTGTCAGTTAGAACCGTTGCATAATTCTCAATGCCGATGAATTCGACATTTTTGAGCTTGGTAAGATTAAAGTAATGCAGCGAAGTCCAAACTGCATACAGCAGCGGCACAATACCAATTGCCAGCAATGCAAATATTGAAGGCCCTAGAAACCCGATCAGGGTTGATCGTTTTACGGAGACAGCAGACATATACGAACTGTTCCTGAAGGCATAAAAAGAGGCACCTCGAACGAGGTACCTCTAGTTGCAGTACACACTTAAAGTTTAACTATTCTACTGGGCAAGTGGCTTCTTACCATCGTAATAACCGGCTTTTTCCAACACCGCTTCCATACGACTACCAAGCTCCTGGGCACCCTCTTCTGTGGATACTTCACCGAGCATTATTTTGGTCCCCCACTCCTGCACAATTTCGGTAATCTCAGGCCACTCAGCAAAGCGTGGTCGAAACTCCGGCACACCGTCTTGCCAACTCTCAACCAGCGCCGGAACAAAATCATACTTTTCTGCAACTCCAGGCTCCTGGTAAACACTCTGGCGAGCAGGTACACCACCGCGCTCTAGGTATTCCATGGCATTAGCTTTGGACGTCACCCACTGAATAAACAACCAGGCTGCTGCCTGTTCTTTGTCGTCAGCCTGTTTTGCAACCGCCATAGAGAATCCACCCAGCGCAGGCTTGCGACCCGCAGGTCCGGTAGGCTCTGGTGCTATCTTTAAGCAATCTACAATCTGCGAAGTGTCCGGGCTCTTCAGGGTGGAATAAAATGCCGACCACTCGGTCAGCAACGCAATATCACCTTGTGCCAGTGCGTTAACCGCTTCTGCGTGATCGTAGCTCACTATCCCTTCTGGCATGTACTGCATCAGGTCTTGTCGGAACTTTAAACCCGCCTGACTTTCAGCAGACATCAGGTTGGACTTAAAATTCTCATCGAGAAACGATCCGCCAAAAGGCCACAGTACACGTGCAAAGCTGTCAGCAGATTGGGTTTCATTACGTTTCGACTGCAACGCATAGGCATACTTGCCATCTTTGGTCAGCGCCGGACCATACTTGTCTTTGAGGTCTGACCATGTTTCCGGTGGCCCATCAAAACCGGCATCCTTCAACATGCACTCGTTATAAAATAAAAGTCCCGAATAATTATCAAACGGAAGCCCGTAGACTTCATCATTCCATCCACCGAAGGCATTTAACACCAGTGGAAAGAAATCGTCGATATCGAGTTCAGGGTCTGCGAGATCTGGGTTGGATGTGAACTTGGATATTGGTTCTATCCAGTCATTCTCTGCAAAATTGCCAATCCAGACCAGATCAATCAACGCAATATCAAGGTCGCCACCAGCAACGAAATCACGTACTTGCTCCCCCAGCGCGTTCTCATACGGGTGTTTAATGATGTTGACTTTAATACCTGTAGCGTTCTCAAACTCCGGCAGCATAGCCTCTGCCGCTTCATAGCCTGGTCGTAGTAAAAACACTACATCAACAGTAGTGCCTGCATAAGGCTTTGCAGCCTCCTCCAATGTCCAGGCACTTGCCGTAGTGGTGCCCAGACACCAAATTGCAGCCGCAGCAGCCACGCTGTGCAAGGATGCGCTTAGTTTCATGACTTTCCTCCGTAATCAATTTAAGCAGTGAGATACACTTGTATCACACACAATGCTTATGTAAATTACAGACACTGTCAACAGGTATTTACTAAATTCCCTGCTTGGCGCGAATTTACCCGTTGGGAACGTACCACTACAGAGGAAAACGAGTTGGCCGCTGTCTCACTAGCCAGTATCGATAAGCACTACGGTTCCTTTCAGGCCCTGTCTAATGTCTCTTTGGAGATCGAAGATGGTGAGTTTGCAGTATTCGTAGGGCCATCCGGATGTGGCAAGTCAACGTTGTTAAGAAGCATTGCCGGTCTTGAGTCGGTATCGCAGGGCAAAATCAGCATCGGAGGATCAGACGTTACAGCTGTTGCCCCTTCTGACCGCGACGTCGCCATGGTTTTCCAATCCTATGCCTTGTACCCCCACATGAGTGTGCAAGACAACATGGAATTTGGTATGAAGGTTAATGGTGTATCGAAAAAGGAGCGCCATCAACGCGTATCGGAAGCTGCACAAATACTTCAACTCAACCCCTACCTCTCCCGTAAACCTTCTGAGTTGTCCGGCGGACAGAGACAACGCGTTGCAATCGGGCGTGCGATCGTTAAAAACCCCAAGGTATTTTTGTTTGACGAGCCATTATCAAACCTCGACGCAAAACTGCGCGTTCAAATGCGTATAGAGCTGGAAGCGTTGCATAAGAAACTGGGTGCAACAATGATCTACGTGACCCATGACCAGGTTGAAGCTATGACCATGGCAGACAAAATTGTTGTATTGAATGAAGGCGAGATAGAACAGATCGGCAAACCTCTGGATCTTTATCATGCCCCGGGTACAGAGTTTGTTGCGGGATTTCTTGGCTCACCCAGTATGAATTTTATCAACGTGACTTGCGACAATGGCTCTGTACTAGTTAACAACAGCGTTATTACCCAAAACGTCAACCAGAGCACCAGTGAAGCCGTGCGTTGTGGTATCCGCCCGGAGCATGTGGAAATAGTACCACCTGACACCGCTCAACTTACCGCACAGGTATATGTAGTTGAATCATTAGGCGGCGAGGCTTACCTGTACTGCAAGCTTACAGGTACCGAAGAAGATATCGTTATAAAAACAGATGGTGAGCTGACCCACAGCAGTGGCGACAATATCGGGCTTGGCTTTTCCGACAAGCACATTCATCTGTTTGACGCCGATGGCATGGCCATCGGCCAACGCACATGAGCACACCCACAACATACAGTAGCAGCATGCTACCCAAACCAACGGCGAATCTTTATGTCAGACTGGATTGATCGTTTTTCGCTTGAAGGTAAAACCGCACTCGTAACAGGCGCGTCCAAAGGCATTGGTGCCGAAATCTGTTCAGTTTTTGCTGATGCTGGGGCGAATATAATCGCGACCGGCCGTGATCAGGCTGGATTGGCCAAAGTAAAAAAGATTGTTGAATCCAAACAGAGAACCTGTATTGACAAAATCTGCGATTTGGCATCCTCAGATGAAATAAACGATCTGGTCAGTTCAATCTCCGGACAACAAGTAGACATTCTGGTTAATAATGCAGGTGTCGCATTGATAGAACCTGCTATTAGTCTGAGCCTGGACCAATGGGACCGAACCATGGCTATCAATGTCCGAGCACCTTTTCAACTAGCGCAACTTATTGCACCGGGCATGATTGAACGGCGATGGGGCAAGATAATCAATATCTCTTCTCAGGCAGCGGTGGTCGCATTCGACAACCATGCCGCATACTCCGCATCCAAAGCAGCAATGAACGGGTTGACTCGTTGCCTGATGAAAGAATGGGCTCAACATAACATTCAAGTGAACGCTATTTGTCCAACCGTTATTCTTACAGATATGGGTATAGAAAACTGGAGTGCTCCTGAAAAGAAAGATCCGTTTATAGCCAGAACCCCGCTACGGCGGTTTGGAGAACCGGTTGAGGTGGCAGATCTTGCCCTGTTTCTCGCCTCCTCAGCATCCGAACTCATCAATGGCGAAACTTTGATGATCGATGGCGGCTTTTCAGCGGTATAGGCTAAGAGTTCTTCTACTACATTGTGAATGAACTCTTGAACAGAAATCAGGAACTCAAACGTCGAGCAGTATTATGAACAGAGCAGCGTTTATTCATGGTGTACGCGATATTCGGATTGAACCGTTCGATCCACCCGTTGGCAGCCCTGACACTGCCCGCTTAGATGTCGCGTCTGTTGGTATCTGCGGTAGCGACCTGCACTACTACAAAGACGGGGGTATCGGTTCGGCTACTATTGATACTCCTTTCGTACCGGGCCATGAGTTTTCAGGCAGACTTCAGGCTGATATTGAATCTTTAGAACTATCACGCGGTCAGCTGGTATCGGTTGACCCGGCTCTACCTTGTCATACCTGCGAGTGGTGCCACCGTGGACATCATAACCTTTGTCCGAATGTTATTTTTCTTGGTGCACCACCTTATAACGGAGCATTGACCCACTCGATAAACGTACCTCGCCAAAGTATTGTGACTATTCCTGAATCGATGACTGCAGATGAAGCGGCCATGCTTGAACCGCTGGGTGTTTGCATCCACGCTATAGATTTGGCCAAACCAAGACTGTTCGAAACAGTTACTGTTCTGGGTTGCGGACCCATCGGGCTGGGCATTCTGCAACTGCTGAAACTAAGCACTTGCGGTCCTGTGTACGCTGTCGATCCACTGCCGCACCGTGCCAAAGCCGCACTGCAACAGGGTGCTGACGAGATTGGTGATAGTACGGATGCAATACTTGATGCAACCAGCGGATTGGGCTCTGATCTGGTTATCGAAGCAACAAACTCGCCCAATGCATTTGTCGATTCAGTAAAAGCCGCAAAGATTGGAGCCCGTGTTGTGCTGGTCGGCATCCCCGATGGCAACGACTACGCACCTTTGTCTGCTGCAGAAGCCCGTCGCCGGGGATTGAACATTAAATTCTCTCGCAGAATGGGAAATGTTTATCCCAGAGCTATAGAACTGGTGGCCGCAAAGAAGGTAGATGTGGAATCACTGGTTAGCCATCATTTCACACTTGACGGTACTCCAGATGCTTTTGCAATGCAGGATGCCAACGACAGCGAGCTAATAAAAAGCATTATTCGCCTTGATCAATAGCTACGGTGCCAGATAGTAGTCGTTTGGTTGCTATCTTCCTACCATAGCCAGACAGAAAGATGCGCTTGCGAATCATGGGATTAGGCGCACGGCTCTACGGCCGTGTAACGAGGTTCCTGACGGTAATGTTTTTTGAGTCAAAATCAAAGCCAATATTACCCCACAGGCCCGAAACTGTTTCGGCCCATGGACGGTTGGTCCACGGTGGATTATGACTCACGTGCGGACAATGCACACTATCAAGTATTGTCACCCAAGACTCTAGAGACCATTATACCTGGCGGATTACCGTACATTCCTGTACCCAGCAAGCTACTGAATTTTTGCCTTGCCGGAAAAAAACACAGCCAGATCATTAGCACGGATAAATTCAATATTATTTTCTCTGGCAAACTCAATGGAATTGCTGGAAATCTCACCAAGCGTCACGTACAAATACCCTGTCGCTTCTGCGCGCTCACCCGCAGCAACTAGCTTTTTCAGTGGTTCAACACCTGTATTCGCTGCCTTGAAACGTTTACTACTAACAAGTATTTTTCGATAGCCTCGAGTGAGTTCGAGTTCTGCTTCGGCACCACTAAAAGCTGCTGACTCAAAGCGCTCACGCGTGTAATTGGCGGCAATTTTTTCTGCAACTTCAGCCGCCGTCATTTTTCGCGCCTGTGCTGCACCTTCTGCAATCTGCTTTACGCTCGGACGCTGCGACTGCTTAAACGCGGCATAGGCTGCGATGCCAAAAAATGGCAGCGAAAGTGATACCCCAAGAATCTGGTATTGGCCTCGAGCAAGTGCCATTGCCAGTGCACTCACCAAAACACCGGCTGCAGCGCTGTACCACCACGGTGACCTTAACAAAATCGCGAATAAGGAATTTTCTGACATTTTTATCGCCACTTTCAGCCACCGTTTTCCAGTTACACAACGGGACTAGTATATAGGGCTCAGCAGATCCTTGTTTATCTTGCAGCTCTTTACCAATTGCAGAAAATACGAGCCCTCTTCTCCGTTGAATCCCATCTACGGCATACGGCAGCTCGCAACTCCGTCCCACCCCCATCCGTCTCCATCGGAATCAACACAAGCACCAACAGCAGGGGGTGCGATCGAACCAACATCGGGTAGTGGTGGGCAGCTCTCACGCAGTCTCTCATTCCAACCCCAACCGCCGTAAAGATAAGCGCTTGAATAGTCACAATCAGGGTCAGCGCTGATTGTAGCTGTTTCGGTTGGTGAAACGACATCAGGAGTATATTGCGTGATTGGTGCAGTCAGATGATGCAAACCCTCGTCTGAAGCAATAAACAAATGGTTCTGATACATTTCTACGTCATTGGGCCAGCCAATGTCTAGTCCGGTATTGAACAGGTATTTCCATTGTCCAGAAGAGTCCCTGAATAGTGAGTCGATTTCCAACTCCGATCGGTTGGATAAAGTTGAATAAGTTAAAAACAATCCATCCTCACTTCGATGAGATCGGGTGCCGGGTAGATTAGTTATAGGTATTTCCTGGGTAAGCACCCAACCCGTGTCGGGCGCGCGCTGATAAAACAACACAGCCGGGTTACTGTCACCGCTTCTGGTAGGTGTAGGGATGGCAATTTCGGTATCAAACCCGAAGTTCCTGGACAACACGGTGTCGCTGTTTGATACCGGGAAATAGTCACTATAAGTATAGCTCCACTGAGTAGTGTTCCACCTGTGAGTCAGGTTGTTAACGGATGTGGTTTCAGTCCAGCCACCGTTAGTATTTCGTGTATACGTAATTCGATCTTCTGACGTATCGATGCTTGATGTCAGAAAACTGAAAAATATCTGATTGTCGTCAACTCTGGTAAGTTCATATTCACCGCTGTATGAAAATTGGAACTCCAGTTCACCGGACGCCTGCTTTTCGTATAATTCCGTGCCGCAGCTTGAGTTAAGTACCAACATACGATTGTGTACGTGCTTGATAAACGGCCTGCAATCTGCGCTTAGATTTGCAGGCGCGAAAGTGCTTTTTAACTGTCCCGTACCGGCATCATAGCGTTTGATACCCGCGCTACTGGTAGTGATGAGCTCATCGTCGAAGAACGCATGACCAGACTCGCGATCTTTTGTGTACAGCTCAGTCCAGCTTCCGCCCTCTCGTCCGAAAACTGTGACTGTCTGCCAGGTGTAGGGGGCGACAAGGTCATCCGTAATATGGTGATCTTTGAGTACCCAGCCAGCAAACCCATCCCCCCGGGAGCGAGCGGCGGGCAACAATTCAGCTTCTCTACGCAACTGGCCCGTGTCATCCAGACTGTAAACAAGCACTGAGCCTGATCCGTAGCAGGCTTGTGGTGATGAATCGGAGTTGATGAACAATGTGTTATTGCGCATGTTTATGTGGCTACCGAACTCCTCGTAGATTGGGTTATAGGTAAGTTCACAACTACAGGTACCATTCCAACCCCAGTTGTCGTTGAATGGAACCACGTCGACACACTGACCTGTGATCTCAGGAGTTACAGTAAGCACCAGTGGATTGCTGGATACTGCGTCGAAGATTAACGGATTGATTGCAGTGTTTGTTGAAACAACAGAACTGACAGGTGGACAAGATGTTGAAGTGTTCGGATTCCATCCCCAACCACCATATTGCGCAGCATTGGAATAATCACAACCTGATGTATTGTCCGGTATCAGGATAGTCTGTTCGTTCATAGATGATTCGTTTGATTGGGATAGTGGCGCGCAGGATGTACCCGTAGTCGCGTTCCATCCCCATCCGTCGTGCTGCGGAGCATTAGTGTAGTCACAACCATTACTCGTTATTGAGTTGTTGCCGGCACGGCCCTCCGCTTCGCCGCCATTAAAATACCCGTCAGCGTCGAGGCTGTAGACAAAGAGGTTGTTATCATAGAAAAAGGAAACGTTTTGTCCGTATTGAACGAGCTGGCTTTGAAAGACACGTTCCATATCGTTGAGATAGATACGATCAACCGTAACCCAGTTACCGTTCACCAGTCGATATGAGGTTATACCGGGACTTAAATCAACTCCACAGCCAAAGCACGGCTCTTCCGGGTTGGAAGGCAGCAAGCGACGGATGTCAAAGCTAAGATCTCCATAAGGCAGTAGCGTTTGCGGTATCAGGGTTAAATGACCAAATCTCGTGTCCCGCGGTCTTTCCACCCATGCACCGTTTGATTGTTTTTCATACGATGTTAGTCCGACAATCAGAAGTCCGTTTTCAAAACTGTAGTTGCTGCTCACGTTACCGCTTGAGTAGTCAGGCAGTGACAGAGTGCTTTGCTCTATCCACTGACCATTAATTTTTTCGAAAAAAATAACCTTTGGGTTAGAGGTATGTAGTGCTGCCAGTGTATTGCCATCAAGTCGCAAAAGCGGATACTGCTGATAGGTTCTTTCCGGCTCAGTGGTAGAGAGCCGGGCCGTTTCATACCAGAATCCATCACCAGATTTTTCATAAACAAAAATTGGATACTCGTCATTAAGCTTGTATGAGAAGACGAGTGTCTCACCATCAAACTTTACGCTTTCCCGCCATTCAGGCACTGGACTGTCAACAATAATGGTTTGCAGTTCTGTCCAGGTGTCTGCAGCGTCTTTTTCGAACAAGGTTATGTAGGGATAGGCGGTCTGATTGTCATTAAACCTGCCGCTGGTCGCAACAATGGTGTCACCTGCGATTGTTACGTTATCCGGAAAATTGTCATGCGGTTGATTATGAGTTGAACGCAGTTCAGCGGATACCTTCCACTCGTCTTCTGCCTTTGTATAGGCGAACAACGCGTTTGAACCTGTGCACGCGGCGGGACTGCGCCCGGACATTAGCAGGATATCCTGTTCTGCAAACTCAAGAGAAATGCCGGGAGTGTGCTCGGTTAGGCATCCACAGGTGCCGTTCCATCCGAAGCCGTCATTATACGGCGGTGTATCGACGCAGATGCTGCTGTCAATTTCCGGTTGCTGAACCGCTTCTATCATCGGGCCAGCGAGCAGATTCACCATAGGTACTACGAGGAGCGTAAAAAATAATGCCAGCTGATAGCGATTAGGTGTTTTCATTGTGATCTGCGTATACCGTAAAGCACCATATTGTCATGACATATTAAATTTGTAAAGCAAACTCGCATCCAGTTTTGAATTGACGCGAAAATCGAGGCTGGTTTTGTCTACTGCTGCTTAACCCGCGTACCGGCGAAGAAGCTTCCCATTTCACATTCCCTTCATGCTTCCGAAAATATCCTCCCAGATCAGACTCCCTCAACCTTCCCACCGAACCCACCACCCCCGGGCGTTTGCATCACAAACACATCGCCCGGATACACCTCAATCGCATCAATCCCTTTTACTGGAACAACAGTACCGTCAGCGCGTTCAACCCAGTCATTACCAACTTCACCAGGCGAACCTCCATCAACCCCAAACGGGGGCACTCGTCTGTGACCACCAAGCACCGTCACCGTCATCGCTTCAAGAAAACGCAATCGACGGGTGATACCATCACCACCGGTATGGCGACCTGCTCCACCTGAGCCGCGGCGAATCGTGAACTCTTCTACACGCACGGGAAAACGCCACTCCAGAACTTCAGGGTCTGTCATCCGGGTATTGGTCATGTGAGTTTGTATTGCCGAGCAGCCGTCGAAGTCAGGTCCGGCCCCTACTCCGCCACATATGGTTTCATAGTTCTGCCGTTGCTCATTGCCCCAGACAAAATTATTCATGGTGGCCTGACTACCCGCCATAATCCCGAGCGCACCAATTAGTGCATTGCACATCGCCTGACTGACTTCGGTGTTACCGGCGATGACTGCCGACGGATATTCAGCGTTAATCATACTGCCCTTCGGTGCGATGATTGTTAACGGCTTAAAACAACCTTCATTTAACGGAATCGGTTTATCAACCAGCGTCCTGAACACATACAGTACAACCGCACGACACACAGCGAATGGTGCATTAAAGTTGAGTGAATCTTTTTCCGAGGTACCGGTGAAGTCAATCGTTGCCTCCCTTGCTTCGGCGTTAACGCGAATGGCAACATTGATTACCGCTCCACTATCCATTTCATAACGGTAGCTTCCATCTTTTAGTGCAGTAATAACCCGACGAACACATTCTTCTGCGTTGTCCTGCACGTGCTTCATATAAGCCTGTACAACATCAAGCCCGAATTGCTCTACCATTTTCCGCACTTCCTGTGCACCGGTTTCGTTGGCTGCGACCTGGGCGGCCAGATCAGCCATATTTTCATCGATGTTGCGACACGGGTATTTGCCGGACGCCAGAAGTGCTCTGGTTTCTTTTTCTCTGAGCTGGCCTTTATCAACCAGTTTGAAGTTATCAATCAAGACACCCTCATCATCTATGTGACTACTGTCAGGAGGTGCACTGCCAGGCGTGCTACCACCAATATCAGCATGGTGACCACGGGATGCAACGTAAAACAGAACGGTATCCTGTGTAACGTTCCAAACCGGAGTTACCACGGTCACATCGGGTAAATGGGTGCCCCCGTTAAACGGGGCGTTTAATACATACACATCACGAGGTGCCATTGTATTGCTATTGAGCCGTATCACAGTATTGATTGATTCGCTCATGGAGCCCAGGTGTACCGGTACGTGCGGCGCATTAGCGACTAACGTACCGTCTGTGGCAAACAATGCACAGGAGAAATCCAGACGCTCTTTAATGTTTACCGAATAAGCGGTATTCGCAAGCGTGGCTCCCATCTGCTCGGCGATATTCATAAACAGATTATTGAATACTTCCAGCATTACCGGATCAGCGCTGGTGCCTGCAGAAAGCTCTCGCTTCATCTGCGTGACTCGTTCCAGTACCAACTGGCCCCAGGCATCAATGGATAGCCGCCAGTCATTTTCTACAATGGTGGTACCGGTTTGTTCCTTGATGATGGCAGGGCCTGCAAGCGTCTGTCCCGGTAACAGCTGATCGCGATCATACAAAGGTACGTCAACTCTGTTGCCATCGCTTACCATGGCGACGGTATCAATTGATTTTGGCGTGCTGTCTGTTAGTGTTGCGATATTCTCTGCAGGTGAATCTGTAGCGCCGATTGCTTCTGCACCCAGTGACTCAATCACCAGATCACGATCACCAGCAGAGAAGCCGTAACGCAGTTGGTGCGCCTCTTCAAAGCGCTGACGCATCTCGGCTTCTGTACCGAATGTCACTTCAAGTGGAAGGAAAGAACCCGGGTAGCGCAGTTGCACGCGCTTAATCACGGTAGCAGCGCATTGCTCTACTCCCTGGCTTAGCACTTCGGCCAGTGCCTCTTGTGCGAGTCGGTCAAGTTGTTTACCGGCATCGTTAACATCAGTAATGCTTTGCTCAAACTGCTCTTCGCGCAAGGCACGAATGTCTGCAAGACCCATCCCGTAGGCCGACAAAACACCTGCAAAAGGATGCAACAGTACTTTTTGTATACCGAGTGCATCAGCCACCCCACAGGCATGCTGGCCACCAGCGCCACCGAAGCAGTTCAACGTATAACGGGTAACATCATAACCACGTTGCACAGAGATTTTTTTAATCGCATTTGCCATATTTTCAATAGCAATGCGTAAGAAGCCGTTGGCAACCTGCTCTACAGACATTATCGGATCACCTGTTTCTGTCGCAATTGCCCTGGCAAGCGTCTGAAACTTTTTAGTAACAATTTCAGTATCGAGCGGCATATTGGAATTCGGGCCAAACACCGATGGAAAATGGTGCGCCTGCAATTTACCCAGCATCACATTGCAATCTGTGACGGTTAACGGACCACCGCGACGATAGCAAGCAGGCCCAGGTGTGGCACCGGCACTGTCAGGCCCCACTTGAAATCGACCTTCCTCGAACTTGAGTATTGAACCACCACCGGCAGCTACCGTATGAATATTCATCATCGGGGCGCGCATACGTACACCGGCAACTTCGGTTTCAAAACTTCGTTCAAAGCTACCGGCATAGTGACAAACATCGGTTGATGTGCCGCCCATATCAAAACCAATCAGCTTGTGATGGCCTGCCTGTACACCGGTTTTGACCATGCCAACAACACCACCTGCAGGCCCTGACAATATGGCATCCTTACCCTGGAACAAACTGGCATCAGTTAACCCGCCATTGGATTGCATGAACAGCAAACGTTCACACCCACCCTGATCTGCATCAAGTGCATCACGTACCTGTTGTACGTATCTTTGTAAAATTGGTGACAAATACGCATCTACTACCGTGGTGTCTCCTCGGCTGACCAGCTTCATCAATGGCGACGTTTTATAAGAGGTAGAAATTTGCGTAAAACCAACTTCTGCTGCTATCTCTGCCAGGCGCAGTTCATGTGACGGATTTTTGTATCCGTGCAGCAAGGCGATGGCGACACTCCTGATGCCGTCGTTGTAAGCATCCTGCAAGGCAACCAGAGCAGATGCTTCAGAAAGCTTGGTAACGACATCACCATTGGCGGCTAGTCGCTCTGTTACTTCATTCACTCTTTCATAGAGAAGCTCAGGCAATTCAACATTCAGATCAAAAAGCGTTGGCCGCGCTTGATAGCCAATGCGCAGCTGATCAGCAAAACCCTTTGTTATTAACAGCAGCGTCCGATCACCCTTGCGCTCCAGCAATGCATTGGTGGCTACGGTGGTGCCCATCTTAA
Source organism: uncultured Granulosicoccaceae bacterium (assembly GCA_937998875.1). Taxonomy (GTDB): domain Bacteria; phylum Pseudomonadota; class Gammaproteobacteria; order Granulosicoccales; family Granulosicoccaceae. The sequence continues at coordinate 119,956 of CALLBO010000025.1, forward strand.
CGGCACTGATGGCGCCAGCCGGAATAGGTTCATTGGCCTCCAGCTGCAGAATATCACGCACACCCTGGACAGCAGCATCACGATACTGCTCGGGATTCTCTGAAAGCAACTTAATTGTCTTTAACGTGCCATCAGTATGACGAGCAACAATATCTGTGAAGGTGCCACCCCGATCAACCCAAAACTGCCACATGGTTTATTCTCTAATGTATTTTTGTTAAAACAGGAGATAATATTTCTAAGACTTTACCATCAGCACGCAAACAACATCCTACTGAACCAGAGAATAATCTGTAGGTGTTAAAATAGTATTACTGATATGGGCAACAATCGCCTCGTCTTTCTCACTGGCCGCCCGGGCCTCAATCCACACCGGATCACTGGTAAACGCGTTCCAGCGTGACTCCCGCTCAGCCAGGCTTTCCCACTCAAGCAGGTAATACAAACACTGAGAATTTTCACCGATGGCCACCGTCCAAAAACCGGTTGGCCGAATCCCGTGTTTTTCCCAGAGCTTTAACGTGGTATTTCGAAACCGATCGTTTAACGCCGGCAATCGACCGGGCAGGCAGTGGTAGATTCTTAGTTCATGGAGCATATTGGTTCCGGAAGAGTGGATGGAAAACCCGAATTACTTGTATACCCGAAGGCGACTCGCAGGCAATACTGCGCTTTTCCCTTTGCGGTGGCGGGATTGAGCATAACAGCCCCACGACCGACTCACTCTCGTGCGACCTGCCCGGCCATGGTCAGTATCTTCAAAATGTTTACTCACTGAACCGATGACGAGAATTGTGCTGCATCATGGCTGCCCCTTTTTGACCGATCATTAAAGTCGGTGCATTGGTGTTTGCCGATGTTATAGATGGCATCACTGACGCATCGATAACACGTAGTGCATCTACACCCCGAACGCGTAGTTCAGGATCTACCACCGCGCGTTCATCACTACCCATTCGGCAAGTACCTACCGGATGAAAAACAGTGCCACCACCATTGCGGATAGAATCAAGAATCTCGGCGTCGGTTTGCGTCTCGCTGCCGGGCACCATTTCAACATCCCATAGATTGCGGAAGGCGGGCTGGTTGTTGATGTCGCGCAGAATCCTGATAGCATCAATCATGACCTCTCTGTCCTTTTTGGCAGACAGATAGTTTGGCGCGATCTTCGGTTGCTGAAACGGATCACTCGATTGAATGGCGACTGAGCCCCGGCTTTCCGGATGACACTGCCAGACCGATGAAGTAAATCCGGAATACTTGTGTAGAGGTGTACCAGGTTTATCAACCGACAGCGGCATCACGTTGAATTGAATATCCGGCCGACCGTTAGTTGCGTATTGCGTACACGCAGCACCCCCTACCTGTCCTGCACCAACTGTTAGTGGCCCCTCGCCTTTTAAAATCCAGTCAAGGCCCATTTTCGCAAGCTTCAAGGGATTGCGGACGTCATCGTTCAGTGACAGTTTTTGTTTGAGCTTTACCACCATACGCATTTGATAGTGATCCTGCAGATTCTCGCCAACCTCCGGGGAATCTGCGACCACCTCAATACCATGGCGTTGTAACAGGCCGGCCGGACCAACACCTGATAACTGCAGTATTTGAGGCGACTGCAGAGAGCCTGCAGATAACACCACCTCTGAGCTGGCCATGGCACTATGACGCTGATCGCCGGTGATCCACTCAACACCAACAGCACGGCCTTGTTTGATGATAATTTTCGAAACGTGTGCTTTAGTCTGAAGGGTGATATTCGGTCGCTGCAATACTGGTTTTAAAAAGGCGGCGGCAGCGCTCGCTCGAAACCGTTTGGAAATTGATAATTGATATGCGCCAACGCCCAGTGTGGTAGCGCCGTTAAAGTCAGGATTAAACGGCAGGCCATATTCTTGTGCGGCTTGTACCCATGCCGCACAGGCCGGGTTATCGTTGCGTAAATTCGACACCGAAAGCTCACCGTCTCTGCCGCGAAAATAATCGTCCCCGCCGTTGTAGTTTTCTAACTCTTTAAAGTGAGGTAACAGCTCTTCGAATGACCAACGAGAGGCACCTTGCTTTACCCAGTCATCATAATCCTGGTGTTGACCACGAATGAATACCAGGCCGTTTATTGAACTTGATCCACCGACTATGTGCCCACGCGGCCAGACAATGCCGCGCTGGCCATCGCCTTCTGATGGTTCAGTTTTAAATGAACGTGAAAAACGTGGATCGTAAATGGATCGGAAATATCCCACTGGTAGCTTAAGCCAGAAATTACGATCCCAACCGCCTGACTCCAGCACCAGAACTTTAGCATCCGGATCGGCGGATAAGCGATTTGCCACCACAGAACCTGCAGAGCCAGAGCCTATAATGATGTAATCGAATTCAGCTGATGGCATCAGTGTGCGACCGACAGTGCTGGATCATTTTGTAATGCCGACAGCACGCTAAGGTCAATGCCAAGACCGGGTTCGTCACTGATAACAATCCGGCCATTCTCAACAACTGGTGCATACAGTTTTTCACGCAGCGGGTTCGGGTTTGAATCTATTTCTAATATGCCATCACCGCCCACTGCTGCCAACAAGTGCGCAGACGCAATCAGCCCTACTCCACCGCCTAAAAAGTGCGGGCAGTAACTTTTTGCATTCTCCAGAGCCTCATTGGCCACCGGTATTACACCGCTGAAGCCACCCCACTTGCACATATCCGGTTGCATGACGCTCAACCAGTTTGATTGGTTAGCTGCAGTAAACGAATGGACACTTGCAATGTTTTCACCTGCTGCCAGTGGAATATTCGACGCTTGAGCAAGTGTTATCCAGTCATCGGCTGATGAATCAGCCATAATAGGCTCCTCCAGCCATGTAATAGGATAGTCGGCCAACCTCACTGCCTGCACGATAGCCTGATCTAACGACCACGCCTGATTGGCATCCACCATCAATTGTTCGCCGGAATCGAGTTGCGAACAGATGCTTTCTATATTGGGATAGTCGATCTCATCACCAAATCCAATCTTTAATTTGAACCCCTTATAACCTGCATCACGACAACGTAAGAATGACTCAGTTGCACCCGTGGGATTAATACCACTGGCGTATACACCGATATTCGCTTGACCTGCACCTAATAATTTAAAGAGTGGTAGCTGCAGTCGTTTTGCAACAAGATCCCATAGGGCGATATCAATACCTGCAATGGACTGTGCTACCGGACCCGGTTCTCCGGATTGCACGGACAGCCTTTGAAACTGATTCTGCAAAGTCTGGAAACATTGCTCAGGGCTTAAGAATTCATTACCGACTAATGCAGGTAGAATGGCAGATTCAAGAAGCCGTGCCCGGTGCTCCGCGCCGCAGGTAGGAAAATTACACCACACCTCACCGACACCTGTGTTTCCCTGCGTGTCTCGCAACATCAGGTATACAGCCGGTCTGTCAGTCATGGTGCCAAAGGATGTCTGCACCGGTGTTTTAACCGGGGACCGCAACACGATGGTTTGGGCGCTTTCAATAACAAACGAAAGATCTTCGTTAGAATAGTCAGCTGCAATATTAATCATTTGGACGGCTCCCGCGTCAGGTAGCGGCGGATAAAACGCTTATACAGCTCTTCAATGACACACCAATTTGTAGTGAAGAATTTTTCACCAGTGTAGCATCGACTAATTTATTGCCAGCAAATCGGGAACTCAGGTGAGTTGGCATGTGCGTACACTCTTACAATTCATCCGTATTTACCGCCACGCTGGTAGAGACGGCAATGATTTATATGGACTATCTGCCAGTATAGTCATATCACCTGACGCAGAAGTTGCGCTGGTGACGCCGCGAGTGATTTGGAAACCCACAGGGCCCCGGCACCTAAACACGATATTACGATGCCAAAGGCAACAACTGTTGCAACCAGCCACGATACCGGTCCAACGGGTAGTTCAAGCCAGCTGGTCGCTACCAACGTGCCCAGCACAGTGCCAATAACTATGGCAAACAACGCGACAACTGTTCCCAGTAGCACATACTCAATTCCCAGGGCGCGTATTAGGCTGCTGTGGCGGCTGCCTATGGCGTGCAGGATGGCGGCTTCCTGCAATTGCCGCTGTCTGTTGGCTGCCACCACACTGGCCAGTACCAGTAAACTGGCTACCAGGCTGGTAATCGCAACGATACTTACTGCCAGTGCCGCTGCATTTAAAATGCGTCTGGCAGTTGCCAGCCCGCGTGTCGTACGAATGGTGACTACAGCGGGATAGTCGGCTGCAATTGCGTTGGCGGCTGCAATATCCAGCGGTATGTCAGCTGGCGGCGAATCTGTGTTGTGATCTGTCGTGTGTTGATACGCTACTCCTACATAACGCGTAATGTACTCATCTAACGCACCAGGGCTAAACAATGCCTCGAACCAGAAGCGCGTTTCAAAGTTACCCTGAGCATAAATAGCGACAAGCTCCGCTTCTAATACCTTGCCCAGAATACTAAAAGTCAACGTGTCACCCACTTCAACACCAATCTGCCCTGCTTCTCGATCTTCCATTGCCACCAGTACCGGGCCGTTATAGTCCGCTGTCCAGAACTGACCCGACGTTGCGCGTACATAGTCTATACGCTCAAGTCGATAACTCAGTTTGTGTTCATCGTTTGCTTCAAGTGCTTCAGAAGCTTCGGCACGTTCCTGCAATAGATCTCCGTTTACTTTGGTCAGTCTGCCGTGCACCAGGGGCACTGTGTTCACCTCGGTAACACCCGGTGCTTTTAAAACAGTGGCTTCGAACGCCTTAACATCAGGCGCTTGTACATCGTAAAAAGCCAGTGCCGGTGCGCGCTCCGGAACAGTACTGTCCAGCAGGCGTACCATAGACACAATGACGATGGTGGCCGTCACCAACAAGGTGGTAGCGATGCCTAGAGACAGCAACAAAGGCCGCAATGGTGAACCGGGTTGATCAAACCCTGCAAGCGCACGACGCGCAGCAAAGTGCCGGTCTATTTTTCCCGACCGTACAATCTGCCTGGAGGCTCTGCGTATACCAATCACTATTGCTGACAGTGCGGCGTACAACAGTACCATTGCAACCACAAATCCGATGCCGATAGTTTTATCGGGTAGCAGTGCGATCAATGCAACTGCTGCTGCAACACCGAGCAGCGTGCAAACACCTTTTGCGCCGGCCGAAAGCGGCATACGAGCGTCTTGATCTGTATCACCGCGTAGTAATTGCGCCGGTGCGGTAGATAAGCTTCTGGCGAGGTTAGGTGCCGCGAAAGTCAGTGCGGCCAGGGTGCCAAACGCCATTGAAATTGCAGTAGGCTTGAGCAGTAACAACGGGGAAGTAGAGATCGGTAAGCCACCGGCGAGGCTGCGCGACAAAACATAGGCAATTAGCGCCCCTGCCAATGCTGCTATGGCGCTGGTTAAAAACGCCACCAGTAAAACTTCTGTCACCATTACCCTTGATCGCCATGCGTCACGCGCACCAATGGCCGATAAGGTGGCCAGATCTTCACGCCTTGAGTCCAGCCAGGCGGCCACGCCATTTGCAACACCAAGCCCGCCGACCAACAATGTGGCAACGGCAATAAGCATGAGTACAGCAGCCACTTCATTTAAACGATCTGTGACACGATCATTACGTTGCTCAACCGTGTTGAGTTCGGCAGTGTTGTCTGGAAAAGCTGCGCGCCATGCGTCGATAAAGTCACCCGTATTACCGTGTACTCCACGAGCAGGATCTATGTTTGGACCTTCAAGTCGCACTCTGTATTCGTAGTCCACAAGGCTGGTAGGTGTTATCAGGCCAGTGGCATTCAGAGTAGACTGCGACACTAAAACCGGCGGCCCGCGTACATCAGCACTCAAGGCACGATCCGGCTGATTTAGAATAATCGCGCGTACTGTCAGCTCGATATCACCCACCAAAATAGAGTCTCCGACCTCAAGTGCCAGGTCCAGTGCGAGCGCCGGATCTATAGCTGCACCAAAATCTGCGGTCGCGTCTTTAAGGCTAAGTGGCGGCTCAAATTTAACGGTGCCGTAAAGCGGATAGTTTTCGTCTACGCTTTGTAGCTCAATCACCGTGAAGTCACCTTCCTCGGTGCCTATCATCGTACGCAACTCTGTCAATCGGGAAACGGTACCCTGTGTAGAAACCCAGGCCAGCACGTCAGTTGTTAACGGTTCACGAACATCGAGTTCTACATCGCCACCGAACAATTGGCGTTCCTCACCGGCAATACCATCACGAATAAGCGACAGTAAACCGGTGCAGGCCGCAATTAGTAACACACCTAAAAACAAGCTGGTGGCCAGCAGGTGTAGCGGGCGCGCCTTGCGGTTGCCAATGAGATCACGCCAGAGAAAAGCCAGCACGGTAATTAAAATCCTGTTTATTATTTTGCGTTGTTAATCCTAATGAGTCACGGCTTGCAGAGTGCCTTCCTGCAAGCGAACCTGCCGCTGACAGCGTGACGCAAGTGCTGAATCATGAGTTACCAATAATAAGGTTGCGTTGTTTTCATTGTTGAGTTCAAAGAGTAAATCCGCCACAGCATCACCGGTTTGGTTATCCAGATTGCCTGTGGGCTCATCTGCAACAATGAGCGCTGGTTGGTGAATCAGAGCGCGGGCAATGGCGACGCGTTGGCGCTCACCACCGGACATCGCATTGGGATAGTGATCCAGCCGATGACCCAACCCGACACGATCAAGCAATTCTGCTGCACGGTTGCGGGCACCAGTAACACCCGCGATATCCAGCGGCAAAGCGACGTTCTCGCGCGCGGTAAGGCTTGGGATCAGATGAAACCCCTGAAACACAATACCAATAGAATCCCGTCTGATATCTGCGCGTTGATCATTTGAGAGTTCATGCAAAGATGAACCGTCAAACACCACGGTACCGCTGTCCGGTGTTTCAAGGCCGGTCAACACCAGTAGCAATGACGTTTTACCGGATCCGGATGGGCCAACAATAGCAACGCTCTGCCCTGCATCAACATTCATTGAGGCATCATTCAACACCGGTACAAGGGTGTCACCGGCTGTGTAGGACAGGTTGACCTTCTCAATCGCTATCATGTAAAGAACTCGGGTGAAGGAAATAAACACTGGGTTTTTGTATAGCGTGATTTAATTAAACCGGATGTAAACATACCAACCCAACACCACGGCGCAGTTGTTCAGGTGAGGCTTTATCAAAGCTAATTCTCGAACGATGCGATAATTGACTGATCACGTAGCGTTCCGGATTGCATCTTATATTTTAGATATTCGAGGTACAATAGTGAATCTCGGTGTCTCTGAAGCGCCAACTGTGTTTATCATTTATTGACTAAACCTGCTTAGTCTGGTGTGCTGTTACTTCAACGCTGATTCTGGAGGAATAGCAATGACCATACAAGCACCCCTGCGAGAATTACCCATCTCGACCGCTGACAGCGGCTTTTATACAAACTTCAACAAAATTGTTGCGCTTGCATCCAAAGTTATCATCGCGCTAATCGTTATATGGGCGGCTATATTCCCGGATAAAGCCGGTGAGATACTCGGTGCAATGCGGTCCTGGTCTTTTTCGAACCTCAACTATTACTACACCTGGGCAGTCGCGTTCTTTGTATTAGTCTGTTTGATAATAGCGATACATCCTCGGTGGGGCAAAACTGTCCTGGGTGACGGGGGCGAACCGGAGTTTTCGAACTTCTCCTGGTTCTCGATGATGTTTGGCGCCGGAATCGGGATCGGAATGCTTGGGTACGCCACCGGGGAACCAATGTGGCATATAGGTGATAACCCGCTTATTAGAATGAGTAGCACCGAAGTTCAGGCTGCACTGGACGCAGCTGGGATAGCCGTAGCAGAGGGCAGTACGGCAATGGCTACTTATCTGGCGCAGGTTGATGCTGGCGCTATTCAGGCGATTCCTGATTTAGTCGTTGCAAAAACCGAGTCCGCGATCACTTCAACTTATCGCTATTCATTTCTCCATTGGGGTGCAGGCGCCTGGGCTTGTTATGCCTTGGTTGGTATCTCGCTAGCGTTTTTCGCCTATTCACGAGGGTTGCCTTTAACCATTCGTTCTACACTGGCGCCATTATTCGGGCGTACCCTGTCTGGTCCGCTTGGTCATTTTGTAGACATAACAGCGGTTGTCGCTACGATTCTCGGTATTAGTCAGACAATCGGACTGGGATTAGAGTCTTTCTCTTCAGGGCTGTATAACTTTACAGGTGCCGAATGGTTGATGACCACTAACGCTGAAGGCGTAATGGTACCTTCTACCGGCTCAATGCTAATGGCACTGGCCGTAGTAATGGTTTGTTCAACCTTATCTGCGCTCTCAGGTGTTGGTAAAGGTATTAAATGGCTAAGTAACATCAATATGGTGCTTTCGTTCAGCCTGCTCGCGTTCTTCGCAATCTTCGGATCAACGATGTTTGCACTCAAAATTCTAGGCTATGGGATTTTTGATTACATTATTCACCTGCCGGCGATAACTTTTCAGGTCTTTCCTGCAGACGGCGCAGGAAGCCCGGGCGAATGGCAGGGCTGGTGGTCAATTTTTTACTGGGCCTGGTGGATAGCATTCGCACCATTCGTGGGAATCTTTCTAGCGAGAATCTCAAAAAATCGTACGATTCGCGAGTTTGTGGTCGGTGCAATTGTAGCGCCAGCATTCATGTGCTTTTTATGGTTTGCTTTGTTGGGTGGAACCGCAATAGATCTGGAACTCAATGGATCGGCGAACGGGAGCATATTTGCACAGAATCTTACCGCTCAGCTATATGAAACAATCAACGTACTAATGCCTCAGGCTTCAGCCATATTATCCGTGCTTATTGTTGTGTTGTTGTTGACTTACCTTGTTACTTCCGCAGATTCAGCGGTACTAGTAGTCAATACAATTAACGCTGGCGGTTCGCAAGAAGCGGCCACAAAACACCATATTATTATTTGGGGTCTAATCCTGACTGCAGTTATAGCTGCGCTGTTATTAGCTGGCGGGCTCAATGCGATTCAGTCTGCAATGATTGTTGGAGCGATACCTTTCTCTTTTATTATGATTCTGATGGGATTCTCATTACTCAAAGCATTGATAAGAGATGATATGCGAAAGAGCAGTAGCTGATCCTGCTACAGAGTTCCGATTTTTAAAGCGGCTCCCATGTTTGCATGGGAGTCTGTTTTAATCTCATTACCGCGTACTTTGAGTATCGCAATCGCTTAGAGATCATACGAAAAATCAATCGAGCCATAGTACGCGGCCAGGCCAGCTTGCTCAGTTGCTGCTCCTGCCTCAAATGCACCCAGAGAGATCGAGAACGACCAGTCTTCCGCTTCGTTGTATCCAAACTCCAGATCCAGCGCTTGACCAATGTCATCGCTGCTGCCATTCAGTGTTAAGTCCAGCGCTGCATTACGCAAAGAGTTGTTGGCTTTTACCTGTGTGTATTTGTGATAGATTAGTCCGACGTAACTGTCGGACAATAATGGAAATCCCACTCCGGCACTAGCGATACGAAGATTTGAAAGTTCCGGTAATAACATCCCCCCGTAATAAGACACACCCTCTACGCTACCGATATCGGCCGAATTACCATGTATACCCGACTGGCGATAGAATTCATCTGTATTGTCGTTTATATCTGAATCAGCTGAGGTACCTGCAATAGCGACTGTAAACTCCGGCCTGCCCACAAGGTCACTTATAAAAGTCAGGCCAAAATCGTAACCCCAGCCACGCACATGATTATCATCTAATAGCTGCAGCGACTGTTCCGTTGCTTCCGCATCCTCAGCGACTTCGGGCAGTCCAAAGGTTTTCTCGTCACCAGTCACAAAACCGATTTCTGTCCAGTACTCCATTTGAGATTCGCCCCTCTTCAGGAGAGTGCCGGCAGATCGTAAACCCAGCCAAACTAAGCTCGCCTCTACATCAGACTCATCATCTGCCTTTGACTTCAAGCCGGTTATCGCGAGCGCCACAGAGTGATCTGTATTCACTTGATAGGAATACTCACTAACAAATCGAAGCGCATTGCTAAAGCCTTGCGGATCAAATAAATCACTCCAGAAGTTGTTCGCCGTCTCCGTACCGATACCCAGCGTCAAGCTCCATACATCACTGGCTAGATAAACGCTAAGCAGATCAGCTGAGTCATCGAAGTTCCAGCCCCGTCCTTGTGATACCGACAGCGTGCCAAGGGTTAGATGACGTTCATAGAAATCATTGGAGAAGTCATAGTTCAACCAGGCATCTCCATTGGACAAAAACGACTCGTTGTCAGCCAGCGGAATTTCAATTTCAAGATACATCGATAGGTAGGGTGAAAATGAATACAAGACTTCTAAGTCCAGATCAACAGAGAAGTTTGTATCACGATTGTCACTACTATCTGTAATAAAGGTACTGTCATTGATCTCCCATACTGGATTTATTCCAACCGATACGCTGGTGTTATCGTTGTCCTCGTCAAATGTATCCGGGTCAGAGCCTTCGAAGTAATCCACATTTTCCCCGGGCATGCTCTCGGGCGGGGTGATGTTCTCTGGTATTTCGACCCTGGACCTGGATGTATTTTCTTCTACTGCTTCTTCGGCCTCTTGAGGTTCCAACAGCTTCTCTTTTTTGTCGCCAGGTTCTACAACTTTGCTGGATAAATCATTATCTGATGATGTAGACAGTGACTCTGTGGGGGCTGTTTTAGCAGAGCTTTCTGAACTATCCGGTGCAGAGGATTTTAATGCCTCATTTCGTAAAGAATTTCGTTCTAAAGGATTGGGTGCAACTTCAAAACAAACCTCGCCCATACAAATATCTTTACGATCTTGCGATACCGCTTCTGAGTTTGCCAGATCAGCCTGACTTTCCAGCCGTGTGACTTTCCGTTCTGCAAACTCAACAACCTGCTTCTTAACCATATCACCAGGCAACATTACAATATCACCGATCTCCAGGGTCTGGCTAACCGTCCGACTGTTGAAGTCCGCCACCCGTTTCCACAGACGCGGATCCTCACTACCTGTCTCCCGCTTTACTATGGAGTACAGAGTCTCTCCCTGTTTCACTATTACTTTCACTGGTTCGTCAGCTTCGTTGCCATAGCCACCGGAGAATGGAAAGATAAGACCGAACATCGCTATCAGGAAACACTCCCGATAGCGTATTCTACTTTCGCTTGCACCCATGCAAGCACGCCCCAGCAATACAAACCCGATCAATACATGGTCAGTCCATTGTGGTAAAGCTTTAATAGTCTGGAGCTTTTTCGGGAGACTTGTTCTCACCTTGGTATTGCCCACATCGTCGGCCCTAAATTACGCTCATCAAAATGATATATATACTGAAGCAAACTTGCATAGGCAGTAGATTGAGATCAATACTAGCCAGCTGCTGTTGCTGACTTCGTTTCTGGCGGCAACTGCTCCACCTTTCTTGATAACTCTGATACTCCCCCGGCATCGTGAACGTTTACGCTTCTCTGGCGTGCCGGATTCCCGCCCCAGACAGTGCCTGGCGCCGTGCTGCTGCCTTTCATAACAAATGAATCACTTAACACAGTAGTCTCATCACTGATCTTAACTCCGTAGTGTATAAATGCCCCGGTGCCGAGTGTGCAACGTTCTCCTATGGTAACTCTGTCAGATTTAAAAACACCATCTTCCATCGAATGACCCTGAACAATAGATTGCACATTCAAATTGCAATCGTCTCCCACGCTCACCAGACCTGGCTCCGGAAACGAACAACCGGCATCATAGACTCTTTTACCTACAGTGAGGCCACGCAATCTTTGGAACCATGGCTTTAACGCAGTACCATTAAATAGTTCGATCAGCGGGTTTGTATTCATTTTCCAATACCGTTCATGATCCCAGAACGGTTCTTCGTAAATTGAACAGTATTTTGGTTCAAGACGCTTAAAGCCGAGTGATATATGCTCGAACAAAATTGAATAAAAGATCACGAAAAACATTCCCGTGATACCGGCTACCAGTAAGCCGATGGTCTGTGCTCCTACCATCGGATACGCGTGCAAATACATAAATAGAACTACAGCAAATATTGATAATACAAAAAGTTGCGTGCAGGATTTAAAAAAATACAGCGCCAATGTTCGCAGATTGGACATGAGCTTCAAACGAATTCTCTCTTTTAGCAACGCGGGCTTTTTATACTGTTCGAATTTCTGATCTCTCTCTACACTCCTCGGAATCTCAAACGGCGGGGAACCGAGTATTCCGGTATTGGTTCGCACTGGGCCATCTATCGGCACCATTGCTTTGGTTGCAACCAGGCAATTACTGCCAATCCTTGACTCTATCGGGTAATAGATGGAGTTACCTAGAAATGTATCTTCAGGAATGCGGACCTTACCAAGTTTAAAACTGGTGTTGGAGATTTCAATGTTTTTCATTGTAAGTCCATCAGCCACCATGGCGTTACGTCCGAAGCTACACAGAAACGGATTACTATGTTTTTGTTCCACACCTGCATTAGAGCCGGTTTGCACAACACCATTCATACCATACCCGATCGCCTTGAAGTAGTGCATTATCAACGAACTGTCACCGAATATTCGATTTAAATATTTGGAGTTACTGAAAGCACTCATCCAAGAGTTAACAATGTACTGTATCCCGAACAGCGGAGCGGCTTTATTGGTTTTTTGGATATACCTTATCGCGCGCGGAACTAATATCACCGAAATACAAGCCAACAAAATACCGACAAAATACAGAGCTACCGTACTTAGCAATAACCATCCAAGACGCGAAGCAGTCAAATAGGGCAATAACGACGCGCTCAACGGCGCAAGATAATCGACCAACACGAAAATCAGTGGTGCCAGTGTCAAACCGGATACAACACCAAATAAGGTATAAAGCCAGCGCCGCCAAGCCCCGAACCGCATCTTATCCGTCTTGATAAAGTTGGTGTCAGCCGGCTCTGCTGGCGAACCCTGATAATTACGCCCAGCCGCCAGCACCTGATCGCGGTAAACACAAGAGTTATTGCCTAATTGAACATCTCTTTCAATGGTTGATCCGGGTAGCAGCACATTGACCGGTGCGATGTAACAGTTATCGCCAATAATGATTCTCCCGGGAAGAATATACCCGTTGCTAACCGTATATCCGCCAACATAGGCCGTTTCACGCACCAGAGTGTTACTACCGACCGAGACCAGATCGGGGAACGCCGGTGCGGGGCACATCAATGTGGTGTGTTTCCCTACGTTCATACCAATCAACCGTAAGTAAATTGCGTGCAATGGAAGCCCGGTGAATGCGTTTAGAGGGTTGGCGATGATTGCCCATCTCGCGATGGTTAACTTCAGGTGTCGCCTGGTCCATAGGGGAATGGGCGTTTCGTCTGCCTTGTTCATCAGTGCCCATTTAAGACCAAGAAAGAAAACTATGCTCCCTGCTAAAAACAGGCTGGTGTACATAAACGCAAAGAGATACTTCGATTTGAGCGTTTCAACCTCTGCAACCCAGTGCACACCAATTACAAACGCGTAGGTCGTTATAAACGCCAGCACAAGACCGATAACAATCTGAACTACAGTGAACATAACGTATCTAAAACTACTAACATTATTTTCCGGAAGTTTGAATTTTTCAGTCTCATGCGAGTTTCCGATGGCATAGGTAGACGCTTGTGTTTTTATATTCAACCGGCCGGCAAGGTTCTCTATGGTCGGGCTTTGATATACATCCTTCAAAGAAATATCTACCAGTGGAAAACGCCTTTTTGCTTCTGCCAGAAACTTCGCCATAGACAGGGAATTGGCCCCGAGCTCATCAAAAAAATCGTCAGTCGAAGAGATTTTGTCGAGCGAAAGCGTTTGTGTTAGAACATTTGCAAGGCCGGACTCCAGACCGGGTTTTGGCTCGTGAAAGTCAGTGTTTGATGCGGAGCGCCGTTTCAGGCAGGGTTTGGGTAACGACTTGCGATCAATCTTACCGCTGGTCATCATGGAGAATCTATCAACTTGCTCTATAAAGGACGGCACCATATACACCGGCATTCGGTCTCGTAGAACCCGCTCGAGAATCAGCAGTGTTTTTTCTTCAATTTTCTTACTAGCACAAACGAACAATACAAGTTCTTTTCCACCCCCGGGCAACTCTACTGCACTGGCCACTGACTGAGAAATACCCTCTACACTCATCGCCACGGATTCTATCTCTTCGAGTTCTATTCGGTATCCCCGAATCTTTACCTGGGTATCGATTCGTCCGAGGTATTCGATCGTACAATCGTTATTTATACGACCAAGATCACCGGTTCGATACAGTTTACCTCCGGGGTTGTCGGGTAGACCTATAAAATCCTCTATAAAAACGCTCTCACTCTTCTCCGGCAAATTAACATAGCCGTCGGCAACACCTACACCGGCTATGGCGATCTCTCCTGCTTCTCCGGGTGGCAGTGCAACCGATTCCTCAGGTGACAGGATTACTATTGAATAGGATGGCAGTGGACCACCTATTGATACTGTTCCCTTCTCTGACATCACCTGCCATGTTGCGGTGACGGTAGCCTCAGTAGGACCATAGGTATTCAGCATTCGCCTGCCTTGACCGGCCCAGCGCTGCGCCAGCGGTTTGGGACACGCTTCTCCCGAAACCATGATAAATCGCAGTAAAGGCAGCGGTTTCGAAATCGTTGCTAGCAGTGTCGGCGTACAACAAAGACTTGTCACGCAGTTATCAACTAAAAAATCTGCCAGCTCGTCTGCCACCAGATTCACATCTGAGGGGGCAGGTACCAGAGTGGCTCCTACCAACAATGGCAACCAGATTTCCTCGAAGGAAAAATCAAACGCAATTGTCAATCCCTGATAGACGCGATCTGTTTCTAGATAACCGTAAGTTGCTGCCGCGACGGATAGAAAATTCGTAATACTGGCATGCTTTATCGGTACCCCTTTCGGACGACCAGTTGATCCGGAGGTGTATATGATATAGGCAAGCGACTCACCTTCAATCGATAGCGATGGCCTGTCAACCACCAGGTCGTCACACTCACCCAGTGCAGTGTCAATGATTTTTACTCTAACCGTAATATCAGCAAGCAGATCCGCTACAGCACTTACTGCGAGTATCAAAGCTGCCTCGCAGTCTTGCAGGATGAACTCGATTCTGTCTGCTGGAAAACTTTTGTCCAATGGAACAAACGCGGCACCAGCCTTCATCACCCCGAGGATCGTTGCATACGAGTAAACAGATCGATCAAGCAACACCCCGATCGGCTCTCCGGGTCGTACACCATCGCGAATCAACAATTGTGCGATGTGATTCGCAAGCCTCTCCAGCTCGGAGAAGCTGTATTTAAATTCGCCATAATCCAACGCTAACCTGTCGGGTTCCTTCATCGAGTCATAAAATGACTCAAACAATTCATGAACCGTAACGACGCCCGATCTTCCGATATCAACAGTACCAGGATCACTCACGAGTACCGGTGCTGATGTGTCACTACCCGGCGCCGACTGGCGCCGACACGGACGGTATTGCAATTTCCACTGAGGTTGGAAATCGTGTGTGATAGTTATACGTTTCAAAGCAATAATCCTTTTGCTGTGTGTCTTCCTTTCTATTCGCTGGTGGTTACATCACATGTTGCAGTACCCTCTCCTCAGCGACTACCTTGATTACTTCGTCATTGTTACTACTGAACACTTGTTGACAACAATATTCCAGAATGTCCAGACCCTCATCTATCTGTTCAGCTGAAGTTGTTATCGGCATCAAGAGCTTGATGACCTCGTCCTCAGGTCCCGAACGCTCTATGATCACTCCGTGATCAAACGCCATCTCGGTGATACGCGCAGCTTTTGCAGGGTCAGCACACTGCAACCCTCGCATCATTCCCCGCCCTTTTAGTTTTACGACATCTCCTTCAAACTTCGTCACCATTCGCGCAAGCCAGGTATCAACACGCCAGCTGGCGGCTTCTACTTCTGCACTAAAAATATCGGAACTCCAAAAACACTCTATCGCTGCGGCAGCTGTAACAAAAGCATGGTTGTTACCACGAAAGGTACCGTTATGCTCGGCGGGCTTCCATTTATCCACGGAACGTTTCAGCAATACTGCAGACAATGGCAGGCCGTATCCGGAAAAAGATTTCGACAAGGTCACCATATCCGGATAGATTCCGGCGGGCTCAAAACTAAAGAAAGTACCGGTTCTTCCACAGCCGGCCTGAATGTCGTCCACTATTAGCAGAATCTCTTTTTCATTACAGATCTTCTGCAGTTGCTTTAACCATTCCATACTTGCAGCGTTCAATCCCCCTTCACCCTGGACAGTTTCTACCAGCACCGCTGCCGGATAGTCGAGACCACTGGACTTATCGCCCACCAACTGGGAAAAATACTCCAGGGAATTAAAGTCACCACTTACATATCCGTCGTAAGGCATAAAGGTTGTCCCAACCAGAGGTAGTCCTGCTGCTCCACGGTTGTATTGATTGCCTGTTGCAGCTAACGCCCCGATCGATACACCGTGGTAACCATTAGTGAAACATACAATATTGGTACGACCAGTTACCCTGCGGGCCAGTTTCATCGCCGCTTCAACTGCATTGGTTCCCGTCGGACCCGTGAACTGAACAACATAGTCAAGATTGCGAGGGCGGAATACGTTATCAGCAAGGACCTGCAACAAACGCTCTTTGGCGCTGGTTTGCATATCAAGTCCCTGTGTGATCGAGTCGCTGGTGATGTACTCAATCAGCGGTTCTTTTAGCTCTGGTGGGTTATGTCCGTAGTTGAGCGATCCGCAACCAGCTAGAAAGTCCAGGTACCTTCTACCGTCGACACTCCATATCTCTGTCCCCACGGCTTTTGAAAACGTCTTTGGAAACGCCCTGCTATAAGAACGCACCTCTGACTCCAACGATTCGAATATAGAATTCGACATATTGCACTCTCCTTGTGACTAGA
>CALLBO010000026.1 GCA_937998875.1 uncultured Granulosicoccaceae bacterium
AATCGCATTGAACGATACAAAAACATCATTTTCATTAATTATGAAGAGAACCGGTCCTATCCACGTTGAAGGGTCCTTGCCCAGGAATGTAGAGGCATTTGTAAGTCGGCTGGAAGAGAAGCGCGAAAGCGCCCACCGACGCTCAGTTGAGGGAGAAATTAAGAACCTCAACAAGAGCGTTGAATTAATTCAGACATACTCCAGAAACTGGGATGAATTTGAGGTTAGTGGGCCTCCAAAGAAAAAAAATAAAAAAGTGAAATAGTTATAGTAAATGATCAACGACTAATAGTTTTTCTTCGACTGTCTTTACCCAATCACTACACAATCGTATGGTCCGAGTCCGAAACCACCGTACATCCCACCAAATGAGGGTGTCGTTAAAGCCATTGTTGAAATTCTATTCGACTATATTTTAAATACACCTACCCAATGCTAAGTCACTCTCCCTTTGGTTTGGGAGAGTCCAATGCGTTGTTTGCATTGGGAGAGGGATGCTTTGGCAATAATTCAAAGTTTAAGGTCGAAGTCTTTTTGAAAAACTATCCAGACACACCCCTCTTCCGGCGCAAACAACACGCCGGATTCTCCCCAGGGAGAATGACAAAAGCGGCACTAAACGCCTTTGACGACACCCTCCAAATCAATTATTAGACTAAAAAGCAACCTGATCACCGCCTTTCAGCGACAAGATTTCACGCGCTTCATCCGGTGTTGCGACGGACAGACCCAGCCCCTCAATTATCTGACGAACCTTTTGCACCTGTTCGGCATTGGAGGTAGCAAGCTCTCCGCGTCCGGCCCAAAGGCTGTCTTCCAGACCGACTCTGACATTACCACCAAGGGCTGCCGCCTGAGCGGCGATACGAAACTGGTTTGCACCGGCCCCCAGCACCGACCATCGATAGTCTGAACCAAACAGTCGGTCAGCGGTGCGTTTCATGTGCTGAACGTCTTCCGGGTGCGGACCGATGCCACCAAGCAGTCCGAACACCGACTGTACAAAGAACGGTGCTTTGACCAGATCTCGATCGGCAAAGTGTGCGAGATTATAAAGATGCGAGATGTCATAGCATTCGAATTCAAACCGGGTACCGTTGCCGTAACAGGTTTCCAGTACGTACTCGATATCCTGAAATGAATTGCGAAACACCAGATCCTTTGAGCCTTCAAGATGCTCGCGCTCCCAGTCGTGTGCAAATTCCTTGTATCTGTTTAACATCGGGTACAAGCCGAAGTTTATCGATCCCATGTTGAGTGATGCGACTTCCGGTTGAAGGGTTGCCGCTGGCAGCGCGCGTTCCTGAACAGTCATATAAGGACTGCCACCGGTGGTGATATTAATCACCGCATCGCTACTTTGCTTAATGCGCGGAAGAAACGCCTTGAACGCGTCAGGTGTTTGATCCGGTTGACCGGTCTCAGGGTTACGTGCATGCAGGTGCAGAATCGACGCACCGGCTTCTGCAGCCGCAATAGCCTCATTAGCAATCTCGGTTGCAGTCACCGGAAGGTGAGGCGACATGGACGGCGTATGGATTGCGCCGGTCACCGCACAGGTGATAATGACCTTTCCGGTCTGTGTATTGGATTGCGTCATGCTATGTTCCGTCATTTAAAAAGAGTCAGAAAGTTTCTACATTGCTGTCTACTGCTGGTAATTGTCCGGAAATGTTATGACCAGCATCGGATAGCAGAAACGCTACTGTAGCAGCAAATCTTTACTGCTCACCGTACGGCGCATCAATATTTTGTTGAGGTAATCGTCATGCATAGTCTCCAATGTTTTACCGTACGCCTGTACACGGTATTTTATCAATCCATCCATGCCCGGGCTGTCCACGATACTGGCGCATGTGCGACATGCGTCTGTAGTTCTCAATGTGTCGGGCTTGTCTGTGCATCCTTGGAGGTTGTTAGAGTGCAGTAATCTCTCCTGCACACGGGAAATCAAATAGTGTCTTTAGCAACGGGGAGTTTTTGTCCATTAGTCCGTCAATGACATCAAAGTGATGGCGGTCGGGCTCTACTATGCACTGTGTCCATGCGCCAAGGCCGCGCCAGATGTTGGCGAGTAGTTCAGACTGTCTGATGAATTCGGCCCGTTCTGTGCCACCAACCCAGGTTGATAAACGGCAGTGCTGCATCGGCGACATAAGGGCGGGGCTTAGCTGTCTTGCACTGTGTTCAGTGAGCTTCAGGTTGTCGTTCATTGTTGTGTTTAACAGCGGACGCAGGTCGTGTACACCTGAAATAGAAACTGTGTGTTTAATGCGTGATTGTGTTTGCGACGGTAGTGATGATTCTTCGGTTAGCATTGACGATACAAGATGTCCGCCGGCCGAATGGCCGCTTAGTACAATCGGGCCTGTTATCTGTTGAGCTGCGTGCTGAATTGCCGACGCAATCATATCTGTAATCTGTCCAATATCGACCTCGGGGCAAAGTACATACGATGGCATGGCAACTGCCCAACCAGTGTCTACAGCACCTTTCGCCAGGTGTGACCAGTAGCTTTTATCAAGCGCCAGCCAATATCCACCGTGGATGAATACAAATAGTCCCTTTACATTTTCTTCAGGCAGGAACAGATCGTAGCGATTGCGTTCATGTGGTCCGTACTCGATCTCTGCTCTCAGTTTGCCTCTGCGTAAAGCGCTTGCACGATAGCTGGCGGCGGGTTCTGTCCAGGCATCTGGCCAGCGACTGCCATTGGGTATATTGGGACCGTTAGCGTAGGCATTGTCCCAGTCAGTGATGTTGAATCCGGTCATAGTGTATCCGCTGTCTGATTGATTCCAGGTGCGATGATTAAGCTACGCTGTGTACATCCTGAGATTACGTTCAACAATCATAACCATGGTGATCGCTGTATATTACGTGGCATCTTGAGTTTTATGTTGTGACTAAGCACTCTCTCTACAAAACGGTCCGTACACGCCACAGCTTGGGGAATAGTTCGGTCTCTAGCATTTTTTTAAGATAGGAAACGCCGCCGGTACCGCCTGTGCCACCTTTAAAACCGATAACACGTTCTACTGTGGTGACGTGGTTAAAACGCCAGCGTCTAAAGTAATCTTCGAAGTCGACCAGCTTTTCGGCCAGCTCATAGTGTGACCAGTATTGCTCTGGAGATTCATAGATCTTTTTCCATGCGGCTTCGACAGTGCTGTGGTTGCTGTGTTTTAAAGACCGGTCGCGATTGAGTATGTCATCTGATATCTCAAAGCCTGCACGGGAAAGTGCCTGTATTACTTCGTCATACAGGCTGGGTTGTTGAAGTTCTGCCTGCAGCTGCTCGGCAATGTCCGGCCGATGTGCATGGGGCTTTAACATGGCTTTGTTGCGATTACCAACGGTAAACTCTATTAGCCGGTACTGAAAGGACTGAAACCCGGATGACTGCGCCAGGTCATCACGAAACGAGGTGTACTCGCTTGGTGTCATCGTACGGAGCACGTCCCAGGCATTGTTTAGTTGCTCAAAAATTTTAGCAACCCGGGCCAGCATTTTAAATGCGGGTCTGAAGCTGTCATTGCGGATGGCATTGCGCGCGGCATTCAGTTCATGCAGTGCAAGCTTCATCCATAGTTCAGAAGTCTGATGTTGAATAATAAACAGCAGTTCGTCGTGTGTGTCGCTAAGTGGTTGCTGTGCGTTGAGCAGGTTGTCGAGACCCAGATAGTCGGAGTAGCTCATTTTGTCGCTGAAGTTTGTTTCAGCGGTCTGTGCAACGGCACCTTCAGAATCCTGTATGTTTTTGTCGGTCTTGCCAGCCATCAGGTCACCGCCGAGCGCTGTTTGAAAGCAGGTTGATCCCAACGTTGCTCTGACATTATTCTTTCAAGAATCTCCGCTGCTCGCACAACATCTTCTATGTCGAGATAGAGTGGAGTAAAGCCAAAGCGAAGCACATTGGGTGCACGAAAGTCACCGATGACGCCTTCTGCTATCAGTGCCTGAATGACCGCGTAGCCTTCTTCAAAGGTGAAAGATACCTGGGAGCCACGCTGTGATGCATCGCGAGGACTGTAAAGCGTGAGCTGTGGACAGCGCTTTTCAACCTCTTTTATAAAGCACTCTGATAACTCTATTGATTTTTTACGCACATCATCAATTGAAATGTCGTCCCAGACATCGAGTGCGGCATCGAGCGCTGCCATCTGTAGCACCGGCGGTGTGCCGATACGCATACGTTCAATAGCGGGGGCGGCCTGATAGTGTCGGTCGAACGCGAAGGGTTCGCTGTGTCCCATCCAGCCGGACAACGCAGGTTCAGCGCTATCTGCAATATCGGGTCTCACATAGATAAAGGCCGGAGAACCGGGTCCGGCATTCAGGTACTTGTAGGTACAACCTACAGCAAACTCAGCGTTACAGTCAGTAAGATGTACGGGCAGGGCGCCCGCTGAGTGCGCCAGATCCCACAGGGCAATGGTGCCGTTGTCTTGGGCCTTGCGGGTAAGCGCTGCCATGTCGTGCAGTCGGCCGCTGCGATAGTCAACCTGCGTCAGCATCATGACCGCAACACTATCGTCGAGATGATCGGCAACCGCTTCCGGCTCTACGACTTTTAATTGCAGGTTGAGCTTGTGGCCACGATCAAAGCTTTTAATTAAACCTTCCGCCATGTAGAGGTCTGTTGGAAAGTTACCGCTGTCTGACAAAATGACATTGCGATCAGGGCGCATTTGCAACGCTGCTGCCAGTGCCTGAAAAACTTTGATAGAAAGCGTATCGCCAATGACAACCGACCCTTTTGCAGCGCCAATGAGTGGCGCCAGTCGATCACCCAGTACCCGCGGTTGATGATACCAGCCTGCTTTGTTCCAACCGGTGATCAGGAGTTCTTTCCACTCGCGATCGACTGTGTGTTGTACACGGTTGGCTGCAGCCAGTGGCATCGGGCCAAGCGAATTGCCGTCCAGGTAGATCATGCCATCAGGCAGGTAAAAGCTGTCTTTTTTCACTCGCAATCTCGTGTGCTGTTGATGCGGAGCCCGGTAACTTTCAGGCTGCAACTAAATGATATGACGCCCGATACTTCGTAGCATTCAACACATTCCCAGCAGCACAATATCAAATCAGGAGGTCTAATGTTTATTATCCGCCGATCTTCCTTGTCTTATCACTGGCAGAAATAATACAGACACTGGTGAGTGGAGAAGCGTTCATCTGGCGGCGCATCCATTACTTGGAACCCGTTTGGAAAACAGGGTTTTACGCTCCATTCAGATCGGTGGAGCTGCGCGCGCTGTGATCAATTGTCCGGCAGTTACTCTCTCCCGGTGGATCATATACAGACCGGCACCGATAATAATGGCAATGCCCATAAGGCTCAGCGCGTTAGGAAAATCTTTGAAAACCAGGTAACCGAAAAAGGTCGCTACCGGTAACTCAAAATATTGCAGCGGAGCCAGCGTGGCCGAGGGCGCAAAAGACAGTGCGTAAGTCATCATCATGTGGCTCAGCGTGGCGAAGAATCCAGCACCAAAGAGCCACAGCCAGGCAATTCCTGCAGGCCAAACCGGGTCTAGTAATTCAGAGCCGGAGCCCTGAGACATAAGTAGCACGGGTATGCAAAACAAGCTGGCGATCAGGCCGGTATGGAATTGCAATGCCACAGGATGCATCCGCTGCGACAGCCTGCGCGTTACAAGAATGTAGAAAGCGAAAGCGACTGCAGTACCAAGCGGGATCAGCGCCACTGCACCAAAGGCTGCGAAGCTGGGTTGGATCACGAATAAGACGCCAATAAACCCTACAAAGCACGCGCCGATGCGGCGCGGGCCGACATCTTCGCCCAGGTAAAATTTACCGAATAACAAAACGATAAAAGGTGCCACGAACACAATCGCCAGTGCATCGGCAAGTGGCATCACACGAATCGCAGTGATAAAACAAAAGGTGGCAAAAAGCAAAAGTAACGCACGAAAAATCAGCGGCAACCAAAGCTCGCGCGCCACATTCAGGGATAGCCGCATAACCGCGATAACCGGAGCCATCAACGCGCACTGCACAACAAAGCGCGCCGCTGTAATCTGCCCGACAGGCACGCTTGCGGATGCCAGCTTTGCTGCCACATCCAGTAGTGGAGCAGTCAGGCAAAAACCTAGCATCAGCGCGACACCGGTAAGAACTTTGTCTGTGGAGCGAGTCGAAGAGGGTGAGTTTTTCATGGCTTTTGTTCGCGTTTATCCCGGAACAAGTTCCACGGAGAATCGGTTCCGCTAAGAATCGACATTTACGCCTTGTTGTCACATCGAAAGCGCAGGTTCGATTTTATCAGAGCTTCACTACCCGCTCGCCATGTTTACGTCAATAATTATTGGATGATCTGGCCCAGTCAGTTGCGATGGTTGTTGAGCACCTC
The DNA here is from genome assembly GCA_937998875.1 of uncultured Granulosicoccaceae bacterium. Lineage (GTDB taxonomy): Bacteria > Pseudomonadota > Gammaproteobacteria > Granulosicoccales > Granulosicoccaceae. The sequence continues at coordinate 6,374 of CALLBO010000026.1, forward strand.
TTTGCGTTTTACCAGATCACTTGAAATCAATAAAACTTATCCAAACAATCTATCCCGATTGAACGGTTCTTCTATTTCCATCATGCGGTACCAAACGCATGCGATCGTGTGAGCAGGTGCCTTTGGGAGCAGAAGTTACTAATAGAGCAATGAATCACGTTCACATTTCCTATTTAGCGATGTCTGCTCCCATTGCTTAGAACTAGAATTCTGGTTTATGCGTTTTTTAAAATGGGTTTTCGTTTAGATTTGCTGACCGAATCAAACTTAAGCCTGCCACCGCAAATAGACCGGCAACGACTCCATCAATCCATCTACGAAGTCTGACATAACCATTCATCGCACCACGAGTGGAAAATACCAGTACGTATCCTGAATAAATCAAAAAGCCCAACACCACACACAGCAATGTTGCTGAGATCACTTGCCAATAACCATTATTGTCTCCGATACCTAACGACAGCGTAGCCATCCATGCCAAAACCGCTTTTGGGTTGGAAAGGTTCAGAAAGAGGCCTCGCCTGAACCAGCTTCCATTGGACGTCACAGGAGATATCTGTGGTTTTTTCTGAAGTGCAGAACACATAGAGCGACAGGCCAACCACAAAAGGTAAACTCCACCCAGGATTTTGAGTGCGATCAACGTAACACTGGACGCCTGAAGCATGGCGCCCATACCCGTTGCTGCAACCAGCCCCCAGAATGCAAGACCTACAGAAAGACCAGCACCAAAGATGAGCCCACTTTGTCGTCCCGAACTCATAGATACTGTTGCCGTAGCCAATGTTGCGGGTCCGGGTGATGCAGCAACTACAAAGAACGCCGCTCCTACCGTTAATAAGCCTGCTATATCCACCATTTTTAAAAATTCCGTTCTATGAAATCCACTCGCGCCGGCAAACTGCAAAATTTAGTAATTGCTGGTTTGCGATCCGGACTGTTTACACGAACAATTCCCATTGGAACATGGTTGTTGTGTTTTACGGTACAGGTCATTTCACACAAAATTCCTACTTACCAGATCACGTGATGCTGTTCTGGTGGAACATCTGGAGGCCCGACTAAAAGCTAAAACCAGGAATTTACAATTCGAGTTTTTCCCAGCTACTGCCATTGCTCGAAGACTTCACTGCAGCTGTGACAAACGCCACACCGGCCAATCCATCTTCCACTGTTGGCAATATTGAATTAGCAGCACTCTCTTCGTGTTTACCATTGCGATGTGCCCGAATAACCTCTGCTGCACCGGTATACAAGTTCGCAAAGCCTTCCAGATAGCCCTCTGGATGTCCTGCAGGTATTCGACTGACATCGTTAGCCGCATCACTGGCACCGCTGCCAGCTCGAGTTAACAGACGTTTGGGTTCTCCTAACGGGGTATACCAGAGATAATTTGGATCTTCCTGACTCCACTCGAGACCACCTTTACTGCCATAAATGCGAACTCTAAGTGCGTTTTCATTTCCGGGGGCTACCTGACTTGACCAGATCATGCCTTTAGCACCACCTGCAAAACGTAACATCACATGAGCGTTATCGTCCAGTTCACGCCCTTCAACAAAGGTATCGAGATCAGCGCACAGGGAATCGAGTTTGAGTCCGGTAATAAAGCAGGCAAGATTAAATGCATGAGTACCAATGTCACCGATTGATCCGCCGAGACCGGAACGATCAGGATCGGTTCGCCAGCCAGCCTGCTTTTGACCCGTGTCTTCAAGCTTGGTGGATAACCAGTCTTGAGGATACTCCGCCTGTACCAGCCTGATGTCACCTAGCTCGCCGTTATGTACCATAGATCGTGCCTGTCGCACCATCGGGTAGCCGGTGTAGTTGTGTGTGAGCACAAACAGCACGTCGGATTTTGATGCTTCAGCTACCAATGCTTTAGCGTCATCTAGAGTAGAGGTAAGTGGCTTATCGCATATTACGTGTATACCTTGCTTGAGGAACTCGGTCGCGACGGGTGCATGCATGTGATTGGGCGTGACAATACTTACTGCTTCTATACCATCTTCTCTTGCGGCTTCTGCAGCTGCCATTGCCTTGTAGTCACTGTATGCGCGATCTGTGCTTATACCGAGATCTGCAGCGGAAGCCAGGGACTTTTCTGCTGTTGAAGAGAATGCACCGGCAACCAGGTCATAGTGGTCATCTATGCGTGAAGCGATCCGATGGACGCCACCAATAAAGGCATCTCTGCCACCGCCTACCATACCAAGACGGATACGCTCAGGCTTAGCTTGATCGTTCATGTTATCCCTCTATGCCTAACATACGGCGATTGGCGGCTTCATCGGTACCCGAATCGGCAAAGTCATCAAAAGCTTTTTCAGTGACTCGAATAATATGGTCTTTAACAAACTGTGCGCCTTCACGGGCACCATCTTCAGGATGTTTAAGGCAACACTCCCATTCAACAACTGCCCAGCCGTCAAACCCGCAGGCAGACAATTTTGAAAATATTGCATTGAAGTCAGTCTGACCATCACCAGGGCTGCGAAAACGACCGGCCCGATCTACCCATGGCTGATAACCGGAGTACACACCCTGTTTGCCTGTGGGGTTAAGCTCCGCGTCCTTAACGTGGAACATTTTTATTCTGTCTTGATAGATATCTATGTTGGCCAGATAGTCGAGGTGTTGTAGAACATAGTGAGAAGGGTCGTACAACATGTTGCACCTTGCGTGATTGTTTACCCGCTCCAGAAACATCTCGAAGGTTATGCCGTCATGCAGATCTTCACCCGGGTGTATCTCATAACAAACGTCCACACCACACTCATCGGCTTTATCCAGAATAGGGCGCCACCGCTTTGCCAGTTCGTCAAACGCTGTTTCTACAAGACCCGCCGGGCGTTGTGGCCACGGATACACGTACGGCCACGCCAACGCACCGGAAAAAGTTGCGTGCGCACCGATGCCCATATTTTTTGATGCCTGTAGTGATTTCATCACTTGATCAACTGCCCAGGCCTGCCGGGCAGCGGGATTGCCACGCACTTCGGGAGCTGCGAATCCGTCGAACGCATCGTCGTAAGCGGGGTGTACAGCCACAAGTTGACCTTGCAGATGCGTGGAGAGCTCAGTCACCTCAATACCGTTTGAGCTGGCTACCCCTTTGAACTCGTCGCAGTAGTCTTTTGAGCTGGCAGCTTTGTCCAGGTCTATCAGATTCGCATCCCAGCTAGGCACTTGAACACCAATGTAACCACAATCTGCAGCCCATTTTGTTATGGAGTCCCAGGAGTTAAATGGTGCCTCGTCTCCACCAAATTGAGCCAGAAACAGTGCAGGTCCTTTGATCGTTTTCATGTCAAGCATCTTCAGATATTGGGTATTTCAATTACAACAAATCACGATGTCTGTGTACAGAAATACTGAATCTCCAGTTTATGGTACGGTCCCGGGACGATTACCAACCGTCCAACAATGCTCCCGTACCAGCAGGTTCTTCATCCACCCGTGAGACAGCCCTAAGTTAGGGGCAAAAAAGGGTTTGCCGCCGTCGAAGAATCATTAAACGAGACCGTAGTATGATCTGAGTTAGTGCGTAAGCTTGTAGTAGAGAACACCGATGGAATCATTCACCGACTGTTTTCAGTCTGGATTATCCTTGCTTGAATGCTTAATCAATTTGGTTACTCATCAATCCGGGAAAGTAATTTTGAGGATTATTTAAACAATGACCGATCTTAATAGTTTGAACAACATTGGCTCCGCCGGTGATACTCAGTTGTTGCCCAGTGACCCTGATGCCCTCCTGGTTAGAAAACTAATAGAGAACCGCCCCGATTCAGAATCAGTAGCCACATTCAAACCGGGGCCGGGCATCTGCAGGTTGAATTTGAAATTTGATATTCAGGAATTGCAGCTAGCGTTGAATGAGTGCCTGGCTAAACAGTCATATCAAGGCAATATGCAGGATCAGGGGTTTGCTGCACTACCGCTTACTCAACGCCCGGGCCAGACCGAATGGACTGAGAATGACTTGTCGGGCCGTTATTGGATACGCGGTGATGATCGCTATGTTGAAGAGCCACGTGAAAATCTCGTTCCGGAGATTAAATTTTCTGAATTCAATCCAGCGTTCAAGGGAACCTACTTTGAGCATGTGCACGATGAGCTGACCAAACGATTTCCGATTGGCCGTACAAGAGTGCTTTCCAAAGGCCAATACAATTGCAATTCGTGGCACCGGGACCCAGAACCGCGAGTGCATATTCCCGTGATAACAAATCCAGGGTCATTGTTTGTGGTTAATCATCATGTCACGCATCTCCCAGCAGATGGATCGGTGTATTTTACCGATACCCGCGGATATCACACTGCGCTGAACGGCGGAGATACACAACGTGTTCATATTGTTGCGGCTTTGGCTTACGATCAGGTTACTGACTGACCAGTTGTATCTAGAGAGCCATTGATATCACAAACGTGTAAACCTGAGTTGCCAATATTCCCATCTACGACTGATTTCACCCGCTGGATAAAGTAAAAACTGGTTGCACAGGCTTTTATTTTTGAGTGGGTAGGATAATGAGTCAAATTTCCAACAATGTAGTGGATATAACCGTAGCGCGCAACACTAAGGATGATGTGGACAAAGCAATCCAGATTGAAAAAATCAAACGGGTGGCTTTCATATTTGCTGTGATCTTAACGGTGGGATTCGCTGGCTACTTGAATAACACTGACAAAAAAAGGCCGTTGTTGAATGCTCAGATCCCTTCAACTGCACACCTGGACAATGGTGATGTTGAAGTGACCATAGAGCAGCAGCAGTCAGGGCACTATCTCTTCATCGGGGAGATAAACAGAAAAAAGGTAAAAATTTTAGTTGATACAGGGGCTACGTATGTCGCCGTCCCACCCGGGATTGCCAGATATCTCGGAATGCCTTTTGAAGAGATTTACTATTCAAACACCGCAAACGGAAAATCGATGTCTTACAAATCAACAGCCAATCAAATAAAAGTCGGCGGAATTGAAATGTTTGATGTGCAGGCATCGGTTGCTACCGGATTAGAAGGCGATGTAATTTTACTTGGAATGTCCTTTTTCAAGAACCTTTCGCTAGTGCAAGAAAACGAAACCCTAAAAATTATAAGTAGAAATAAACAGCTGAATGTTAGCGAATTTTTTAAAACGTATCGATAGTACGAATTGAAGTCTCAGTCACCGCTCTTAGTTGCCCCGCCGATCTGTCAAGGACAGTCGTAATGAGATGGCATAGTAGTTTGAAACTTCCTCCTCAGCTCACACGATTCATTTCTTAACCGTTTGACATCGTTCTAATCAGGCAGCTTCCCCTGTTCCGCACCAACCCGTGGCAACGCAGGTTGACAAAATCAAGCCCATTCCCCACGAGGCGTGCACTGTTCGGTAACTTCTACACATCCCGACATGACGGGATCTTTATCGAAGAGTTTCAGGCAATTCTAATAGATTGGAGAATGACATGAGTAAAGTACAAACGCTGGTTTTGATGGTTTCAATGGGATTACTAAATGCATGTGGCTCTGAATCTGCAGTCTCAGATTACGAGCCTGGCGATCAGAATACTTTGACTGGTAATTCGGTTACGACTTCTACTGAGTCTTCGCAAGTTTCGCGCTTGAACAACACGGCAATCGGCACACAAGTTACCTCCTCGGATGCTACCGGTGCTGTCACCAGTATTCAAAGTTTATCAGGAAGAGCAAGTACAGGTAATGGTTCTGATAATCAGAATTTGTGGGACGGTACTATTTTGTATAGCGAACAGGAGCTAAAAGCCGCGAAGCGGCGCATTGTCAATCAATGGTCCTATCTTCAGGATAACGGCTTAATAATAGCGTCTATAAGCGTTGACCTGAGTATAAACAGAGTCGTTGTGAATATCGGTGAATCAACCTCAATGTTCGATGGTGATATTCAAGCACTACTCGGCGATGAGGTGGTATACAAGTATAGCCCAGATACGTTGATTGAAAACAGGATCCGTCCGTATGACCATAATCTATCTGGCCGGCGAGGTGGCGCTACAATAACCAATCAATCAGGCGGGATATGTACATCTGGTTTTATGTGGTCAATACACGAAGGAAATAGAGATAACTTTATTACCGCTGCCCATTGCACAGAGACGGGTGAAGATCTATACAATGGTGATATTTCCTACGCACGGACTTTCGCCTCGTCATTCGGTAGCAATAACAGCTATGACTCAGCACGTGGAGATTGGGCGTATGCCGACACGAACTGGGCTGGTACCACGGGGTTACCTCATATCTATGTTGAAGACTATCTATATAGAATGGTGCAGTACTACTGGCCACAAAATCTAAGCCAGTTGGGTGAGTCAGTTTGCTTCTCTGGTACCACTACCGGAAAAGAAAGTTGTGGTTTTGTGGTACAGAAAGAAGATATGTGTTTGCGAAGTGAAAACAGACTTGTTTGTGGTCTGACCTCTGCCACGAACACACAGTACAATACTTCTGGAAAACCAGGTGATAGTGGAGGTCCGGTATATACACGTTTGGCTAACGGCAATATTGCCGCTGCAGGTATAGTTACCGGTGGTTCAACGACAGAGAGCTCAACGATGTATTACACACCGATATCCGTGATAATGGAAAGTCTGCCCGGCAGACCCTGGACTTGTACAGAGGCAGGAACCTGTAACTGAACATTTGTCTCCACGTTCTGTGGAGACACTTCTCCGGCAGCTACAGGGCCGCCCGGTGATCCAAAATCGGGCTTCTAACCTTACAGAACTCTATTAGGTGATACGGTCCAGTTCAGCATTTGAGGTTCTTGACCACTCCATACAATCGTCGATCGGAAAGCTAACAATAAACATATACTCTCTGGTTTTCGTGGAACCCTCATTTGCTACACAGACAATCGGTAGCAAAATTGTCTTGTGTGGACCGTGAAGTAATTTCAGCCTTGCTGTTTTTAAATGAATAGATTTTGTAGCTTCCTGCCAACACTTCACCTAGACATACCAGGGAGAAAGAACTATCCTTCTGTCGTCGCGAGTGTATAAGGATATTTCATTGCTGGATGGTCGGTCAGCTTGTGTTTTTCGGCGTTGGACTTTACATTATCCGGAAGTATCACCGTTAGCAAGACCTCTTGACGGCTGAGTGTCTATCCGTTGTCGCTGGGTGCATGATATTGAGGTGGGAGAGGGCAGATGTTCTATCATAAACGTCGTGTCAATCTCTATCTTTCCATGTTGATATTTTACCATCCGCGTAGAAGGTCATGACACTTGTACGGTTACGCAAGATTGGTTTATATTTATTTTTGGCGCTACAGTGGAAAGACTAGTCCTTTGATCTCAGCGGTTGATTCTCCCGACAGTACCTGGCCGGTGTTATGCCTTCAATCCTGATGAAGTGCTTGTAGAACACAGACTGGCTATTGAATCCCACGGTGTTTAGAACATCGACTATTTTCATGTCGCTGCTCATGAACAAGTGTTTAGCCTGTTCAATCCTGATTTCATTAATAAAGTCGTTAAAATTGGAACCACTCACTCTGTTAATTAGTGACGATAACTCCCTCACCGGTACACCTAATTTACGGGCAAGGTGTTGGATTTTGAGATTTGAATTTAGCGTCCATTCATTTGTTCTTATTTTGTCACGGTATTTCTTCAGCCTTCTTTTATCTCCGGCATTGACTGGTAAACACTCTTTACGCTCGCTACATACGGGCGCCAACCAGGGGTGATTGACACTGTGCTCATAGGAAATAACTATTTTCTTTATTTGCATGGTAGCCTCAGACTCTCAAAGCCCGGTTCGTATAAACGCTGTTACAACGTGTCATCGAACTTACCGTGTCTTGCTACAGCACTTGCCAATTGAGATAGGTTTTGTCAACTGGTGTTGACCGGAGATTTAAGGACAGATACTTTTGGATGAGAAGGCAATTCATCGAGTATCCATTGCAGCGGAGATAAAGCTGGATCAATTAGGAATAGTTTCGGCTTTTTTCTCGTTTGTTACTTTTTCTGACCGTGTGTTGTCATCCAGTTCGTTTCTTGAGCATTCACCTGGTACATTTCCTGATCTCGCTTCTTGCGCCTGTTGGCGTTGCTCACGTTGTAGTAAATCAATTTCCCGCTGACCGGGCAAGGGCAGCATACACCCCAAGGCAGCAATTAGTCTGGTTTTAAACAAAATCACATTGCTGTAGATTGGCTTCGTGAATTGTAGAGTTATCTCAATAAACGTCTTACGGTGTTCATTCATTACGCAGTCGCTCCTGTGATTTGAATTCCGCGGTTTTGGACTACATCGGATTTGCTACCCCAATTGATAAGCGTATGATGTATTCACACTAAACAGCGATCGATATAATCAAGGCTATGCAGATCTTTGATCTAAATCTTCCGGAATCAGGTTTCAGGAATATTTTTTAGTCACCCAATTCCAATACCAGGGTTTCTGCACACAGACTGTTCGCACTATTGACGTTTCGTTTTGGAAGGTGGAACCGAGTCTGAATTTACCCGACGAGTAGCACACAATCTTGAAGCTCTTATCGTTAATGAGGGACCGGATACGATAGCCGGTATACTTGCAGAACGTGTGCAGGACGCTGGTGTTGTAATACCCTCGTCTGCTGGCTATTTTGAAGCTATACGTCCTATCTTAAGACAGTACGATAGACCTCTGATGGCGGACGAAGTGATGTGTGGTTTTGATCGCACCGGTTTTATGTGGGGCAGTGTGAAATTCAACCTGCAACCAGATGCTATTGTTGCCTTCAAGTTCATTACAGCAGGCTACTTTCCAGGGGCTGCAATCATCCTCGATTAAGATTTCAACGATGAGTTGCGCTGGGTATCAGAGGCTGCTGAAGAGTTTCCTCATAGGTTTACAACAGGTGGTAATTTGTTAGGCAGTGCCTTCGCTCCCAAATTAATCGAAATTCTGTAAAGCTTGTCGGCATGATGTGAGAACAGCGCTTTGGGCGCGGTCCATTTGTATTTTTGGGGCTTGAAAGACTCGAACTAAATTGAACGTCGCTTTATTAGAGCGCAGCAGATTGCGACTCTATTGCTTGATTGTTTACCGGGAACCAAATGCAAGAGAAGTTGTCGCGCAGGTGGTGTAGCCAATGGAAGTGTACTGATGCATTTGCTTGGTTATGTCCGACGCTTTATAGTTATATAGTATAGCAATTAACTAACGTAGAACAGAGGAGCAGACATGGTTATTGACGGTGTAACAGCGGTCGTCACCGGTGGCGGAAGTGGTCTGGGGGCAGCAACAGCGCGGCACCTGGCCAGTTGTGGGGCGAAGGTAGCTGTGCTCGATCTGAATCGGGAGCATGCAGCGGCAGTTGCTGATGAAATCGGTGGTGTTGCCGTGGTTGCCGATGTGTCGGACGAGAGCGCCGTTAGTGAGGCATTGAAGAACGCGACCGTGTCACTCGGTGACGCACCCAGGGTTGTTGTCAATTGTGCAGGGATAGGTCTGGCCGCTCGTGTCGTCGGTCGTGAAGGTAAACTATCGATAGATGTGTTTGAAAAGACGATACGTATAAATTTGATCGGCACATACAATGTGATGAGCCATGCCGCAAACCTGATGACATCTCTGGATCCACATGATAATGGTGAGCGCGGTGTCATTATTAACACTGCCTCTGTCGCGTGGCAGGATGGCCAGATTGGTCAGTCAGCTTACTCTGCATCCAAAGGTGGTATAGCTGCAATGACACTTCCGGTTGCCAGAGAGTTTGCAAGAGCCGGAATCCGGGTGATGGCAATCGCACCCGGGTTGTTTAACACTCCTATGATGGAAGGTCTGCCTGAAGAGGTAACTGCAAAAATAGCCGCGGAAGTACCGTTCCCACAGCGCCTTGGTGAACCACATGAATATGGGCTATTGGTGGCCCAGATAGTTGAAAACCCTTACCTGAATGGCACAAACATTCGTATAGACGGGGCAGTTCGGTTAGCGCCGAAATAAGATACCGCATGCCACCAACGAAAAAAGCTGATCCGTTTGCACAGCAACAACGATTAGACAGTTACGAGCACCCTGCAGCCGCAGACGCTGGACTACGGCGCTTCCTGGGTTATCGGCTTAAACGTGCATACAATACCTTGCGATCAGGCATGCTTGTGCGGCTGGAGCCACTCGGGCTTCGAATTACTACTTTTTCTGCGCTGTTGTTAATTGTTCATAACCCGGGGCTTCGCCAGTCGGCACTTGCATCTGCACTGGATATTAAAACGTCCAACATGGTGGCTATTGTTGATGATCTGGAAGCAAAAGGGTGGATAAAGCGAAAACCAGAACCAACAGATCGTAGAGCACTAGCCTTGATCGCTACAACGGCCGGTAAAAGTACCTGTAAAAAGGCTGAAGCACTTGCGTTTGAAAATGAAGAAACCCTGCTAAACAACCTTAGTGACGCCGAACTCAACACTCTCTCTGCGCTTCTGGAAAAAATAGAATCGTCTGCGGAAATATCTCATGGCTAAAAACAACTACGTGAAGCATCGGGTTGAATCCGCAACGCAAGACGACGGTACGTTACTACTGCAGTCAGAAATTCCATTGGGTCCGGTTGCCAGAAACACCGGTGAATGGTTGCATCGCTGGGCGCTGGAAGTACCTCAGCGAGTCTTTTTGATGGAACGTTCTGGTGTTGGCTGGCGAGAGATTAGCTATAGCGAGACGCTGCAACAGGTGCAAGCGCTGGCAGCATCGCTTCTGGCTCAAGGGATGGGACCGGATACGCCCGCTGTTGTGCTTTCGGGACCCGGAATTGACCACGGCATACTGATGTTGGCAACTCAGTATATCGGAATGCCACTGGTACCGTTGGCAGAGCAGTACTCTCTGATCCCGGAGGCCGCCAACCGACTGGACTATTGTATTAACAAGGTTAAGCCGGCTTTAGTGTATGCATCAGACGGACAAAAATTTGCCAACGGTTTAAACAGAGAATCGTTAGCGTCTGTGACCAGATTAGTGAGTTCTAATGTGCCCGACGGAGCACTGAGTTTCGAAGATTTGTTACAGGGTAAACCTGGCCGGGAACTGGACGATGCGCATTCCCGTATCGGGCCGGATGCGTTGGCAAAAATACTATTTACCTCAGGCTCTACCGGCAACCCCAAAGGCGTCCCGCAATCACAGGAGATGCTAACCGTCAATCAGGCGCAATATCTGAGTTGCTTACCGATGTTTGCGGCACGGCCACCTGTCGTAGTCGACTGGCTGCCATGGAGTCATGTATTTGCAGGCAACTCGAGTTTTAATCTTGTGTTGTCTAATGGTGGAACATTGATTCTGGATGATGGAAAGCCCGTGAAGGGGCTGTTTGACCGTACCCTTGAAAATCTGAGAATGCATGTAGGTACACTTAGCTTCAATGTGCCGGTTGCCTATACACTGTTAGTGGATGCTCTTGCTAAAGACAAGAAGCTCAAAAACCGATTTTTTGCAGATCTCGACTTAATTTTTTACGCCGGCGCGTCTTTACCCGCAGATATTTGGTCCGCGCTTGAGAAAATGGCAACAGAGGTTACTGGCAAAATTCCGATGATGACCTCAAGCTGGGGCCTTACAGAAACCGCCCCCGCCTGTTTAATACACCATCAGGGTGGGGCGACCTCAGGAATGATAGGAGTACCGGCCCCCGCAATTCAAACCAAGTTGATTCCGTATAGTGAAGATCGGTACGAGATACGGGTAAAAGGTCCAAACGTCATCACATCTTACTTCGATGCACCGGACGTTGACGCAAAGTCATTTGATGATGAAGGGTATCTAATCACCAACGATGCAGTAAAGTTTGTAGATAAAAGTGATCCTGCTGCCGGAGTCCGGTTTGACGGGCGTATTACAGAAGATTTCAAGCTGCTTACCGGCACGAAAGTGCAGGCGGCAGATATCAGGCTGCGGACTTTGGCCGTTCTGGAAGAGCTGGTTCAGGATGTTGTTGTTACCGGTGCCGATCGCAACGACATTGGTTTGCTGATATTTCCTTCGCCGGCCATTGCACCGGCAAACGACGGTGAAATCGTCACTGATAAAGATTACATAGAACAGGTACTAGAACGATTGAAAGGGGTTACCAACCCGGCGGGTGGCTCGTCTACCAGAGTTTCAAGGATCTTGTTAATGGCACAGATACCATCGATCAAAGATGCTGAAATTACCGCGAAGGGCAGTTTGAATATCGCTGCCATTTTAACCTGCAGGAAACGCCTGCTTGAGCGACTTTATGATGATTCCGATGAGGCTTCTTTAACTGTCGGCGGTGGGGCTTGATACCAACAAGAACGCCGGTGTCTTGCAGAATCTTTCCTACTACCGCAAAGTGCCGGCCCATGGCTGACCTCCTATTTGTCTCCGGTATTCCCGCTTGTCGTAAACCATTGTCGTAAACAATTGGCGTAAAAAATTGGTTAGGCAATCATGATCGCTTTGAAGAAATCAGCCAACCCGTCGTAATCACCGACAGGCAGCACGGCGGCTATGTATTGATCCGGCCTTACAATAATTAGCGCACCACTGTTTCTATCGATTCCACGAGTGTCGTAGATATCTGCTGATTGTTTGGCGCAGAAAATCTTCTCGTAATCGATCAGGCCCAATGCCCCTTTTGGAGGAACCAGCAGAGAAGGCATTGCCTCAATAGCTAACACACGGTGACCGGCTTGAAATACTGCACGAACATCGAAAACGCTATCAATGTCTGCGTCGCTTGAGGTGTATTTCACTATGGGGCTATTGCTATTGGTTGCTAGAAAACCGCATAGATTTGCGATTGGTTTATCGGCTTGCCCATTGTCACCTGCAGCGGCAAAAACAATCAGCCGCCAGCGTCCGTCCGCTTTTATAGTGTGTCCGAGCTGTAGGGGCCTGGCGTCACTCAAGCGTATCACCATTTCAGAATGAAACCGCATACCCACCTGTAAGCCAGTAGCCAGCTGCTGGTGTTTAGCAGGCTGTGTGATATCAGACGCACTGTATCGTGTTTCTACACCCGCTGTGTATCGAGCATGTTTTCTGAAATATTGCTGAAAGAGAAGGGCGGTGTCTTCATCTGTGGGCTTGTCGCTAAACAACCTGGCCATGTCTTTGTCAAAGTTGATCAGTTCAAGCGCTTTGGCTTGCCTTTCCTGCGAGTAGCTGTGCAGTAAGGCAGGGTTGGCCTGGCCCCTAATAACCGCCGCGAGTTTCCAGCCCAGGTTAAAGGCGTCAGCCATACCAACATTCATGCCCTGACCGGCCTTGGGGCTGTGGGTATGACATGCATCACCGGCAATAAAAGTATCGGGTAGTTGATTATCCCGCTTTTCATTGGGCACGTTATCAAATACATCGCATACGCGCTGACCTATTTCATAGGCAGACCACCAGACGAGTTGCCTGACGTCTAACGTGTAGGGTGAAAGGATATCGCGAGCTTTGTCGGCTAAAAACGTTGGGGTTACGTCAATATCGCTGGCTCTTTCATCGCCTTGAAGCTCACGTAGTTCGATATACATACGAACGAGGTATCCGCCTTCACGAGGGATGATTAACAGGCTTCCATGTTCAGCAGACTGGATAGCGGCCTTCTTTCGAATATCGGGGAAATCGGTTACCGCAAGAATGTCCATAACACCCCATAGCTGCCTTGCAGACTCACCTTTTAGTTGCTGCCCGATAGCCTGCCTGACGATACTACGCGCACTATCGCAACCCACTACATACTTTGCGTTAATGGTTTCTTTTTTATTAGATTCATCAACACAGTTAAGCGTTGCAATTAGCGGGTAGTCACCTGTTTCTGTACGGGATAGCTTTACGAGTTCACGATTGTAGTCAGGGACTAACCGGTGTGAACTGTTGACCATTTTCTCAAGGTAAAAGTCATGGACTCTCGCCTGACTGAGTATAACGTGCGGCATTTCGGACAAGCCATCCTCTACATCTTGAATAACATCAGCACGTTGCAGGCGGGAGTCGTCTAAATCAGCACTGACTGACCCTGTACTGTTGATCGATGGTCGCCAGAACGCTACTTCGTTTACATAGTATGCTTCCTTGAGTACCTTCTCTGCGAAACCAAAAGCTTCAAACATCTCAACAGACCGGCAGGCAATGCCATCGGCCTGGCCCATCTCAAGCCGGCCGGGTTTACGCTCTACAATACGCGTGCGAATATCCGGAAACTCACTGAGCTGGGCCGCGAGCGTTAACCCTGCGGGCCCACAGCCGATGATAAGCACATCGACACAGTCTGACGTTTCATTTGATGCCGGTGCGCGCTCAATGACAGATGGGTCACCTGCGCGAAAACCATGTAGATGATACTGCATTAGTGTCTATCCTTTGCAGTTTCCAACTGCAGGCAGCATAAAGCTGCAACTCTGTTTGTCACTCGTTTAAATCGAGTTTCAAAAACTTAAGGTCAGTTGAACTTAGGTGGACGCTTTTCTAAAAAAGCACGCAAGCCTTCTTTTGCGCCGTCAGTGGTTTGCGACATAGAAGCGGCAAGACTCTCAGTAAATAGTCCGTCACTGCGAGACATGTCATTGATACGTGGCAGGGCCTGAATCATTAAGTAGTTGGAGAATGGCGCGTTGTCAGCGATTTTTCTGGCAAGTTTGTGTGCTAACGGTAAAGCTTCATCCTCACCTACTGCGTAGTGTGCAAGGCCGAGATCAACTCCGTCTTCGGACCCGTAGCTTCGACCGGTGAGCATCATTTCCCGCATCCGGTCTGCACCGAGAATACGACCCATTCGCACTGTCGCGCCACCGCCGACAAATATACCGCGACGACCCTCTGGCAACTGGAAACGCACTGAAGGCTCGGCTATTCGAACGTGGGTAGAAGCGGCAATTTCAAGGCCGCCACCGATTACCGCACCGGTAAGTGCAGAAATGACTGGTAAACCACCGAACTCAATTACCTCGGATACCCGGTGCCAGTTACGTGAGTGGTAGACACCTTCCACAGGCTCTCTTTGTTCATGCTCTTCAAGGTCGAGCCCGGCACAGAAATGCCCGCCGCTGCCAGTGAGGATAACGGCCTTGGCTTCTTTAGGAGGTTTTGAAAAAAACCGATCCAGCTCATCGATCAGCGCATCGTTCATTGCGTTGCGTTTTTCCGGCCGGTTAATCGTGACGGTGACTATGTCGGCATCTGTCTCCACTAGAATCATCTTATAAGGCTGACTACTATCTGACATGGCGTGTCTCTCAATGACGGTACTGGGTATGGCGGAATCCGGAGGTTCCAGGCAGGTACTTTAACGATGGCGCTGAAATTATTTGTTATATAGTATAACGATTACTGTGTCTGACAAAATCCAGATTGAAACTTAAGGAACAGCACCGGAATGGTAGATTTCGCGAAAGTCAAAGCAATCGATTTCCACACCCATGCGGAAGAGCCGTGCAATGAGTGTCGCGACGACGGCTACAACGAATTTCAGACCGGTATGGCGGCTTATTTTAAAAACCCCGCTGGCGCTGAAGGAATGTTGCCAACAGTGCAGGACACGGCAGCTTATTACCGTGAACGCAATATAGCGGCCGTGATATTCCCGGTAGATGCCGAACGGGAAACCGGGTTTAAACGTTATTCAAACGAAGAAGTAGCAAGCCTTTGCGCAGAAAACGATGACATCTTAATACCGTTTGCGTCTATTGACCCACACAAAGGCAAAGCGGGGGCTCGCGAAGTCAAAAGGCTGGTAAGAGACTTTGGCGTTAAGGGCTTTAAGTTCCATCCAACCATGCAAGGCTTTTTTCCGAACGACAGGGAAGCCTGTTACACGGTGCTTGAAGCCTGCGCTGAAGAAGGGGTAATCACCCTTTTTCACACCGGGCAAACCGGCGTTGGTTCCGGTATGCGCGGTGGCATGGGTATGCGACTCAAGTATTCCAACCCGATGCATCTGGATGATGTCGCTGTTGATTTCCCTGACATGCCAATTATCCTGGCGCACCCGTCATTTCCGTGGACTGAAGAAGGACTGGCGGTAGCGCAGCATAAGCCGAACGTGTACTACGATATGTCTGGCTGGTCGCCTAAGTATTTTCCGGAAACCTTTATACGCTACGCAAACTCTATTCTAAAAAAGAAGATGCTGTTTGGATCAGACTGGCCGGCGATTACCCCTGACCGCTGGCTTGCAGACTTTGAGAACGCACCGTTCAAAGATGAAGTAAGACCATTAATTCTTAAAGAAAACGCACTTCGATTGTTGAATCCAAACGATTGAGCGTTGGGTGCAATCGATTTTTAAGCGTAACCAGCCCGGCAAGATACGGACACTATGACCCCATTCAAAGCACCACTTGAGGATATTCTGTTTTCCCTGCGCTTGGTTGCACAAGCCGATGAAGAGTGGGATGAGACAACAGCTACAGACATATTGGGTCACTTTAGCGCTTTTGCCGAGAATGCTCTGGCACCACTTAACGCCACGGGTGATCGGGAAGGCGCGCAGCTGATTGATGGCAGGGTGCAAATGCCCAAAGGCTTTAAAGAAGCCTACAAGCAGCTGATAGAAGATGGCTGGCAAGGGTTAAGTGCACCGGAAGAGTTTGGTGGCGCTGGCGTTTCCAGGCTTATTGCTGCCGGTGTATCGGAAATCTTTTCCGGTGCTAATCACGCCATGCAAATGGTCTGCAATCTGGTACCCGGGGCAATCACAACCCTGCGTCTGTTTGGCACGGCAGAACAACAAGCCCGCTGGATTCCGAAACTCGCTTCCGGTGAATGTTTATCGACCATGTGTTTAACCGAACCTGCAGCAGGTTCTGATCTCTCTGCGATCAAGTGTCGGGCAGAGCAGGCAGGTGAAAGTTGGGTTATTAACGGTGAGAAAATATTTATATCAGGCGGAGATCAGAATTTATCAAAAGATATCCTGCACCTCGTGCTGGCTCGCTCAGGCGGGCCGGGTATAAAAGGGCTGTCACTTTTTCTTTGTCCGGCTCAACCGGAAGTCACTATCACGCGAATTGAAAGTAAGCTCGGCTTGCATGCATCTCCTACCTGCCAAATGCTGTTTAGTGATGCCGGGGCAGAGTTAGTAGGTGAAGAGGGGGCAGGGCTGCTGGCTATGTTCAAGTTAATGAATCATGCACGTATAGATGTAGCGCTTCAGGGTGTCGCCCATGCATCTAATGCCGCTTATCAATCTTATCACTATGCGTGCGATCGCAAGCAGGGCCGAGGCCCTGACGGTCAAACTGCACGCTTGAGTGATCATGCAGATGTGCAGCGCATGCTGGATGAACAGAAGATACTGGCAATAGGCGCGCGAGCCATGTGCCATATCGCTCTTAAAGAATCAATGAAAGGTCAAAGGCCAGCTCTTGTCGAGATACTGACCTCACTGTGTAAAGTGACTGGCTCAGAAGCAGGTATTCGAGCCGCTGATCTCGGTATTCAGATTATGGGAGGATATGGATACCTTACCGAGTACGGCGTGGACCAGATTTGGCGCGATGCTAGAATTACAGCAATCTATGAAGGTGCGAATGGTATTCATGAGCGCACTATCGTGACCAGAGGCTTGCAATCCGGCACTGGCGCGGAAGATTTCGCTGACCTGATGAATGAGCTGGCAGATGGTGATTCAATAATTAAAGAGGGTACCGACCGCTGGTTAGGTGTAGTGCAGCAGTTAAGGTCTGCAAAAGACCCCACTTCACAGGCGCATAATTTTTGTAATCTTACACGGGAGCTTTTTCAGCAAGCTACCTGGGTGCGGATTGCCGCGGTTGCAGATCATCATCCAGACACTGACGAGTTAAAACGTTTTTGCAAAAGCGTTTTAACTCCTGATAAGTTGTCTTGATTAACGCGGCTGGTAGAAAGCGATGCCTGACACAACTAAAAATTGTTCTTTACCGCTGATCTGTGCAAAAACTGAAGACAGACATACCGCGAATTGTTGTAGCTGCGCGTGACTACCTCGTATTGGCTGTTGCCGGTGGTGTTGTTGAGGAAGCAGGAACTTTTTCACAGGTGCTTAGAAATTTTCATACCGTTTGGCTAAAAGCGAAGCCATCCAAACACATGGAGCGGGTGCGCGCACAAGGTGATCTGCGCCCGATGGCCGGAAACCCCCAAGCCATGGAACAATTACGCAAAATACTAGTGGCTAGAGAGTCCAGCTACTGTCAGGCAGAATACCATCTGGATACCAGTGACAAAAAGATAGATATATCATTGATCGAACTGTGCGAATTAATTCGTTCGCTCGGAATTCTTTTGGACAGTAACACGATATCAAAATGACAGTAACAACAATCAGAGCTTTGTTATGAGCGTAACCACACGTCGTGAAGGCAGTGTTGGCTATGTAGAGATCGACAATGCGCCTGTAAACGCCATTGGTCTATCGGTGCGTAGTGGTTTACAACAGGCAGTGGATTGGGCCGAACGTGAAAACCTTGAACGCGTCATAGTTAGTGGTAAAGGTGGTATGTTTGCCGCCGGTGCGGATGCCAAAGAGTTTGACAGTGCACCGGTCGAACCACATCTGCCGGATGTACTTAATGCTATCGAGGATAGTTACGTCCCATGGATAGCGGCTATTGAAGGTGTGGCGCTTGGTGGCGGTGCGGAAATAGCGCTGGCGTGTCCTATGCGGATTATGGCCCCAAAGGCCCGTATTGGATTTCCTGAAGTCACTCTTGGTGTTATCCCTGGTGCGGGTGGCACGCAACGACTACCGCGCCTGATTGGTCTTTCCAATGCGCTGAATGCAGTCACTGGTGGAAAACCACTGAATGCGCAGACAGCTTTAAAGATGGGGTTAGTACAAGCTGTGAAAAGCGAGCCTGTCGAGGCGGCCTTTATGGTCAATAGCGAAGCGCTCGTTACTATTGTGCCGGTATCCGAGCTGCCGGAACCCGCTATCGATCTGGAAGTTCTAAACACTGCACGCAAGACCGTAAACACGAAACAAGCTGGCCAGATTGCACCACTTCGGGCCATAGAAGTTATGGAGGCGGGTTTGAGTTTACCGTTTCGGGAGGGGCTGGCATTAGAGCGTCAGGCATTCCTGGAGTTACGAAGTTCAGATCAGGCTAAGGCCCTGCGACATATCTTTTTTGCTGAGCGCGCTGCCAAAACACCCTCCAACATCATCGCAGAGCCAGTGGTACCAGAACATATAGCGGTAGTGGGTGGCGGCACAATGGGTTCGGGTATTGCCTATGCGGTACTGAACGCGGGCTTTCGAGTCACCGTTTTAGAAACCGATAGTGAAGGCGTTAAACGTGCCCGTGAGAATGTAGAGAAGGTAGTAGAGGCAAGCCTTAAGCGTGGGCTAATTGATGAGAACAAAGCTAACGAGCGCCGTGCGCTTTTTTCAGCGAGCACAAACTACGCAGATGTTTCTGATGCAACACTTGCCATTGAAGCCGCGTTTGAAAGCATGGCGGTAAAGTGCCAGGTATTTGCAGCATTGGAGCAATCGCTTCCTGCCGGAGCGATTATCGCAAGCAACACGTCCTATCTTGATATAAACGAGATAGCTGATTCTTTATCAGATCCTGCAAGAGTTATAGGACTTCATTTTTTTGCTCCTGCTCACATCATGAAACTGCTGGAAATAGTACGCGGAAATAAAACATCGGATATTGCGATTACAACGGCTTTTGCATTGGCAAAACGGCTTCGCAAGGTGCCGGTCGTAGTCGGTGTCTGCGACGGGTTTGTCGGTAACCGGATACTTGCCCGTTATCGCGAAGCAGCAGATACTTTATTAATAGATGGCTCAACCCCGTGGGAGATCGATGAAGCAATGGTTGAATTCGGCTACGCCATGGGCCCATACGCTGCGCAAGACCTGTCGGGACTCGACATAGCTCATGCAAATCGACGCAGACAGGATGCAACACGTGACCCGGCACGTCGCTATATACCAATCGCTGACCGTATGGTTGAGTTAGGCAAATTAGGTCGGAAAACAGGCGCAGGGTGGTATCGTTACCCGGGTGGTAACGGCAGAGTGGAAGATCCTGTCGTTGCGGATCTTGGTATTGAAGAGGCGCACTTCGCCGGTATAGAACGAGTCGAGTACTCAGCAGATGAGATCCGTGAGCGCTTGACGCTGGCTATGATAAACGAAGCTTCAGATATTCTCCACGAGGGGATAGCGCAAAGCGCTGCTGATATTGATCTCGTTACTGTCTTTGGCTACGGGTTTCCCCGATGGCGTGGTGGTTTGATGCACTATGCTGACACACTGGGTGCTAAAGAAATTGTCTCGAGGCTTACGAGGTTAGGAAATGAAGATGCCATAGCCTGGAAGATAAGCCCGTTGTTATCGCACTGCTCAGAAAATGGAATTCCTTTGTGCGACGTCGGCTAAGTCGGAATGAAGTATTTACAAACAACTATAAAACAGGAAATTCGTCGCTGTGCGCAACGCAGAGTAGATTTCAGTTGAACAAGATTGCAGATTTCTGCAGAAGATCAGCTCAGACTCATCTGAACGTTGTGCAGTCAGCCGACAGGCCGCTCTCAAACAGAAAATGGCGCGAAAAGGTTTCTCTGAAGGGTTAAAACTAAGTTATAGTCGGAGAGAGGGCTCTATCGTTCCGGTGGCGCTCAGAAGTATGCGGGACAAGCCCTGCTTTACCGTTTACTGCATTACTTAACTGGAGGAAAAAATATGGGATTCTCTGGAATTACCAGAATAAAGCGAGCTAAAGGTTTGCTGAGAGCATCTGTGTTGGCCATTGCGGCAACTGCGATGATGCAAGCGCCGATGGCACAGGCCGAAGACAGCGTTTTAACAGTCAACATGCATTCGGATTTGAAAATTGTTGATCCAATCTGGACCACAGCATACATGTCTCGTAACTACGGTTACATGGTGTATGACACTCTGTTTGCAATGAATACCAAAGGCGAAGTATTGCCGCAAATGGTCGATACTTTCAAGATCGCAGATGACGGCTTAACCTATGATTTCACTTTGCGGGAAGGCTTGAAGTTTCACGACGATGCACCTGTTACCAGTGAAGATGTCATTGCATCACTGCAGCGCTGGGGGCAGAAAGATGCAATGGGTCAAAAGATGTTGACCTTCGTGGCTGAAATGACAGCTACCGGCGACAATTCATTCCAGTTTAAAATGAACGAGCCAACCGGCATGGTTATCCAGGCGCTCGGTAAACCCTCTTCTAATGTGCCGTTCATCATGCCGGCAAGAATCGCCGCCACCCCACCAGGTGATCAAATAACTGAATACATCGGAAGCGGTCCATTTGTATTCCTGGAAGATGAATGGAAGCCTGGTGATAAAGCAGAATTTGCAAAGTTCGAAGGCTACGTTCCGCGTTCGGAACCTGCCGACGGTCTGGCGGGTGGTAAGGAAGTATTTGTCGACAAAGTCGTATGGAAAGTCATCCGCGATCAACAAACCAAGATGAATGCGTTATCAAAAGGTGAGCTGGATGTTATTGAGCAGCCTGCGCACGACTTACTGCCACTCATGGAGCAAGACGAGAATATCAAACTGATCGATCTGAACCCGTTCGGCAGTCAGTACACGTTCCGGTTTAATGTTCTCCATCCTCCGTTTGACAACCCCAAAATTCGTCAGGCATTAATGTATGCATTCGATCAGGAAGAGTTTCTGTTCGCAGCTGTAGGAGATGAGGCATATTTCAAAACCTGTAAGGCGATGTTTATTTGCGGTACTCCAATTGCCACCGAAAAGGGTTTTGAAGACATGCTTTCCGGCAATATCGAGAAAGCGAAAGAGATGATCAAAGAGGCAGGCTACGACGGTACGCCGGTATTGCTCATGCATCCAACTGACCTAACTATTCTTGAGCCGCTTCCACCTGTAGCGAAAGCAATCATGGAAGATATCGGCTTGGTAGTAGATATGCAGGCAATGGATTGGCAAACATTGGTCGGACGCCGAAACAAGCAGGAACCTGTGGCCGAGGGTGGTTGGAATGCCTTTATCACTGCCTGGAATTCCGTTGATAATGCAAGCCCGCTTACTACGCCGTTTTTAAACGCTGGTTGCGACAAGGCTTTGTTTGGTTGGCCGTGCGATGAGCAGATTCAGTCTCTACGTGATGAGTTCTCACGCGAACCTGATCCTGCCAAGCAACTCGCCATCGTTGAGAAGCTGCAAATGCGTGTTGCTGAGTATCCAACGCACATTCACCTGGGTCAGTATTTACAGCCTCACGCAATGGGAAAAAATATTTCCGGGGCACCGGTGTCTCCAGTACCTGCTTTCTGGGGATACAAGAAAGACTAGTAAATCTGTTGCCGGCTGCATCCGATAGTGGATGCAGCCAGCGTGTTTACCTATCACAGGCTGCATTCTACATTTTGGCAATCGATAACAAAGGCAATACTAACGACTAGCTATGTGGCCTTATTTACTAAAAAGAATATTGGCCACAATACCTGTAGTACTGGTTGTTATGGTTATTGTGTTTTTGATGTTACGCCTGACTCCAGGTGACCCTGCTGCCAATATTGCCGGTGATGCGGCTACCTCTGAAGATATAGCAGAATTGCGAGTCAAGCTCGGCCTGGAAGAGCCGCTGCCGGTGCAGTTTGCCATCTATGCCAAAAATCTACTTAAGGGTGATTTCGGCGAATCATTCTATTACAAGCGGCCAGTGATGAGCATGGTTGCAGATGGTATTGAACCAACGTTGTCGCTTGCGCTTTTTACCATTGTAATTGCCTGCCTGATTGCGGTACCACTCGGTACGCTTGCAGCTTTCAAGCAAGGCTCATGGGTTGACAGGTTGATTATGGCTTTTTCTGTCATCGGCTTTTCGGTGCCGGTATTCGTAATCGGGTACGTCCTGATTTATTTTCTGGCCGTCAAACTGGAGTGGTTTCCAGTACAGGGTTACCAGCGGATTGGTGATGGTGTTGCTGGCTGGGCTTATCGATTAATCCTGCCAGCCACCGCATTATCGGTAATATTTATCGCATTGATTGCCCGCATGACCCGCACCAGCGTGCTGGAAGTGCTGAATGAAGACTATATAAGAACCGCACGCGCCAAAGGTCTGCCGCAAAGTAAAGTGCTGCTGAAGCACGCGCTGCGAAATGCCGCGGTACCGATTGTTACTGTCATCGGGATTGCAATTGCAATTCTAATCAGCGGTGTGGTTGTTACAGAAAGTGTTTTTGTTATACCCGGGTTGGGGTTGCTGACGCTTGATGCGATTCAGGGCAGGGACTATCCCACGGTGCAGGCACTGATACTGCTGTTTTCACTGGTGTACATTATAGTTAATCTATTGATTGATGTCGCCTATACGCTACTCGATCCGCGCATCCGATACTGATATGAGCGACAACATCATTTCAGAAGAGTCTGCGGAGTCAGTTGACTATAGCCATCAACCGTCTGTCTGGTCGCGCCTGATGCGTAACCCGAGTGTGATCATTGGCGGCTTGTTGATTGCGCTTATCGTTTCTTTAGTACCCGCCGCTCCATTCCTGACACCGCTGGATCCTACCGATATTTCACCACGGAATCGCAATAAGGTGCCCGGTTTTGAAACCATCCATAAGGATGATCAAGGCAACAGGTACACACAGGTTGCCCACATGGGTACCGACAAGTTAGGGCGCGATGTCTTTGCCCGGGTTATCTATGGTGCACGGGTTTCATTGATGGTCGGGCTGCTTGTTGCTGTAATTGCGGTATCTATTGGTCTGTTTATCGGGTTAATAGCAGGGTACTTCCGTCTCGTTGATGCGGTGGTTATGCGTGTGATGGATGGATTAATGGCTATACCGGCCATTCTGCTGGCAATCGCTTTGGTGTCTTTATCCGGTGCTACCTTGTTTACTGTCATCATGGCGATTGTTATTCCGGAAATTCCCAGAGTCGTGCGTCTGGTGAGGTCCATTGTGCTCGCCATAAGAGAAGAACCCTATGTTGAGGCAGCCATTTCTGTAGGTACGCCAACACCAAAAATATTGTACCGTCATGTGCTGCCGAACACTATCGCGCCTTTAATTGTCCAGGGTACCTTCATCTGTGGTTCCGCTATTTTGCTTGAAGCGATTCTAAGTTTTCTGGGGGTGGGGGTACCACCGGAGATACCAACCTGGGGGAACATCATGGCGCAAGGCCGGGACCTTTTTCAAATCTACCCACACAGTATTTTTTATCCGGGTATTTTTCTGACGTTGACAGTGCTTGCAATCAATATGCTCGGTGACGGTTTACGTGATGCCATTGATCCGCGTATGTCCAAGGAGATCTAGCGGTGCCCCTTGATCAACACAATGTGTTGTCGGTAAAAAACCTGACTATAGATTTACCCCGCAATGCCGATCGTAAACACGCCGTGCGTGACGTCTCGTTTGACGTCGCGCCAGGGGAAGTGGTTTGTCTGGTAGGAGAGTCAGGATCGGGTAAATCAGTTATTGCCTTCTCGGTAATGGGCTTGCTGGCCAAAGCACTGAACGTGAGCGCTGGCTCGATCGAATTGGAGGGCGAGCATCTGGTTGATGTAACAGAAGACCGGCTACGTGAGTTGCGGTGTACTCGAATGGGGATGATATTTCAGGAACCGATGACCGCATTGAACCCGGTTATGCGTTGTGGCGATCAGATTGACGAAGTGTTGCAGGAGCATACAAAGCTATCGTCAGATCAGCGTCGCCAGAAAGTGCTCGACATGATTGAGCAAGTGCATTTGCCAGACCCGCAGCGCATGTACTCGTCATACCCACATCAGTTATCGGGTGGTCAGCGACAGCGCATCATGATTGCCATGGCTCTGATTCTGGAGCCGGTATTACTAATTGCAGATGAACCTACGACTGCTCTGGATGTCACCACGCAAGCACAGATTCTGCATTTGATTCGCGAATTACAGAGCGAAAAGCAAACCGGTGTACTGTTCATCACACACGATTTTGGCGTGGTGGCTGAGTTAGGTGACCGCGTAGCAGTGTTAAAGCAGGGTGAACTGGTTGAATTCGGTACTACCCGGCAAGTACTGTCAGCACCGCAGCATCCGTATACCCAAATGCTAATTTCATCGGTTCCGCGTCATGAGCCCCCGGATCGAAAACCGCTGGCGCATGATGCACCTGTTGTTTTGCGCACAGAGAAACTTAAAAAACAATACTTTAGTTTTTCTCTTGGTAAACGGCGCAATGTGGTCGACGCAGCTGTCGATATCTCGGTAGAGATTCGCAAAGGTGAGACGCTTGGTGTCGTCGGTGAATCTGGCTCTGGTAAATCAACTGTTGCGCGTTGTATAACCTGGCTGATCGAAAGCACAGACGGAAAAATCTATTTGTCTGGTGACAACATCGCACAACTTAACAGCAAAGAGTTAAGAAAGCTGAGACGCAAAGTACAAATCATTTTTCAGGACCCGTATCGTTCTCTTAATCCTCGCCGCACAGTGGGTCAGTCAATTATCGAAGGGCCAATGAACTACGGTGAGAGCAAAGCTGATGCGATACAACATGCACGCGAATTAATGGAACTGGTACAGCTCAATCCTGACGGACTCGATCGTTACCCGCACCAGTTTTCAGGCGGGCAACGGCAGCGCGTATGCATAGCACGGGCGCTGGCTATGAGACCCGAGCTGCTGGTTGCAGATGAAGCAGTGTCTGCGCTGGATGTATCTGTACAAGCACAGGTGTTAACGTTGCTTGAAGAGATCCGTGATCGCATGCAACTGGCAATGTTGTTTATCACGCACGATCTGCGAGTCGCCGCTCAAGTATGCGATACCGTCGCAGTGATGTCCAAAGGACGGGTAGTGGAGTACGGGTCTGCAAAAGAGATGTTCCAGAACCCTCAGCATGAGTACACCAAGGCGCTGTTTGAAGCCGCACCCGGCAGAGATTTTGTTTTTGGCGGCAATCCTAACTCAATGTAGAGAGGAGTCCGGCCATTAGTTTGCCGCGTGTAGCGAGGCTGTCTATTTCTATATGTTCGTTCAATGTGTGCAATCCCGCTCCCTGCACACCGAGTGAATCCAGAGAAGGAATACCCATAGCACCGGTGAAGTTGGCATCTGATCCCCCCCTGCCATGTGAGAAGGAAGCTCCTGGCCGAGCTCTTTAGCAAGCTTAACCGCGTGCTCGTATAATGCCTTGGTGCCGTTATCCGGCTCCCAGACCGGTCTTGTTACACCACGTCTAACGCTAAATTTAACGTCCGATTCATCATCGTTGAGGGCCATCATTGCCGCAACACCTTTGTCGAGATCCTGTTGATTCCGGGCCATCGACAGTGCTTGCGCCTTGCAGCTTGATGGCACACAGTTAACCCATTGGCCACCACTAACTACACTGACTGAAAAGGTGCAATCATCTGTGGTCATGTCTTCTATCTGGATTAGTCTGTGCGCCATTTCTTTCACTGCTGATTTACCCAGGCGCGGATCGACACCAGCATGAACAGGTACACCATGCGTTTCCAGGTGATATCGTGCAATAGCGTAGCGTCCCCAGACCACACCGCCATCATTCATTGCTGGCTCAGGCACCAACACGTACTTGTGCGCTTTAGCTGTGGCTTCTATCAGGCCACGAGCGGATGGAGTTCCGATCTCTTCGTCGGGTGTGAAGAGCACAGTGAGAGGCAGTGGTGTAGTAAACCCCGATTGCTGTATTTGTCTTATCGCTTCGAGTGATAGATAGTTACCGCCTTTCATGTCTTGAATGCCAGGGCCCCAGCACTTGTTGCCTTTACGATGAAACGGCAAGGCCTCTAAGGTACCAATCGGATGAACGGTATCCATGTGACCCGCGATCAGGATACCGGGTTGACCCTGATTCGGGTGTGGCAGTGTTGCCCGTACGCTGTCACCAATTCCGGGTTGACCCGGGATACGTTCGAGTGATGCGCCTAGCTCCGCTAAGTCAATACTCGCAAGATCCATCATGCGATTTACTGCTGTTGCGTCATAGGTGGGGCTTTCGCATTCTATCCAGGGTTTCAACCCTTCGAGCATTCGGTCGGTATCAAACGGTAGACGGGTGAAGTCCATAGCTGTTCTCGAGAGTGGCTGCTTGTTGTGAATACTGATGTTCTATAATACTTGTTCCGGTGCTGTCCGTTGTTCAATGAGTCTGGCGTAAATAGAGGCCCCCACCGGAAGTATGCTCTCATCCAGAAAAAAGCCATCATTATGCAGTGGCAGCGAACCTTCATGACCCACTGTGCAATATGCGCCAGGTATTACATGGAGCATATCCGCAAAATCTTCCGAACCGGTCTGCAGTTCTTCTGTTATGTTTGAGTTTTGCTTGCCAACAACATCGGATGCAACATCCAGCATCGCATGAGACAAAGTTTCATCATTAACGAGAACACTAAAAATCTCGCGGTTATCAAATTCAATTTTGGCACCAAAGCCGATTGCCATACCGGCGCACAAATCTGTGATTCTTTGACGTACCTTGTCCGCAAGAGCGGAGTCAAAGAATCGCATCGTGCCCGAGATGGTGCAATCCGACGGTATTACATTGTATGCGGCACCGGCATGGATTTGAGTTACTGACAACACCAGCGGGTCCGTAGGTGATACGTTGCGACTGACTATGGTCTGAAGTTGCTGTACCAGATTGGCACCGATAATAATTGGATCAACAGATTCTTGTGGCCTCGCCGCATGAGAACCGGAGGCAGTGATGCGTATATCAAAAAAATCAGCACCGGCCATTGCCTGACCGGGCTTTACTCCCACGGTACCGGGTTGTCCATTTGGAATGTTATACATGCCGTAGATTTCATCGCAGGGAAATCTATCAAACAATGCATCGTCCAGCATGGCTCTGGCGCCACCCAACCCTTCCTCTGCGGGTTGAAAAATAAACACCGCTTTGCCAGAGAAATTTTTTGATGCGGCGAGATATCGAGCTGCACCCAATAACATGGTGGTATGAGCATCGTGACCACAGGCGTGCATAACACCGGGAGTCTTCGAAGCGAATGGCAGGTTGGTTTTTTCTTCTATAGGGAGTGCGTCCATGTCTGCACGCAGTCCGATGGTGCGACCCGGGCCGTTACCATTGAGCACACCAACCACACCGGTTTTACCAATACCCGTGTGCACTTCGATGCCCCATTGATTAAGCAGATCTGAGACAATGCCAGAGGTGCGGACCTCCTCCATGCCAAGCTCAGGGTGCTCGTGAAAGTCACGTCTTATTGCAATCAGGTCATCGGTGAACGATTCGATCTCGGGTATAACTGGCATGGTTTACTCCGGAAAATTATTCAATTGAGCTTGTGCTCGGTAAAGTCTGTTATGGACGGTTGTGCAGCACTTACCCACAACGTTTTCTCTGTCAGGTTCATGGCCACAGCCACAACGGTCTCTATTTGTGCAATTTCCGGCAGGCTGTCATTTGCAAAGCGACAAATAGATTCGAGCCCGTTAGATGTATCGCACAGTAACTTTTTTATGTCTGAAAAATTCCTGATCGCAGAAAGGTGTTTTTGTGCTGTCTCCAGGCGATTAACTGTTGAGGTATTGCCTGCAATACCCGCGTCGTCGGAAGCGAAAGCCTGATTTAGAAAATGGTTGGTATGGCATAGCTGCCCACCGTTTGACGGAAGTACTTTGCAACCGGCTGGCGAAATCTCAAGGCTCGCTATATCCCCACTTTCATCTGCGATCATGATGTTGCTTGAGCTTGCGTAGGGCAATTGCTGCGCAAATTCGCAAGCCTCTCTCACGGTGCCGCACTCCAATAATGCACGCAATAGAAAATGCACTGGCATACCTTCGGACTGACCATCGGTATGGGAACGCAGGATGTTTAGACTCACGCCAAAACCTTGATCATTTATGCCAATTTTTGCAAGCATCCCGGCTTCGGTAACCGTGATGTAGGCGGGAGCATTGTCTGGTACGGCATGTAAGACAATAAGACCTTGACGCTGCAGACTTACCCAGTCCCAGTTCTGTGCAAGCCAGACAGGTGATTTTTCACGAGCTATGGCGAGCGATGTACATTCGTTGGCATGAGTGTCGACACTGTCATCTACATTGTGCCCGTCACTGGCCATTGCATGCTGTAGGAAGTCGGGTGGCAAAATCTCTGTGCGGCAATTCAGTGCGAGTAGCGAGTCGTCTTGTACGCCACTGCCCGTTGCAATACCATGCAACTCGTCAAGTAGGTGAGGTGTATATTTATTGAGCACATTTTCATGCACACGAGCTTTTTTGATTGCATCAGGCCAACTGATATCGCAGAGCTCGAAGGTTTTTTTATAGGTCGCAAGTGAATGTTGGATGCGCTCACTGCTGAGTTGTCCGGTCATTGTTCCGCAGGCAGCATTATCCCCTCGGACACATACCAGTGGCAATGGAGTATGTTGAGTTTTCTGACTCATTGGATGCTTCGTCTTTGGCCTCTGACCCCAACACCATCATGTCAGAGGAATACCGCTACGGCAACTATAGAAATGATAGTGCGCCCGTGATCAACCAACCACCAGAAGATCCAGGGGCGAACGACTCAGGCGTTCAACGCCATTGTTATTCACCAACACGGAGTGCCCCCAACACATCGCATGGCCGTTGTCGCTGTCCATTAAAATCATATGTAAAAAGTAGACGTTGCCAGCGTTCATCAGGAGCGGGTTGTCTTCATAGAACATCGGAAAGTCTACCCAGATCGGATTAAATACTGCACCCATACCATAACCACAAGCCTGCATACGTGCATGCTTTAGCCCATGCGCATCAAATACATTTTTATGCGCGGTGTATACGTCACCCATAGGTTTACCGGGCCGAATCGCCTCTTCACAAGCAATCAGTGCTTCGGTAGCCGCTGCGTGCATAGCGCGATGTTTATCAGTGGCCTTACCAACGAGAACTGTTCGCATCATTGCTGCCTGATAGCGAAAGTATGCCCCGGACCATTCCAATGTGAGTTGATCTTGCGCTGAAAGGTGTCGCGGTGCTGACTGGTAGCGGCAAAGCAGTGCCGCTTCATTGGAACCGATGATAAACTCATTGCCTGCGTAACCACCTCCACCTTTGAATACCGCACCCTGCATGGCGGCGAGTATGTCACCTTCAAATGCGCCCGGGCACGTGATCTCCAGTGCGGCGTCAAGTGCATCGTCGCTAAGATTGGCGGCTTTTCTATGGTATTTAATTTCCTGTTCGCTCTTGTCGCGACGCAGATGTCTTATCAGGTTTGATGCGTCAGTCAATTGAGTGTCTGTAAGTGCTTCGTAAACAAGGTTTCCGCTATGAGCTGTGAGTCCTGCCGTTTGTGTTTCGATCCCAAGGTGGCCACCCACTAGTTTCATCTCAGCCAGAAGCAACGCCAGGTGAGATGCCGGGTTTGCTCCTTCGACCTCAGTCCAGATATGAATTTGATCATCAGTTAGGGTAGATGTTTGCTGCGCCTGGCGCAGATCAGGTAAGCGAGTAAGTAACGCGATTTCGCCATCGGCACGCAGCACCATGCATTGGAACATGGCGAAACCAAATGTATCGTAACCGGTAAGGTAGTAGTGGCTTTCAGGCGCGAACAACAACATACCGTCAAGGCTGGCTTCCTTTATTGCTGTGGTAGCGCGGCCACATCGGGTTGCGAATTCGTCTGGGCTAAAGTGTACAGCCATGGTTTTTCTTCCGGGAACGATTTGGTGGCAGTTGGACAATCGGTGTGAGTCTGCTCTAAATCTTACAGCTAAACTTAGTCAGAGATTGTCCGAATGCAACGAAAATAGTGTTAAGTATAAGAACCTCAACGCAGCGCACCGGATAATGATCCATTGAACATAGGCTAAGAATCAAAGATTCCTCATTCAAAACAGGCATTTGCATGTGCGGTACACTCTAATTACAGTGACTTTAGTGTAGGTAGAGTCTAGTTGTAAGATCCATTTAGGTTGATAAATTGCTGATGTACGGAGACTAAAATTTCCACCCCTGACAACCTATTTGTTAAGTACTTATATTTGGAAAATGCGATTTGCTTAAGAACCCTGGAAAAACTCTGTGCAACTATACAATCTGAATGCCACGGCAAATAAGCGCTGGCGTGCTACGGATTGTTACCGAAACACAACTCAATAGTGCATATGTGTAATAGACATTTAGCAATCGCTGTGGTGATCTTGCCCATGCCGTTACACAAGGGCGACTCTTGTGGTCCTGTCAATCGCATTTGGAATACGTGATTTAGTTGCGAATTAGCTTGATGCTTTTTGCTCTTGGTTTAAAGGAAAAATGCAATGAAAAAAGTAGTACGAAATTACTTCAGCTTTACCATTATAACACTCGCGCTCACTCTCGCGACTCAATTAGCTTACGCAAAAACTATTGTTATCAGTATTGATGGGACGAATAATGATCCAGGCGATGCCACAGATAGATACAATGAAGTAGGAATGCTTGAAGATGCCAGTATTAGCAACGTTTTCAAGCTTCATCTTTATGCTGGTGGGCTAATGGACAATACTGCATTTGAAGTAAACGCTAACAAAGTTGCATTTTATTACATGGGTGTAGGTAATA
Source organism: uncultured Granulosicoccaceae bacterium (assembly GCA_937998875.1). Taxonomy (GTDB): domain Bacteria; phylum Pseudomonadota; class Gammaproteobacteria; order Granulosicoccales; family Granulosicoccaceae. Next base: position 37,884 of record CALLBO010000026.1, read on the forward strand.
GAGACAAAGAAAAAGTACTTGGTAGATTCAGAAGCAAATTTTCAGCAGCGGTTGCCGTTCTCGAGCCAGAGAAAATTGAAGCCGAGGTGGATAAGGATCTTGCCAAACACTGTAATCCTTGTGACGACCTCTATATTTTTGGTTTTAGTAGAGGTGCGGCGACAGCAAGAAAAATAGCGCAAAAAATTGCTACACGGGGAGTAACCATCAATGGAGAAAATCAGAAACCTACAGTGAAATTTCTCGGTGTTTGGGACACGGTGGCAGCATTTGGGTTCAGTGGTGACTTGGTAGACCCAAATAAGTACCCAAGTTCAACAATCCTTGACGACATCGACGGTCTGATTGCAGGCAACATAGAGCAGGCTTATCACCTAGTGTCGATTGATGATCCACGTCTGGCATTCAGGCCGACATTAGTGGGGCCGCAAAGCAGACCAGATTTTCAATCCAGCAGGGTGCAAGAAATATGGTTTCCCGGTGTACACAGTGATATTGGGGGAGGATATGAAAAAGACGGCTTATCTGACGTAACATTACAGTTCATGATCAATCGCGCAAAGGACGCAGGACTGAGTTTTCGAACACTAGAAGAGATCAGATCAGATGATCGAATTGATATTACTGCAGACAGACTGAACATTTCACCCAACGCAACAGATGGGAAGCTACATTTTGAGCCGGTGGTGGACGAAAAAGGATTTGCACCGAAGGTCCTAAAGTTACTACACGAGAGGGAACTATTTGTGTCCGATGGAGATCATAAAATCGCTCAAAAACCGGTTCTACATCACACCGTACTTACGCGAATGAATACTCGTGCGGATTACGAACCAGGCCCAATCACGAAACTCCAAGGGTCATATATGATAGATGAAAGAGATTGATGTAGAAGCCGATCTCGTATCATCCAACCACGCGGGTATATACCTGTTCAGCAATTCCCTTATTGTAGTAGCAGGTGGTTTATGAATTTACTATGCTGGGAAGGCTACGAGTCAGAAAATATACTCGGTGAGTTTTCGCGCCAACGCAATATACAGTGCTCAGCACGGACATTGTTGAGCGATGCGAGGACAGCACATGGATTACTCGCTGGTGAATACAAAAACTATGACGCACTGAATATTAATAATCCCTGGTGTCGGGATCTGCTTTGTCATCATGGTCTCATCAAAACACTTGACGAAAACAGATTTGCGCACACGCTTGAAAATCTGTTACCAGAGTTTGATCGACTCTCGCGCTGGGCGCGTAACGATTCCGGTGAACTGATCGGCCTTTGCCAGCGTTTCGGTGCGTTTAATCTTGTCGTCAATACAGATCGCGTGGATCAGACCACGGCAGAGGATCAGGGATTCAACCTGACGAGCTCTAAAAGTGTGCGCTTCGGTATACTTGCTTACGACGATTTCAATATAATGCATATTTGCATAGGCGCAGGTATAAATCCTTTTGATCAACTTGACCCATCATCTTTGCAAAAATTCAGCAACACAGCGAATGACTGGCACAGACGTTCAGCATTGGTTTGTGATGATCACAATGTACTCAATCGCGCATTACTCGACGGGAAAATTGATTTTTATATAAGCGGGGGTATATACACTGTCTCGACAGCAAGGCTTGAAGGTTACGGTAACCTTCGCGCTATCACTCCAGCGAATAGCGGTACAGAGATCCCTGATGGCATTGTGTTCGCCGAAATAACATCCGTGTTGCAGCAAGCGCAATCCTCAGCTGATGCAATAGAATTTCTGGAGTTTATCAACCGCCCTGAAATCGCGATACGTGCCGCCATGACTCCGAACACACTCAACCCGGTGGCGCAGATGGGAGACCCACGGGTATTTTCGCAATTTTCAACACAACAGTTGCAGGCGCTGCAGTGGGATTCACTTTCCGAGGATATCTCACGTTGCGACATGTATCAGATTCCCCCGAACCATACCGATCTTCTACAAAGACTACAGGGTGCAAGAAGTTATTCTGTACTTAATGGATAAGGGCTAAGCTTGAGCTGAATGGTCTTGTTAGAACATCATGAATCTTCATTGGGAATGTTTCTGTACGTAATATTTTGAACCACAGGTCGCGAGATTAATTGCACTGCGAGTAGATGCCAAAAGACAGTACCACACCAATCTAAAACGATTTCGTCGGAGTGTTGAACTACGCCATTCATAAATGACTTACAGGTTAAAGGAGAACTTTAGGTAGAACCGGACTTATGAGAAACGAGTAGTCGTTAAATCTTTAAGTCCGGTATTGTGACTGCATCAAATAGCTTATGATGTTTCGGGTTCCGGCTTATGTAGTCCTACCACGAGCAGTACTGTGATACCAAGAATCAGATAGTAACCCAGGTCTAAGCCTTTAAATCCGAGTATAAATGGCGCAACCACGAACAAAAGACCGACCAGAAAATCTACCGCTAAATGCAGTTTGTATGGTAACACCCGAATCACACCCAGTTTATGATCTGTGAGTAGCGTGAGTATAAATGCTGCAACACCGATAAACACAGACAGGTTTCTTGCGAAAGGATTGGTAACACCCAGCGATAATATGAATGGTGCGGCTATCAGTAGTATCGCAACAGGATAGTCCAGATAGGCGTGCATGGTTTTGGTGAATAATTTAGGCATTTCTTAGTTTCCTTTTTTGATTTTGCGAGACCAGTACTGGCACTCACTGTTGATATATTTATGGCTGTGGTTGGTTATAAATATTGATTAAGTAGTTGCGGCGCTATCGATTCAAAGCCTTACCCAGCAGAGTTACTGCCGCTGCCAGAAGTACTACATCCTTTAGAAGGAACTGGCCTGGTACTACTGAAAGAGCTGGAAAGCCACCCAGACTTGCTTCCCAGCCAGGCGCTGTAAACAAGAAGCTCGATGTAACTGTGAACGTTGCCACGGCTGCTAAAGCACCTAAAATGGCAGCACTTTTATAGCGTATGCCAATCAAAAGCGTTACAGCTGTTACGATCTCAATTGAGCCGATAAGATTGGATGTTCCTTGAAGACTTAATACCGAATATAGCCACGATACCAATGGACTTGACGCAACAAGTCCTTCAATGGCTCCAGCTTCATACGCTGTAAACTTCATTGCCCCAATCCAGCCGAGCACCAGTACGGTGGAGAATAATGTGGCGTGTTCTCCGAGTGCTGACACACGCTGCCCGATTGCTTGTCCGGAAGACTGTGCGTTCCATTCGTTGTTTGCTGATTGCGTTATGGTGTTCATGTTATTGATTCCTGTGTTGTGTGTTGAATTTGAAGGTTGGAGTACGTAGTGGCTCTCTATCTGAGTTCCGTTGAAATATTTTCGCCAGACATGTTCTGCTCGACAATTGCCAGCATGGAATTTAATTTGCCGTTGTTATCAGCAGCCACCAGATCATCGCTGCCACCAACATGCTGGCCGTTAATGAATATCTGGGGCACGGTTCGTCTTTGGCTACGTTGCTCCATCTGAGCGCGCTGCAGTGCATTAATTGATATGTCAATTTCATGATATTTCACACCCTTTTTATCCATCAGGGCTTTGGCGCGGTGGCAGTATGGGCAATTTGGTTTTGTGTAAATCTCAATAGTTTTCATGTGATGTTTTTTTCCTGTGTTGAGAACATGTGTCTGTATAATAGAGTTATAATTATTCACGAACAGTTACTGATATACTCAAAAACATATACCCATCGTCTACATATATGTCTATTATGGTTACTATTAATGTCTGCTGACATTCTCTCGGATGTGCTTCGTTCTCTCAGGGCTACCGGCACGGTGTACTTTTGCGATCAGCTCGTGGCACCCTGGACAAAGGATTACCCGGGCGAATCAATGGCGAGCTTTCACCATGTTCGACGTGGTGGGTGCTGGTTTACCTCAGAAGGGGTAGAGGAATATCTGGGGCCGGGTGATATGGTGTTTATAGAGCCCCGGCGTGCCCACCAACTCGCCGACAAAACAATCCGTGACAGTGAGAACAATGCTCAGTCCACCACGTTGTTGTTATGTGGGTACTGCGAATTTGATGAATCGTTGGCAGTGCCGCTTTCTTCGCTTTTTCCCAGGATCAGCATCATCCGTGATGAACAATTGCAAGAGCATGCCTGGCTGAGAACACTGTTAGACACGTTAAGTTCAGAACACATGTCGAACCGTCCCGGTACCGCAATGGTGGTGAATAAACTAACGGAAGTGTTACTGGTTGAGTTAATACGAATTAACTTCGGACATGGGACTAATCGGCCTTTGCTGCGGGCTCTATCAGATAAGCAGATCGGACATGCGCTGCAGCTGTTACACAACAGGCCCGAAAAAGCGTGGTCACTGGAAACCTTATCTACAGATGTCGGAATGTCCAGAGCAAGCTTTGCCAAGCGATTTAAAAGTCTCGTAGAGCTGACTATGTTTGACTATCTAACTCAGCTTAGGTTACAGCGCGCTTGTGAACTGCTAACTAATACCAGTCAATCGCTTTATGAAATAGCCAATAGCGTAGGGTACGAGTCTGACTTGTCTTTTACTCGAACTTTTAAGAAAAAACTAGGAGTAACGCCAACGCACTATCGTAAGCAAAGTCTGGAGTTGTAACCTGACAGGTTCAAATCCTGGTCCATGCATCAACAAGCGAACCGCCGGAAGAAGAGGGCAGACAGGCCATACTGATAAAAGTGAAAAATTTCATTCTTCAGACCCATTAATGGAAACTGGAAATCTACGATAGCCAGTGCCGGGCGAACTATTGTACGAAGTCAATTAGTCAAAACGCACTTCTGTTTTTGAACATCAACTGATTTTTAAGGTTGATCACCAGATAGTTAGACCCGGCGCTTAGTCGAGAGATTCGAGCACTACTGGCTTAACGAATAGTGTCTGGTAGTCACATCTGTGGTGAACTTAGATTCACTCGGCGCCGTGTAGATGCCGTCTGTAATACTGAAGTCCAGAAGATCCTTATTTTTTGCTACGCTCCAGATCTCTCCTTTATCGGGATTAAGTCGCAACATAGCTCTCACTACCCCATTTGGTTTAGTAATAAAAAAAACTGCCAACTCTGAAGCCGGTTCTCCGGTCAAATATTCACCGTATCGGATGACGGTCTCGTTCTGTTCCACTACAATGTGAAATGTAGCCTTGTTACCCTTTACACCTATAGGGTTATACCTTTCCCCGTCACCCAGATCACAAAGTACCTGGCTGATCAACAGTTGCTGACTAATAATTTTCTCATTGTAGTAGGCTAAGAATTTGTAAAGATATTTAGACGACAATTCAATCGGCCGTTGAATCTGCCGACAATTCTCCTGCTTTATATCTTTAACGGGAGTTGGTTTTTCCTGCGCGAAACCGCTACCGGAAAATGGCAAGTACATAATCACGTGCAAAAGACATAAAGATGTTTTAAACATTGTCATAGTAGCCTCGGCTTCTGTCATTAGGTTAAAGGATTGATCTTTCGATTTAGAAAGCCCGATCCAGACATTGATAAAGCACCTAGTTATTTAGTAACGACGGCACCTTCAACCATACAGAGTTCTCTCAGGCAATATGGATGTGGGTACGAAATTGTCAACCGGTGTTGACCGCGACCAGCCACCACAGCCAGGCCATTTCACCTATCGACTAAGTGATGTTGCAATCCTTCCCGTAGAACGGTACAGGTCCGAATCCGGAAAAAGTTCAGGGGCGGCGGCCAGAATCCGCAGAGTGTTAAAAGCGAGCCGATGGCTAACCAGATGAACAGGCGGTATTCAGATTGTCAACGCTTTAACGGGCATCTTAACCTGCACGAAATCACCCTGTTTTCGCGCCTGGAATGTTGCAAGCGAGCGCGTGGCAGGTGCTTCGAGCGGACTACCATCACGGATATCAAAACAGCCTTGATGCAAGGGGCACTCGATGACGTTTCCGTCGAGATATCCGTCACATAGGTCGGCACCTCCATGAGTACAGCGGGCAGCTGTAACATAGACACCATCAGGTCGATCGTAAACCGCCAGTCGCCTTTTGCCGATACGGGCAGGGGTAACGTCGTCAGGTTCAAGGTCAGCCAGCGGTATGAGATTTTGCCATTCGCTCATATGTAAACCTACGATGGCACTTTACGATTGAGCTCGCACACGTTGCAATATATCTCTATGAGCATTGATGTAGCCTTTCGGTTCGACATATACACGGTCTTTTATTTTCTCGTGCAAGTCCCTCAATCTGTAAAAGGGAACAGAAGCAGCATAATGATGTGCGGCATGGTAGTTCATATTCCACGCAAGAAATCGCCATAGTGAAGAGACAATGTTTGTACGCGTATTACGTGTCATGTCAGCGACGGTCGGGCGACCGGCATGTTCCGTCATCCTGATAAAGCGCATGACGGGCTCACTAAGCATTACCGGCAACCACCAATACAGTAGTGGAGCCCACCAGCTGAGCGTTAAAACCAGCGCGATAATTAAAAGGTAACCCAAAATCATCAGCTGAGATTCGAGCACTACTTTTTTTACTTCAGAGCGAGGCACAAACTTCAGTTCCCCTTTGGTTAATTTACCTGTTGCCCGCCTGAACATACCGCCGAACTGCGACGACCAGTAAGGAATTGTGCTCAGGTACCAGAGATAGGCACGGCGATTCTCCGGTAACGGGATCATTTCCGGGTCTTTGTCATGCTGGTTGGTATAGGTATGGTGATCACAGTGCTCGTAGCGAAAGAACAGAGGTGGAATAACAAGTAAAAAACCACAATAAGACGCGAGAAACTTGCACAATTTGCGTGAACGAAATGCGGTGTAGTGAGTACACTCATGCTGTAGCGCGAAGTGATGCACCATAACGACACCATGAATGAACATAGCAGGAGCAAGTAACCACGATGTGTCTGTGGTAAACCAGATAAGTGATCCGGTAAAAGTGAGCAGTACCATCCACAAGAACAGGTGAACTAAACCCGGAACGTTTGATCGTTTCATCAGCAGCTTTAATTCGCGGCGGGGCACAAGTGCATTGTCACCCAGGGCCTGGGTGAGAGGTGTCAGTGCCTGTTTCATTGTAAAATTCCTGCGGTACGTAGACCCGTTGCATAGTGGAATACAGGCCGGTAAAAATTGCTTTAATAGCCCTTCCTGCAACGTTACATAAACGTTTTTAGTAAATGATTATGGCCGTTGTACAGCAAGCCAGCAACACCACGCGATCATTGCCACGATTATGCCTGTTTTGTCGCGACCCATTCTTTAACACGTTTTTCAATCTCCACCGGCCGTGCCTCCCATGAAAACAGTAGCGTGTCTTTGACAATCTCACCGACAATTTTACCCGCCTCTTTTTGAAGCGCAATGTCATCTTCAACTTCGGCCACCTGAACGATAACATCACCTGCCAGTGTGGGTACTACACCATCAGCATTCAACCTGGGGGCGGCGGGCATTTTACCATTGGCGGTATCGCGAACGGCATTTCGTAGCAGTTTGCGATACCCCATCACGCCAACATCCGTTCGGCCAAGCATCTCGTCAGCGTGAACGGTGATTTTCCCCTGTGAAATTTGCGCCTCGTAGTCTCCGGGCATACGTTGACCTTCTTCATAGGTTCTCTCTGTACCTGTCTGGCCGACAAAATCCACTCTGCCAAGGCCCACTTTTGAGCGATCACCGCGACCGTCGAGATCGAGCGTCTCGTTAAAGTGACGCCAGGCGATAATACGGCAATGGGTATCATTAACCGGCACCGTCCACTTGGTGATTCCAACGCGTGGAAAGAACTTTTCAGTTTCTGCGTTCTGGTAAATATCAGGTGGCTGCGCTATGGCGGGTAAAAATATTTCAGCAGTTCGCACCCAGAGAAATTCTTTCCAACGGCGGGTATTCGTCAGAAAAATCCCAACGTTGTCATCCATGCTGTGCCATTCGACTACCGGCATTGCACCCCACGCAGGATTGAAGTGCGCACGCGTCACACGGGTATGCAGGAACACACTATGAAAAGGGTCCATCGGATTTTCAGCCACCTGTAGCCAGTTGCATGGATAATCGATTGAATAGGGAACCAATTCGTTATCTGACTGGTGCAATGTGTCAAAGGCCGGAAATTCAGCCATCTCGTCAGGCGGGCCCATCCACGCAAATACCAACCCTTTGAATTCTTTCACCGGATACGCACCGTGACAGAGCTTTTTAGGTATTGGGCTATTTTCAGGCTCACCGGGTACTTCGAGGATAGTCCCGTCTACATCGAACAACCACCCGTGATAGCAGCAACGGATGCCGTTTTCGGAAATAATGCCGTATTCAAGGGAGGCGCGACGGTGACTACAGTGCTTATGCAACAAGCCCAGCTGGCCACTGAGATCACGAAACAGTACCAGCTCTTCACCGAGAATTTCCAATGCCAGTGGAAGCTCACCAACTTGTTCGACCATGGCTACTGGTTGCCAGAAGCGACGAAAATACTCACCAGCAGGCGTACTGGGTCCGGTATGGGTTAGCTCACCATCTTCAGAAGATTTGGCCGACCGATAGTAACCGTTGAACGGTTTCCGTTTGAGTTTGATATCTGCCATTTGTCTTCACCAAAAATAACTAGTTCTCAGCGCCTCGTTTGCTTCTATCAAGGGTACAAAATCTCTGTAGCGCGAGTGTACCTGTTATTGAGAATCGTTGGGCTATTCGTATGAAACCAGCTTAAAACCTTTGCCATTAGTAGTACCTTTTCTTCAATGCCTGTCTCGATTTGTTATGCAGAAATCAACGAACTAATATCTACCAGGGTGCCATCCGGATCACGTAAGAGCATTCTCCTTTGACCGTAAGGCATATTCCTAGGTGTCTCTATAATTTGAATACCCAGATTGATGGCCTTCTCATGAATACTGTCGCAATCATCAACCACAAATGTAATCATAATTCCAGTTGGCGGATTGCGCGCACATTCCGGTACAAACTTATGGTCTCGGCTAAGTATGCCCAGCTCAAGGTTTTCATTCGATTTATGGGTAAGTACCACAAACCAGTCAGAATCAAATTGGCGATGCATTGCCAAAATCTGTTCATAAAATTCGGCTGTCTTTCTAACATTACCACTGAGTATATTGGTGAAACATCTTTGCATGGTGATTTTCCGCCATTGTTGTGTTCTATGTCTTTTTCATTCCAAATAGACTGAAATAGCTAATTGTCCGAAAACCGCGACCATTCTTCCCTTAAAGAGCACCGGTTACCATCGGGATCAACAAAATCCCCAACCGTGCCCCACGGTTCTATTCTAATAATTACACGCACTCCTTTTGACATTAGTATTCGTGCGTATTTGTCGACAGATGTTACGTTGAAACGTAAAACAACCGGGTTTTCATTTAACATTTTTGGCGCAGAAGAAAAGTCTCCCCCTGTTTCAATCATAAGGTAACCGTCATGACCAAAACGTAACACCGTTAACTTTGAATACTGATCATCAAGCATTTCAAGAATCGGTAGCTCCATTATATTTGAGTAGAACGCGACGCATTGATCGTATAACTCTGTGCAGAGTACTAAGCCGGTTCTCGTATAGTTCAACGTTACACCCTCAGTTTCTTTTGTGGAAATAATTGGAAGCGTCGTGGCTTTCATCAGGCAGGTGTAAGTACTTTCACAAAGTGCACTATGGAAAGCACTAATCCAAAGGCCACAATGCCAGTTCGCAGATATTTCTCATTGATAAGTCGTGCATAGCGTCCACCAAGGTACCCACCCGCCGTGCTTCCTATCATCATCGTTAGCGCTTCAGGCCAGGCTATGACGCCACCAACGCCGAAGACCACGATGCTAAGCAACGTAAAGCTGGTTGCAAGCAGATTTTTCAGACTGTTCGCAACATGAAATGATGTAAAGCCCATAATCTGCACGATTGCCAACAGGACGATTCCCAGGCCAGCCCCAAAATATCCGCCATAAATCGATAACAAAAAGAGAAGGGCATAAAGCATCCGTGTTGACGCTCGACCGGAAAGTTGAGTTTGCATTAAAGAACTAATTCTCGAACCAAATGCAAACAACAATGTAGCGCAAAGAATCAGGAACGGTATTAGTACCTCAAACAATGATTCCCGGGAAACAAGAAGCAACAAAGAACCGGTGATTGCGCCGAGGCCTGAAACAAGCATAAGCGGTATTATCTTGCGTCCCACTGCTTTTAGCTCACGAGTGTATGCCGGTAGAGCCGCCGCATTAGACGGCAACATAGCCAGATAGTTGGTGGCGTTGGCAACTATTGGTGGAAGACCAACTGCAATAAGTGCCGGAAAGGTAAACAGGGTTGCACCTCCTGCGACTGCGTTCCATGCACCTCCGAAGAGTCCGACAGTTACCAGAAATACTGTTGCTTCAATTGTCATTAACCAGTCTCGAAGGATTTCGTCAGACTGTAGATAGGTTTTTGGTAATTATGAAATTCAAAGATATAATGGCGCCATGAACAAAAGTGAACGCATGGTTTGTAACAGCCACCTTCTACGTACCTTTGTAGCGGTGGCGGAGAGTCAAAGCATCACTCGGGCGGCGGAAATGTTGGGGCGGACTCAATCCGCAATCAGTGTTCAGGCAAAAACGCTTGAAGAGACACTGGAGGTTGCTCTGTTTGTCAGGCAATCGACAGGCATGTTACTCACCGCAGAGGGGGAAAAACTATTGCCGGTTGCCAGACAAATTGTATCCGAATTGACCCAGGTAGGGATAATGTTTGACGATCCGCTTCGAGGATGTATTCGCGTAGGTATCCCTGATGACTATATGGATTCTGTATTGCAGAACGTATTGCTTCAATTCGCAAATCACCACCCGAATGTTGAAGTGACAGCCCACTTCGGATGTACATCTAAGTTTCCAGAGGCTATTAGGAATAACACGCTGGATGTCGCAGTTGTTGCTGAACGAAATGTGAAAGCTACCAACCGTCTTGCATCAGAGCCCAACGTTTGGTTGAGTAGCCCTAAAATGAAAATAGGCCCTGAAGATACCGTGCCACTCGCGATTCTCGATCGGGATTGTGATTGGCGAAATTTTGGTTCTGATGCACTGAGTGCTAGCGGCCGAAGTTGGCGAATCGCTTACGCAAGTGAAAATTTCTCGGGTGTAAAATCGGCTATACGTTCCGGCTTGGCGGTTAGCATTTTGCCCCGGCTTTTAAAAGACACAACAATGATTGAGTTGGGAGAGGAGGTTGGGTTTCCTGCGCTTCCATCGACAAGGCGTGGAATTCTCGCATCAGAAAATGCACCAGACGACATAGTGAAAGCAATGGTTGAGTCAATAAAAACTGCTACTCAAACCAAAAAAAGGTAGCCAGTTGTTTACTAGCACAATAGTCTTAGCGACAAGCTCCCACGCACACTGGGGGCTTGTAAATTGACTCAAGCTCTTTGTTCTATTCGGTGGTGGTGCATTCCTTGACATTCAAAGTAATAGAGTAGCGTGCGTATTCTGGCATTCAGCGATTTGCACTGCGATCGTGAAGCGGCGAAAGCTATAGTTGATAAAAGCTCCAGCGCAGATATTGTCCTTGGAGCAGGGGACTTTGGAATTCGCGGGGAACGCAGCACCGAGCTATTCGATATTTTGCAGGAAATTAAAGTACCGTTGCTTATCGTATCTGGAAATCATGATCGACGCTCTGAGTTAGCATCTTATTGCGCAACACAAGAACATATCTATTTCCTTGATGGCAGCTCGCAGGAGATTAATGGAGTTACCATATTCGGGCTCGGTGGAGAAATACCCTCTCGCAGTGACGCTGATTGGAATGAGACCTTAGAAGAAGCTGAGGCGGCCAGTCAGCTGTTACGTGCAAAAACACATCACGTGCTTCTTACCCACACACCTCCTTACGGTTTTTGTGATCTTCAGAAGGATGGAGCCCACGAGGGCAGTGAAGCGATCACCGATGCCATCAGACGCAATACTCCATCATTATGCTTGTGCGGTCACATACACCATTCATGGGGAAGGATACAGCAGCTGGAGAAAACGACTGTTCATAATCTCGGGCCAATGCCATGCTGGCACACGGTGCAAATATAGAAGTGCAATGAGCTCAAATCATCTGTTAGATGAAAGCTTGTAAACTAAATTGTGGGAGGCCTGGATTTAGAAGAAAATTAGAAGCCTGCCAGATTAGATAGGTGGAGCCGGGCAACCTACATTTTTTGGATGTCGAAAACACTTGTTTTTCAAAACATCCAGCATCGTGAAATTTTGGTCAATATCCGTTGAGTCGGTTCCTGAAAACATAACAGTCTTTCACCCAACACGGGTCGCCCGGACGTATCAGTTTAAGTTCTTTTCGCCGCAAGTGCTCCTATGCTGTTAGCTTTCTCAAGGCTATCTGATAATTTTTTTCAAATTGTAAACTTGGCGTTCCATCTATTGCTTTTTCGGGTCATGACGTTATTATTGCATCTGTTATTTTTGCCGTGAGTTTTCTCTGTTCTGAATAAGCGCAGTCGAATCTGGCATAGAGATCATGGGTGCTGACATACAGGGCTCTGCTGCGCTGGCGCATTTACAGGTATTAATTATGAAGTCATGGATAAAACCAGTGCCGACCACGATTTGCAATAGATTCGCTGCGATGTTAATCGCGCTATTTTGCGGGGCTGGTCTACAGGCACAAACGCAATATGATTTCACCATAGAGCCCAGTATCAACGCCTACTGTGAGGACACTGTTCCGCTTGGTGACGGATTTGGATGGAATGGCACATGTGGGTGCGATGTGGTGCCGGTATGGGAAGAGTTTGGGCGACGGGTAGCAGCATCAAACGGCATTCTGGCAATTGCCGCGAAAAACACACCGGAGAACTGTCCGGGAATCACGGCTACTGTTTCCATCTATGAGAAAAACTCATCTGGTCAATGGATAAAAGCTACAGAAGTTCCCGGGACCAGTGCTTCCATGGTCGACGATATGGTGCTAGTGAATTCCAATGCCTATCGCAAAATAAATAACGAATGGCAAGAACTGCGCTTAATCGATAACGATGAGTATCAATTTAAAGCCATTGACGGATTGCCAGGTACCGTGGTCTCTACTAATTCTGCAACAAGAGCTTTGCGATTTTCAACCCGGGACATCAATGGTGTGGAAGTTACTCACAATGAAATACAGGCCTTACGAGGTGAGCGCTTTACCCACATCGTCATATCCGGTGATATCGCTGGTGCAAAGAATACTAATTGGATAAACGAGGTAGGGCGGCCACCAATTGGTGTGGTGCTGTTTCACAGGGATAGCAACGGTATATGGCAACGTGGTGAAACCATCGGCGCTGATGTGGATGATCCTGTCAACCATTTATTTACCGTGAATAACTCAGTAGTTTGGATTCCTCGCCTTGAAGATACTTTGAACACATGGACGTACACTGATGCAAATGGGTGGGAACAGACTTCCAGATACCAAGTGCAGGATTTGCCAAGATATAGAGACACCGAGGGCTTCTCGTCTGATAAGTTTTTGTTGTTTTTTTCAGCCGGTTGGGGTGAGCGAAGCAGGTTAAGAACCTACTCCCATGACTATGGCAGAAACTGGGTAGAACATGATCGATTCGAATTTGATCAATCAGGGTCGCAGTTGGAAGACACAGGTCATGGCATACAGAGTAGAAATATCGCCTTTGACGGTGAACATATTTTATTTGGCTACAAAAGGGAAAACGTAGTCCAGGGGCTGACGGTTTCCGCTGACGGAAAAATAAGCCAACAGCTCGAAGGCTCATGCGACTACACCACCGCAGACCAATACGATGGTTACGGATGGAACCCGGTGACTCAAGAGTCTTGCCCGCCATTGGAAGGTACAGAGACGCAACGCCCTGTTATTGATCAACCCTTAGCCTGCATTGACTCTGACGGTGATGGTTTTGGCTGGAACGGTGTAGAAACTTGTGTTCCAGGCGGAGGTGAGCTGCTTCCGGTTGCAAACCCACCTTTAGCATGTATAGACCGTGATGGTGATGGGTATGGCTGGAACGGTGTAGATACCTGTGTTCCAGACGAAGGTGAGGCGACATTGCCGGTAGAACAATCGTTCGCTTGCATAGACACCGACGGAGATGGTTTTGGATGGAACGGGATTGATACCTGTGTTCCAGACGGGGGCCAACCGCCACCGGTAGTAGATCAATCACTTGTATGTATAGATTCAGACGGAGACGGTTATGGCTGGACAGGTACACAGTCTTGTCGTGTTGATGCCCAGGGAAACATCATTATCCTTTAGCTCGACTAACGTCAGAAAAGTTTGGCTATTCTGATATGCCCCATATTCTGTTTAAACTTCGGTACAACTGCGTGACTGGCGAACGCTGATTAGCTCTTTTTGAGCGTAGTGCCAGCCAGATGTTTAAGTACTAATAAAACCCCGCACAGGGTGTAGTAGCCGGAACTGTGTCCATGCTGTATGAGTGTTCCGATTGCTTGCTCAAGTTGTGACTTTATTGGTTGTACTTTTTCTGTTTGATCTTTTAACGACCCCTCAGTATTGAGATCTGACCGGTTCATTCGGATAGTCAATAAGTTGAGCATGGCATGCAAGTGTTCAATGGCTTGCCCTTCACACGCGGCCAGCAGATGTGCGTAGCTAATTTGACTGGTGTTGATCTCGGCGTGTTGTTTAAGCCATGTAACTAAACAGTCTGCAAGTTTAGGCAGGTCAAAATGGAAAGCTGCGATTAGCACACCGAGTAGAATATCGTCGCCTGCCGGTGTCAGGCCGTCACCACAACCCAGCAAGCCGGTAAGTTCTGAAGGAACCGTATATTGCTCAGTCTCTCCGGGTGAGAGCAGACTTTTCGCAATCAGTGTCTGATAATAATTCAGACGTTGCAATGTTAGAGAATTGGTAACTCCTGGCAGGGTGTTTCTGATATGGCCTTCTGCCAGTAACCTGCTTTCTATTAGTGTTATACAGTCGGTAAATGCGGGGCCAGGGTTGAGTGTGCGTGATAAGCTGACTTTCGCTGGCAGGCTCCACAGGCGGGCCTTAGTATTGTCGCAATTGTACAATTGCCCCAGAGTTAGTCTGTTGTTTGTATAACTCCAGGTATCGCCTACACGGAGCGCAGATAAATTGCTCAAGCGGGTGCGAATATTAACTGGCCCGTTAACGAGTGATTCTACTCCCAGACAACATAGCGAATCACCGCCATTCAGATAAACGCTATTGTCGAACACGGCAATTATATTGCCATGTTTATAGTTCAAAACAATCTGTGCCAGTGATCCGTATTCCAGTACAGCAGACCTGATCATGCTTATTCAATTAGCGCTATAGAGTGATAGGTCAGGATTGTTGGTTAATAACTTCCGCGGCCAGTTCTGCTGCAGCAACATTGCAGTTGCAAACCGTTATACCACTTGCCGTGAGTGCGTCACGTTGTTGATGCAGGCCTTGTGGATCGAATTCTGTGCCACAGACCGAGGCGATCACCACTGGTTTGTCTTTTGTATCGGTGACTTGCTGCATACTGTTTACGATCGCTTCGGCAGGGTTCTCATGCGCACCATAGCCAAGGACCACATCAAGCAATATCACCGCAATGGACGGATCATCCAGCGATTGCTCGAACTCACTGACACGTACCAAAGGCTCCATCATCGGGTGCGGTCTGCCAACAGTGTACTCATCAGCGCCAAGATCAATAATCCTGTGAGCCGTTTCGCTGTCAGATGCTGAGGATCCCGGTGCGGGTGCATTAGATGTCGTTTTAATACCTGCGCGATTTAGAATCAGTTGTGACTCTGTGCAAAGAGTGCCACCGGTATAAAGTCCCACCAGTTTTCTACGTGAAGCAGATAAAGATCCCGTAAGTTCCTGCGCTAACTGCTGGGTATCGTGTCGGTCCAGGGTTTCACCGCTTGCAAGCTCTGCTGCGTTGCGTAAATCGCTGGCGTACCGAATACCCGTGACTTCTGAATCACTGGCCTGGTTGAATACACACGCAACCACGGGCTTACCGCAGGCTGCAAGTTTTTCGAACACCAGGTTCGCCGTGTCTGGCCCTGGTGGTTTTGAGATCAACACTATCTGGTCAACGTTTTTATCATTGGCCAGAAGATCGATAGCGGTCAGAGTTGAGAGTCCGCCAACAGCATCGCTTAGGTCGCGACCACCCACACCAATACCATGGGTAAGTTTCCCTCCAAGCCGCGTCAGTAGTACCGCGAACTCTTGAAGTCCGGTACCTGAAGCGGCTATCGCTGCGGTACGCGTTGCATCGGCAGAATTACCACCGTCAGGGGCCAATGCATTGGCAAATGCCAGCGGTACGCTATCAATATAAGCAGTGCCGCAGTCAGGGCCCATCACAATCAAGTCGTTCTGCCGAGCCAGATTTTTGAGTGAAGATTCCTGTTCAAGGCTGACATTATCACTGAAGATCATTACATTCAGGCCCAGTTCCAGCGCTGTTCGCGCTTCGCGTGCAGCATAGGTACCCGGTGTTGAGATCAATGCCAGATTTGCTTCGGGATAGGCAGTCAGACTACCGCGTAAGGTGCGCGCACGTGCTTCACTGGTGCTGGATTTCAGAGCCCCACCTTCCAGCGACTTATTGGCATGCGCCAGCGCCCGATTCGCATTCGATTTACCATCCGCACGCAAAGCGATCACCAGATCATTCGGGCTGGCAGATTCGCCTGTGGAATCAAGTACACCGGCATCCTGCATAATTTGCAGGTTTGACGGTGTGCCAATCATAAGTACTGCTTCTTCTATACCACCCATCGATGTTATTTCAGCAGACAAACGCATCAGCGCGACTGAGTCCAGGTAGAACCCCTTGCGCACTTCGTTAACAACCGTACTCATAATTTAGCACTCACGAGGAAGATAACCTTTCAGATAGTGCAACGCAGGCTTTTTCAAAACATGCCAGCGGTGCGTTCACAACGCCGGCGCCTACCTGACCGATACCGGGCTCACGATGGGCTATGCCGGTATTTATGGTCGGCGTAATACCACTGTTAACTACTTTGCGGATATCGATTCCGGACGGGACGCCGGCAAAATCCATTGCCGGTATAGTCCATTCCGGATTGCGGGAGTAGGAAATCTCGGCCATTGAGTTGGTATACGCCATTGCATCAGCGGCTCCACCGGCCCCCACAAACCCGGCTACTGCCGGAGAGGCTGCCATCGCAAATCCTCCCAGACCAATGGTTTCAACAATCGTTGAGTCGCCCATATCCGGGTTAGCGTCTTTTTCACTGAAGCCCGGAAAATACAATCCACGTGGCATCTCTACCGGTGCTGTAAACCACTCATCGCCACAGCCGCTAACGCGTATACCAAAGTCGGTTCCATTGCGCGACATCGCGGTGACAATTGATGAGCCATTAATATCCCGTACCGGATCCATGATCGCTTTACCCATTGCCATCGCGATATTCAGAAAAAACTGATCGTTACCGGCAATGAATTTCAATACTTCATATGCCGTTTCCGGCTCGGCAACGCGTGCCATAGTGGGGGCGAGTTCGCGCAGGATTAAACTGGTGCAGGCAACATTGCGCTGATGCATTTCATCACCCATCGATAAGCCACGGGCGATAATGTTTTTCAGTCCGATGCCATCGCATGCCAGTAGCGTATCTGCCAAAAGCGGCCCCAGTGTAGACTCCAGCCAGCGTAAGCGGTCGAGCACGGAATCATCATTGCCACCGAAGCGCATAACTTTGCCAAGTCCTTCATTGATGGCACAGTAACTCTTATTGCCGAAGGTTTTATTTTCAACCACCATTAGCGGCATCGACCGGGAAGTCATGCCAGTCATAGGGCCTACAGCACTGTGGTGGTGATTTGGTTCGAACTCTACTTTGCCACTGCCGGCCAGTGTCGCTGCAGCCTGAAGATCTTTTGCCCAGCCCTCCAGCACAATGACTCCGCAAATAGCGCCCTGCATAGGGCCACACATGTTTTCCCACTCGACTGGCGGGCCGGCATGCAATATTTTATGGTCGCCAAGACCTTCTATAACATCACCCGCCAACTGCACGTCGACCAACATAGGCTCGGCAGTATGCATTCTCGTGATTGCCTGGTCATTGGCCTCGGCGATCATTTTATCGAGATTGCCGGAGCTCAATGACTCGGCGGCGGCGAGTACGTTCAGATCTTTCGAGGCTGGTGGGCGCCAATCGACAGCAACCGCCTGTTGGCCCTGGGAATTAAGATCATCAATGAAACCTTGCAATCCCACTCCGATCACGCGGGGCCCGTTCTTTATAAGATCGTTGGCAGACATAGTTGACCTGAATTGTTTGAGCTGGATTGTTAAGCTGGGGCGTACCGATGAGGACGCGAATAATCAAAGAGAAGACTAAGCGGTTTTATTGTATACCGCTAATGCCGCATCCACCCCGGCACCAGCCGGTGCGCTGTGACCGTTGCGTCGCAGCGTCATTTCCAGTGCCGACAGGCAGGCCAGTACGTTATCTTTGCGACAGCCAAAACCCATCGTACCGATGCGCCATATCTTACCGTGTAACGGGCCAAATGAGGTACCAATCTCGATACCGAAATCATTCAGCATTTCGCCACGGACCTTATCGCCCTCTACGGTTTTTGGAATATAAACACCGGTGACATTAGGCATTTTGTTGGAGAGATCACCGAATACTTCCAGATCCATTGCTTGCAGTCCATTCACGAGTGCGGTGCTTGTTTGTGCATGGCGCTCGAAACGATTCTCCCAGCCTTCTTTCAAGACAATGCGTGCGCACTCCCGCGCGGCGTATAACATTGAAGTGGCTTCTGTGTGGTGGTTTAGTCGCGATTCACTCCAGTAATCCATAATCATCGATAGATCAAAGTAGTTGGACTGTATCATCTCGCCGTCCGCAGCCTGATAGTCATCCGGCCGAATACCTTCCTCAATATGCTTTCTGGAGCGAACCAGTTCAGCAATACGTTCATTGATGGTTATCGGTGCGATACCCGGTGGTCCGGACAAACACTTTTGCAGTCCGGCAGTGACGCCATCGATTTGCCAGTCGTCGGTATCGAGTGGCATTCCGGTGATTGAAGCCGTAGCGTCAACGCAGATAAGCACATCATGAGCGCGACATATTTTGCCTATCTCGGCCAATGGCTGAGCCATAGTGGTCGATGTATCTCCCTGCACACAAGCGACAACTTTTGGTCGGTGTTTTTTTATTGCATCTTCAATTTGTTGCGGTTCAAATACAGTTCCCCATTCAGTTTCAATGGTGATGACTTCAGCGTGGCAGCGAGTGGCAATCTCAGAGAGCAGATGTCCAAAACGTCCGAAGACAGGAACCAGTATTTTATCACCCGGGCTCAGGACCGATACCATTACCGATTCAATTCCAGCGCGTGCGGTGCCATCTATAAGCATGGTCCACTGGTTTTTTGTGCAGAAAATACCGCGATAGAGCGACATTACTTCATTCATGTACTCTGTAAAATGCGGATCGAACTGACCCAGCATAGGCATTGACATAGCGTTTAAAACCCGTGGATCAACTTCAACCGGGCCCGGTCCCATCAGGCGTCGTACCGGCGGGTTTAAATCATCAAAAATATGCATAAGATATTTACCTGGAGGGCCTGCTATCGATAAAAGTATCGGTTGTCGGGCATCATAATACGAAGTGCTGTTGGTTTGAACCATGAACGGGTATATGAAAGCCGTGCTGAGGAAGAGGCATGTAACTCATTTCGCTAATCATAGTTCGCAGCCGATTTAGGTTTTAGCGTGTTATCTGGGTACCGGCAGTGCCAGCCAGCGCGGCGACTGCATCATCAAGGTGCGCAATAATGACGCGCTGCCCGCCGCCTTGTAAAAAGCCAATCGCAGCTTCTAATTTCGGCCCCATGCTGCCTTCGGCAAACTCACCGCCGGCCTGTAGTTTTTCCATTTCGTCCAACGATACGTCTGTTAATGCGCATTGGTTATCCTGTCCGAAATTAAGGTAGACCTTATCGACGGCTGTGAGGATCATCAAGGTTTCAATTCCCAGTACATTAGCCATATGCGCTGAGCTTAGATCTTTATCGATCACAGCCTCCACACCGTGGCGAGTGCCGTCTTCATTGCGAACTACCGGAATGCCTCCACCGCCACCCGCTATCACGACAGCACCACTGCGGGCAATGGTTTCTATGAGCGATATATCAACGATGTGTTTTGGTCTCGGTGATGGCACCACATAACGCCAGCCGCGCCCGGAATCGTCTCGCATGGTCCAGCCAAGTTTCTTTTCGATATCGCGTGCATCTGCTTCACTATAAAAAGAACCGACCGGCTTAGTCGGATTATTGAAAGCCGGATCTTCCGGATCTACCTCTACCTGCGTCAGTAAACACACAACGTGACGAGAATTTCCTACATTTCGAAGTGCGTTTTCGAGGTTTTGCATCATCAGATAAGCAATGCCGCCCTGACTATGTGCAACGCACACATCCATGCTCATTGGCGGTATTGTGTCGCGCGAGAGAATTTGCCGCATTAAAATTTTTCCCACCACCGGCCCATTGCCGTGAGTGATCACTAATTCGTTATCGCTCTCAAGAATAGGCAGCAGCGCGTTGCCGGTTCTGACTGCAAACTCAATCTGCTGTTCGACAGTACCGGGACGCCGGGTCGGATGAATTGCATTACCACCAACCGCAATCAGTATGCGATCTTTGGGGGAATTACCTGTTGTGTTATTTTCACCGGACATGTAGGTACAGCCTTAATTATTTATAGTAGACAAAGCTGGCGGACTATTTTATCCAGCCGCACCCGGTTGCGGGTCTGACAAATCAGCCTGCAATAAAAGATTCATCAGTACCTTTGCCGTGGCAGCAGCATCTTCTCTGGTAATGCTTTCATCCGGATGATGGCTCAATCCGTCTTTGCATCGCACAAACAGCATCGCGATGCGCGTCAGGTCTGCCAGTGCCATCGCATCATGCCCCGCACCACTTGGCAGTGTAAGCAGGCGATAGCCGCTACTTTTTATTGCGCTGGCTAACTGGTTGCTTAACCAACTGTCGCAAGTTCTGCCTTCGGCCTGGTAAGTTCGCATCGGTTTAACAGCAACTCCGCGACGTTGGCTAATACGTTCCAGTGCACTGAACACTTTTGCTTCGGCATCGTCTCGTGTGCTGTCTTTGCTTGAACGCAGATCGAGTGAAAAATTGACCTGACCCGGTATTACATTGCCTGCACCGGGTAGTGCGTCAATCATCCCCACCGTGCCAACAACATCAGGCAGCTGCGTGCATATATCTTCAATTGCAAGAATGCACTCCGAGGCTGCCGTCAACGCGTCCTCGCGCAGATTCATTGGTACAGTTCCAGCGTGTCCGGCTTTGCCTGTAACTTCAATTTGGTAGCGGGATGCACCTGAAATCGCCGTCACCAGCCCTACTGGTAAATCCTCGAGTTCCAGAACCGGCCCTTGTTCGATGTGAATTTCTACAAATCCGATAAAATCCTCGCTATGACGCCTGGCGGTTTGGAGTTGATCAGGGTCTTGTCCGAATTCACGAAGTGCCTCTGCGATACTGATTCCTGATGCATCGCATTCCTGCAGTGTCTCTTCATCAAGCGTTCCAGCTATTGCCCGTGAACCAAGCAGCGTCGACGGGAAACGTACGCCTTCTTCATCGCAAAAACCGACAATCTCGATCGGAAATGGAAGTTTTTTCTGTTGTTTATGTAGTATTTCCACACAAATTATAGGTATCACTACCCCCAACATGCCATCGTAGCGGCCGCCGTTGCGAACCGTATCGAGGTGGGAGCCGATCAGTAGCGCAGGTCCTTCTTTGCTGCCTTCGTAACGGCCAATAATATTGCCAATGGCATCGGTATGTACCTGCATTCCACACGCAGTCATCCACTCACCAACCAGACTGTTTGCCTGCTTATGCTGCTCGCTCAGTGAAACACGAGTCAAGTGATCGGTGCTTTCGGAGATTGCTGAGAGAGCTTCTATACAGCTCATTATTCGCGATGCAATATCCAGGTCTGGAGTAGAGTCATTCATCTGGTTTTTAAATCATCGGCAGTAGGCATGTGACGTAGTGATCTGAGAAAAATCCCGGTTTTGTGCAATTCGATCGGCCGAAAATGACATGATAGTCTGAATCCTTATTGAATACCGAAAAGATATTTTTCACGACCTCTTGCGATCTTGATACCCACTGGGGTTTGAAAGCCTCGCTTGTGAATGCAGCAGGCGAAACGCTGGAATCAACTTTGCAGCAGCAGCGAAAGCATTGCGCAACAATCAATATATTGGAATCAATGTAGCTAACAACGGCTGCAAAAGATATTGTTCGCACGAGGCACATATAGTTAAAATTACTCGAAGGTATCCTATGTAGCTGGCAGCACTAGCCCTTCGAGAACAAGCTGACGAAATCAACACTATCGTTCGCCGGTGCATTTAAATTAATATGATCGAGAATTTTATTTAAGTGCGCATGCATCAGGCTTTCTGCAAGGTCTATATTTTGTTTGCGGAATGCCTCCAGTAGATCAGTATGATCATCGTCTCTGCAGCTTGATACACCTGGTGCACCGTATACACTGATGATAAGTGATGATCTGGCGACCAGTTCTTTGACCGTTCGTATCATCACATCATTGTTGGCGATTTCTGCGAGTAATATGTGAAAGCTTCCCGACAATCGAATAGCCTCATGTCGATTGTCGTTATCATGCGCGGCGTGTTCTTTTTTCAGGTGCTTTTCAAGACGAATTAAATCTTCTGCATTTGCACGTTCTACCGCCAGCTTCACAACACTCGGCTCCACGGCTAATCGCGCTTCAAACACATCGCGGGATTGTTTCTCAGTGGGTGAAGCGATATAAGCGCCGCGATTAGAGATTATTTCAACCACCTCACGACTGGCGAGTATTAAGAGTGCTCTGCGGACGTGCATTCGCCCGACATCAAAGGCTTCACAAAGTGCAGCCTCGGACAGCTTGGTACCGGGTTGCAGGCGCTGATCAACGACTGCTTCGAAGATCTGCTCAACAACCCTTTCTTCTGTTGCTCTCTCGCTGCTTTCAGTAATTTTTACAGGATCTTTCAAACTATGCATTTGGTTTGGGACTCATCTCGCTCTCGATAATTGTGCGCTCTACATTGTTAACAATGCAAACGCAACTAATAAACAATAAGATATTAAATCATTGACAATCAAATTCAAACTTGGTTGTATGAGGACGAGATATCCGAAGATTCGGGAGAATTGGCGCCCTAGCACTTAGCGCTGCTAAAAAGTACGCGCTCTGAGTTAAAACTAGCGGCATACATCTTTTGTCTGTCTGGATACTGTTTGCCGTCCGTTTACAACAGCAGAGCCTGGCAAATGAAATATCTCATACCGGAAGGTCAATTACTTGGAGGATTAACAATGATAAGACGTGATTTTATCAAGTCAGTCAGCATTCTTGCTGCGGCGACAATGTTCAGTGCCGGGTCGGCGTTGGCAGCCAACGACGTACTGAAAATCGGTTTCGTGGGCGTCACTAGTGGTCCTGCGGCCGCCTGGGGTATTTCCAATCAACGCTCAATGGAAGCACGTGCAGCGTGGATTAACGAAACTGGTGGTTATGAAATCGATGGCAAAATGTATGACATCGAGATTGTAGCGTTTGATGATCAGAAAGATCCAAAGCGTGCCATCGCCGGAATGGAAAAAATGGCTCAAGAGGGCATTCACTATGTTGTTGGCCCTAATGTAGATGATGGCGCAGCGGCAGTGCGACCAGTTGCCGAGCAGAACGGTATTATGTATTTCCCGTATGCATTCCCCAAGGCGTTGTATACAGCACCGGCATCCAATGCCGTACTGGGCATGGTAGCAAACTACCAGTCTGGCCCCGCAATTTACGAGCACCTGATGAAAAGCGAAGGTGTAGAGAAGATTGCTTTTGTGGCTGCCAATGAATCCGATCCACTAAGTCAACGCGACAGCGGTGTTGAAGCAGCTAAAGCACTTGGTCTGGAAGTAGTATCAGATTCAGTGACCTATCAAGTCGACACTACTGACTTCACGCCAGTGATCTTGCCGGTATTGAAGACGCAGCCCGATTTACTGGTTCTGTCTGGTGTATCTCCGGCTAACGCACCACAGCTTATTCGTTCAGCACGTGAGCTTGGCTACACCGGTTTAATGTCCACTGAAACTGCTCAGGATGCAAAAGTATTGCAAGAGGGCGCAGGTGATCTGGCCAATGGCTTTATTTCTGTAGGTGGCGCATCAACTGAAGAGCTCGCCTCGGATATGATGCGTGAATTTGTTGATCGTTACACCAAGATGTTTGGTGAGTACAATGATGAGTCCAATACAAAGGTATATGCCCTCGAGTATATTCTGGAAACAATCAAAGCTGATCCTGCGGGTATGACAGATGTAGAAGCATTCAAAACCGCCATGGACACTTTTGAAGCACCGAACCCTTATATGGTTGGTGATGCAAAACTGAGCTATGTTGGCAGTACGTCGTTCGGTCAGAAACGTCAGGTGGCAGTGCCTCTTGTAGTTAATGTATTTAAAGACGGTGAATTCGAAACACTTTTCGTAGCAAAAGTAGACTAACTCTGCTCACACCGTATCGCTAGAGCCGGGGAGGGGTACCTCGGCTCAGCTTTAGCACTACCTTCTGGAATTACAAATTCAATGGAACAGATACTGGCCAATGGGCTCTATCTTGGAGCGCAATATGCGCTGATAGCACTTGGTTTAACCCTAATATTTTCACTGATGAACGTACTGAATTTTGCCCACGGGCAGATGTATGTATTTGGTGGTTTCGTTACTTACACAGTCGTTGCTCAATTAGGCCTGCCGTTTGTTGTCGGTTTGTTTGTCTCGGCCATGACTCTGGCGGTTATGGGAGCTTTTATAGAAAAGTTTCTGTTTCGTCCGGTGATAAAAAAATCAACCCGTGAAGAGTCAACCATGCTTTTAGCAGCTGGCATCGCATTTTTTCTTGATGCGGTAATTCTTTTGATTTTTGGTGAAAAACAACGCGGCGTACCCAAAATCATCGACGGTGTGCTCAATTGGGATTTTAGAATTATTATGCCGTATGACCGGATCCTGATCGGTTGCCTTGCAGTTGCGATGATCATTGCGTTTATTTTGTTTATGCAGTATTCCAAAACAGGTCGTGCGATGCGCGCATTGGCGCAAGACCGAGTTGCGGCGCAGTTAATGGGAGTGGAAGTAGATCGTTACTCGATGATTGGCTTCGCACTTGGCGCTATGCTGGCAGGGCTTGTCGGTGGACTACTCGTCACCATTACCGGTGTCAACTTGGGCATGGGCGGGCCGACATCTATCAAGGCATTTTTGATGATAATGATCGGCGGAGCAGGTGTTATCTCGGGCGCTATTGCCGGTGGATTTATTTTAGGCATGATGGAGTCAATCGGGCTAACTGCACTTTCCTCTTATGGTGATATAACTTATCTGGTTATCTTCGCAACCTTGATGGTATTTCTGGCTATAAGGCCGCAAGGCCTCATGGGCAAGCCCTGGGGCTGATGAAGTGAACATAAAACAGATAGTCGGGGTGGTTGTTTTCCTGCTGCTAGTCTTTATAGCGGTACCCTGGGCAATTGCCAGTTCAGGCAGGTGGGATTTCTATTACACGTTAACCTCGGTAGCCCTGCTATCAATTGCATCAGCAGGTGTATGGCTAACGTTCTATATCGGCCGCATCAATATCGGGCAGGGCGCCTATGCATTAGCAGGCGGCTACGTGTCAGCTGTACTGATTATGCAGGTCGGTATGAACTTCTGGTTTACAATTCCACTGGCAGGTATTTTTTGCGCTTTGCTGAGCGTCCTGATTGGTGTACCCATTCTTCGATTGCGTGGTGTGTACTTCGCGATGGTAACACTGGTGCTTACTGAAGTTATGCGCCTGGCTGCATTGGCGTTGCCCATTACTAATGGCGCTAAAGGTATTACCTCTATTCCTTTACCACAAGAACTATCACTATTCGGCCTGACGTTGATACCGGATTTCAGTACGTTGGAAAACCCGAAGTTAGCGTTCTACTTTGCAGCAGTCAGCATAATGGTGATCTGTTATGCCGTGTTGTGGCGTATTGTCAATTCACGTCTCGGGCACCTATGCCGCTCGCTGCAACAGAACGAAGAGCTATCTGCATCTATTGGTGTGCATACAGCGTATCTGCGTGTATTGGCGTACTCTATATCAAGCTTTTTTGGTGGAATAGCCGGAGCAATGTTTGTTGCTATATCGCAGTCCATTTACCCGTCCAGTTTTCAGGTCGCAGATAGCATCAACTTCATGCTTAACTGTTTTCTAGGTGGCCTGGGATACGTATTCGGGCCAATGCTTGGCACTCTGGTGCTTTACTTTGGTTGGGATCTGCTGTTTACAACCGGTCGATACCAGCTACTCATATATTCGAGTTTGTTGATTGCACTGATACTGCTGCTTCCCAATGGGATTCTTAGTATCTTTAGCCGAAAAGAGAAGCGCTCATGAGCACTATTCTTGAGGTGGATGGTATTACCAAAAAATATGGCGGCCTGGTCGCCGTGAACAACGTATCGTTTGATGTGACAGAAGGCGAAATTCTGTCTGTCATTGGTCCTAACGGTGCTGGTAAATCTACGCTGTTTAAGTTGATATCGTCGTTTGTGCGGGCTACCTCAGGCACGGTTAACTTTAAGGGTGATCGGATATCTAATCTCACGCCTCACACAGTTGCACGTAAGGGGGTGGTGCGAACGTTTCAGGAAACCACTATTTTCCGCTCCATGACCGTGCGAGAGAATGTTGTTGTATCACATCACTTGCGATCCAAGGCGTCACTGCTCGGGTTCTTTTTTGGTAGCAACACAGCTCGTGCAGATGAGGAAGCATTTGGTCGTTCTGCCGATGAGATAATCGAATTTCTAGGTCTCGAATCAATCAGTAATGAAGTAGCTTCAAACTTACCGCAAGGACATCTTCGAGCACTCGGTATGGCGATAGGTCTTGCAACTGACCCGGCAATCTTGCTGCTCGACGAGCCTTTTGCCGGAATGAATCATGACGAGACTATGCGCATGGTTAATCTGGTACGGAGCCTACGTGATGAAAGGGGTATCACCGTGTTGCTGGTAGAGCATGACATGCCAGCCGTGATGAAAATAAGTGACCGGATTGTTGTTATCAACTTTGGCGAAAAGATCGCAGAAGGCTCCCCTGCAGAGATTCAGTCAAACGAAAAAGTAATTGAGGCCTATCTCGGCAGTGACGACGATGAGATTGGCTTGTAATGACTACGACGCAAATGCTTTCTCTAAACAATGTCGAGTTATATTACGACCATGTGTACGCACTCAAGGGCGTTTCGATAGACCTAAACGAGGGTGAGACTGTCGCGCTGATCGGCGCTAACGGAGCTGGTAAATCATCGATACTAAGAGCTATTACGGGTCTGAGTCCCATCACCTCAGGAGAGATCCATTATCAGGGGGCTCGCCTTGATGGCACGAGCGCCGCGGAGATTGTAAAAAACGGCATCGCGATGGTGCCGGAGGGTCGCCGGGTCTTCCCTTATATGTCGGTCAAAGATAATTTGTTGATGGGTGCATTTACCCGCACTGACAAAACACAAATTACGAAAACACTGAACGATGTATTTGAACGGTTCCCGCGATTGCAGGAACGAGCCAGACAACAGGCAGGCACGTTGTCTGGTGGTGAACAACAAATGATGGTTATAGGCCGGGCGCTGATGGCAAAACCCAGATTACTGCTGCTAGACGAACCGTCACTTGGTATTGCGCCAAAACTCGTCCAGGACATTGCGCGAGCAATAGTTGCGATAAACCGTGATGAAAATGTCTCTGTGTTGCTGGTAGAGCAAAATTCGCGAATGGCTTTATCGATATCTCATCGTGCGTATGCGATGTCTACCGGATCAGTAGCACTCAGCGGGGTGTCGCGTGACCTGATGAACGATGACAGAATTAAAGCCGCTTATCTTGGGGGAGATCTGGAATAACCATCATGCAGCTATTGATAATCAATCCAAATACCACCCAGAGTATGACTGCCAAAATAGCGGCTGCAGCTAACAGTGTCGCTTTCAGTGATACCACTATTACAGCGGTAAACCCGGTGACCGGTCCTGCGAGTATCCAGGGATACTACGATGAAGCAGCGTGTATGCCCGGCATTCTTGAGCTGGTACAACAGCATCAGGGAGTGGATGCGATAGTACTTGCCTGTTTTGATGACACTGGCCTCGATGCCGTACGATGCATGACCGACTCACCGGTGCTTGGTATTGGAGAAGCGGCGTACCACGCAGCATCAGTATTATCCAATCGATTTTCTGTAGTTACCACATTGGCAAGATCAGTACCCGCGCTGGAACACAATCTTATGAAATACGGTCTGGCGGCGCGTTGCTGCGGGGTCCGTGCATCAGAAGTACCGGTGCTTGATCTTGAAAAACCAGGTAGTGATGCGCGTGATCAAATAAGTAAAGAGATCAGACTAGCACTGAGTGAGGACAAAGCAGAGGCGATAGTGCTTGGTTGTGCCGGTATGACAGATTTAGCTAAATCATTGGCATCTGAGCATGGTGTGCCGGTGCTGGATGGGGTGGTGTGCGCTGTGAGCTGGGCTGAATCACTGGTTCGTGTAGGGTTAAAAACAAGCAAAACCGGTGGCTATACACCTGCTGTAATCTAACCGCAGCAGTCGCTGCCTCACTGGCTGAAAGTGTTACTCTCAGCAAGTTCTCTTAGTGTGCGAGTACTCGAAGGATCAGCCAACAACCCTGACGGCTTACTGCCAAGAACCGATACATGACAATAACCTGAAACAATGCAGGCAATAGTCCTCACCGGCCACGGTGGACTGGAAGCGCTCGTGCATCACCACGGTTGGCCAGTGCCAGCGATCGGCGACAATGACGTACTTATACGGGTAGCGGCATGCGGCATGAACAATACCGACGTTAATACACGTTCTGGATGGTATTCAAAAGCCGTCACCAAAGCGACTACTGGCAGTGCGTAAGAAACGGTAGATGAGAAGATCCCACCTGGGGAGGAGCGCCCATCCATTTTCCACGTATTCAAGGCGATGATGTGTGCGGTACTGTCGTCGCGGTGGGGGCAAATGCTGATTTGTCGTCGCTGTGGGGTAGTTCTGTTTCTTAAAACTACTCCGCTACCAGGAGACGGTGCTAAGTCTCGAATTTTTCCTGAAATCACGAACTAACACTATTGTCCATTTTACTTAATCCGGAACACTAAAAACCCAACGGGACAGTGCGGGGGACGCGATACCGCAGTCTTCAACAAAAAGCGTACGCCATTTGTCAGAAGGGGAATAAGTAGTGGCGGATTGTGCCCCGACTGCAAGACATAGGTTGGTATTTTTCAGTAACAGCCTGCCGTCATCTTCTAAATCAAAGCTTTGCAGTTTAGCGGTTTCAAAAAAGGCCGAATTAACGCCACATCGGTGCAAGACAACTGCAGTTCCGGGCAGGGCGACAGAGTTGATACCGGCAACTGTCATGCAAAGATCTAGATCTTTAAACTGTATGTATCCCTTCGTATCAAATACAACCGCGCTGTCACTGGTTAGGCGTGGTTTGCAGTTATGTGCGAAAAGGGGGAGATCCGTTCGCAGAGAACCTGGAGTTCCCACAACGTCCACGCAGTAGCCATCCTGCGGCCTGTCTAGAGAATCAATTAGACGTAAATGCCCTGCCTGATCACCTAGCGCCTGCGCGGAAAACATAAATATTGGTAGAAGCCAAAAAGGTAATCCTAGCTGTTGTTTCATAATAAAATGACCTTCCGCTTTTTTAAGTATCCTGAAACTGCTCGTCTGCTATTTAGTTTCAGAGGGGTGTGAAGCGTGTTGGTGCTTACGTTTCTCACACGCTCTCATAAATCCCCGGCTGAAGCTGCTTTCCCAGTTTGCTGTGTTTGCGCAGAAACCGGGTAAATTCTGAATTTCACTTTTACTCAATCCAGATTGTTAACCTTGCAAGCGGTGCAGGCTTAAAAGAAATATTCACAGCACTCCCTTATTGGACTCATACAAAGTTTGCATTAATTCTCTATCGTCATAGCGCGCCAGCGAAAAATACCGTGCGTAGTCAGGCAGTTTCGCGCCAGCAATGGTGGCGGCGCACAACTCGCCTGCAGCGCAGGCGGCCATGGTGCCAAAGCCCGACATGGCGGCATTAACATAAGCGCCAGATGGACCGAGTTCACCAATGAGTGGCCAGTTTTCCTTAGTCATGGTGTACCAACCGCCGTAGTGATGCATGTTGCGGGGCAGCTGTCCGTAATAGTCTTTAAGTGCCGGGTTTAATCGAGCAGCACCGCGCAACACAATGTCGGGAAATTGTTCGTCGAGCGGTAATACCCGTGTGGCAGCTTGCGGTGATTCGTTGTAAGCCCAGCCGAGCTTTACCCAACTGCCATTATCACCGCCGTCGGGTCGGCAATGGATTGAGCCGGGCATTTCCCCGGTAAGCCATTTGTAATCAGGTTCTTCCATTAACAAGTTTCGATCTTCATCGGACCAATCGATATGTTGAACATCGAGGTCAATTGAAAAAGGCATTTCTCGGGGAATAGCATTGCGCTTGTCTTCAAAGGCAATTTTTTGCTGAAACGTATTGTATACGGGGAGTTCAACTCCAAGCATGCTGGCAATAGTGTCCGCGAATGGTCCAGCCGCATTCAGCACCTTCTCCGCTTGTACGTTCATACTTCCGTCTTTAGTGCTTAGTTCAAGTTTGTAGTCACTGGTGTGGCTGATATTTTCAACTGCGCCGGTTAAGCGTGAACCACCACAGGCCTTTATGGCTTCCAGCATGTACATACCCATTTGCTGCCCGCTGATATCGCCACCGCGGCGTATATGAATGACAGACTCGATTTCCTTATCGTAGCTTGGGAATGACTTGCGGATGAGTGCCTTGTTTTGAAGTATATCTACGCCATCAGGTGCTTCTCGCCAATCGGGACTGGTAGCAGGTTCATATTCAGCAGCGGTTTCATTGTTATGAAACCTTAACAAGCGCTCAGCCGTATCCCCCAATCCTTCGTGAAGCTGTTTAATCAGGTCTTCTACGTTGGACGCACGAGAGGTCAGCGCATAGCCACGGCGCGTCATATTGATGCGATCATTACTGGCCACTGCAATTTCTTCTATCAAATCGATACTGCGATTGGTGAATTGCACCATGGCAGGGTGAGGCCACCAGTTACGGTAGTTTTCTCCAGACTGCGCAGATGTAAACGCCATGGGCTGACCAGCATCGATAAGCAGAATGTCTTTGAATCCGTGAACCGTACATAAATAGTAAGCGGTGGCAATACCGGTGATTCCAGTTCCGATAATAGCTAGTCGGGCAGAGTGGTCGGTCATAATATTTTCGCCGGCTGTCTAGTTGCAGCTGGATAGTTAAGTCAGGCTATTTGACCATTTGACTGGGTTTAGTACTTCCACATGTACACTGGACAGCATTTTCTGAAACAATGCAACTTAGCTGTGGTTATCATGCGCTTGCTCAAGCTTGTGCCAGTCAAACTCGACACCAGTGCCGTGTGTATCAGGTGCCACGGCCATATGGTCTTCTATCTGCAACGGTCTCCTGGTGTATTGATCTATCGGAAAAGAATGTACCTCTAGCCAACCACCATTTGATTGAGCAGATACCAGGCTCACATGCAACTCCTGCATGCCATGACTACATACTGGAATACCGTGCTTTCTGGACCGCGCAGCCACCTGCAACCAGCCGGTAATACCACCACAATTGCTCGCATCTGGTTGAATAAATGAGAGTGACGACTGTTCAAAAGCAAAATCGAATTCATATAGGGTGTGCAGATTCTCACCCATAGCCAACGGGGCACCAGTTGCTTTCGCAATTTGTGCATAGCCCCGATAATTATCCGGATCTATCGGCTCTTCAAACCACAGCAGATTATAGGGTTTAAATGCATGTGCGGCATCTATTGCCTGCTCTACACTCATGGAATAGTTTGCATCGACCATAAATGTCACATCCGGGCCAATCAGATCCCGAATCGCTGCAATCCGTGCAACATCTTCTTCAAGTGTTGGTTGACCAATTTTTATCTTTACCCCGTTAAAACCATTATCAAGATAACCCTGGACACTACCGAGTAGCTTATCGAGGTCAAAATTTAGATCAATTCCACCACAATAGGCATGACAGCTTTTGCTGGCACTCCCCGCCATTTTCCACAATGGCAGCTGCTGGTGTTTGCCGCGTATATCCCACAGCGCAATGTCGGTTGCGGAAATCGCAAAAGACGCAATTCCACCGCGCCCTACGTAGTGCATATGCCAGATCATATCCTGGTACAGACTTTCAATATCAGCCGCATCACGATTGACAATGAACGGCGTGAGGTCATGCTCGATCATCGCGACTATTGCATGCCCACCTCTGCCGCCGGTGTAGGTGTAGCCGGTACCGGTACACCCGTCATCAGTATCTATAGTGACAGTAACCAACTGGAAGTGCGTGTGTACACCATGTTTTGCATCAACTAATACTTCAGCCAGCGGTATGTTGTAAAGCGTTGCTTTTACATTAGATATTTTTGACATTCGTGGTTCTTCGTCCTGCTAAAAATTCACCGACTCCAGTGTAAAGTGCTTCGTGACAGAATCAAGCTTTACAGTCCGCTAGGATCCAGCTAATGCTGCAGAAAACAGAATTGAGGTCAATATGGACATATTCACAGCCGACTGGTAATTCGGCCCTGTCACGATGCATTGGCAGGGCTCATTTAGCGCAATCGGTAGCGTGTGTGTTAGCAAAGAATCTAAGTAATCCACGATTGATGTAGATAGCTGCATCTATGAAAGTTACGACTTCAAGATATCCATGTTGAGGTCGAAAGTTGAGGGATGAAGATTCGATCTGGAATACCGTTACTTCTTATAGTTTTGTCGTTGACTTCGTGCGATAACCGCACTGTGGACAACAGCGCTGAAAGAGTGGGAAATAGCGAAACTGATACAGTGCAAAAACCCCGGCACACTACTGAAAGCATAGTGGTGCTAGCTGACAACTCTGACGGTTCTCACGAGCAGCTGGATAACATCTGCCCAAAGGTTAACCCGAACGATGTACTGGTTCACAACCTGACTGTGGGTCTTGTCTCTGATGTTGGTTCAATAGATGACGGCACTTTTAATCAGGCAGCGTTTTCCGGTATGGAAGCCGCTAGTCGATGTTTTGGTATGGCGACCACGTTTCTTGAATCGGCTGGTGATGATGAAGCTGCTCAAATACAATCACTTATAGATCGTCAGGTGGACATTGTCGTTGCGGTTGGTTTCCGATTTCAGCAAGCCACAGTTGAAGCCGCCAGGTCTCAACCAAATATACGTTTTATAGGCGTGGATCAGGTCAATCCTGACAAGTCACCTAACTTTGTAGCGATTTCATTCCGTGACGATCAGGTCGGGTTCCTCGCGGGAGCAATGGCCGGTTTAATAACCGATTCGGGGACCGTTGGTATTGTCGCAGGTCCTGATAGCATACCACCCGTAGTTGCTATTGCCGATGGGTTTGAGGTGGGTGCCCGGTATGTACTGCCTCAAGCTAAAGTACTGAGGCGTCACATGGATAGCTTCGTCGATCCGCACGCTGGTTCAGTTC
The DNA here is from genome assembly GCA_937998875.1 of uncultured Granulosicoccaceae bacterium. GTDB lineage: Bacteria > Pseudomonadota > Gammaproteobacteria > Granulosicoccales > Granulosicoccaceae. The sequence goes on from CALLBO010000026.1 coordinate 71,602, forward strand.
AGGCAACACAATTTATAGAGCAAGGTGCCGATGTGCTTTTCGGTGCTGCGGGTGATACCGGCACAGGTGCTACACGAGCAGCAGCTGCGAGTGGAGCTTATGTTATTGGCGTTGATCAGGATGAGTACTTCACTACCTTTAGCGGCGGTGCTACAACAGGAGCAAAACAATTAGCAACATCTGCCATCAAACGTGTTGATCTTGGTGTTTTCCTAACACTGGCAGCAATGGGCCAGGGCGGCATTGAAGGGGGTGACTTTCTACTAGATGCGTCTAACGGGGGTGTTACTTATGCACCTTTTCACCAGGCAGAGTTTCCAACAAGAGTAGGGTAACAGTTAGAAGCATTACGATTAAAACTGGCAAACGGGACAATTAACCCGATTGGAGAATCGAATACAAGCATCGTACATAGTTACAATGATTGAGAGCGCATGGCGGAAATGGCGACAGCGGAGTCTGCTGCAGCAATTTGCACTAATCTCTCTTATTGCAATTACGTTAATTGGTTTGCTGCTTGGACAGATGTTGCGAACATCGGTAGAGCGACAGGTACTAGATGCTGCTATTGCTGAAGCAGAAGTTGTCTCGCGGCTGGGTTTGCAAAGCGCAATAGGACCAAGCGAATTAAAAAACGGTTTGAATTCTGACAGAATACGTGCCTTACAAATTGAACTGCAAACCGATTTTGCGCGGATCGATGTCATCGATCTGGTTCTTTGGAACCTTGAGCGTGAGGTGGTATACGCTACCGACATGCGGCGAGTTGGACAGACCGCACAACTCACTCCGGAAATTAGTAAGTCCTTTGCCGGAAAGCCTGTAGCCAGAATTACAGAGGTTTCTCACTTACCGAATATCAGTGCGATATTGAAACGCCACGGAACGGTTGTGGAAGTATATCAACCGGTACAATTTGGTTCGCTTGATAAAGGCAATATTGCCGGTGTTCTACGCACAGCAATTCCTTATGAACCCGTAGCACAGACTATCACCAAAGAAACCGGCCGACTCTACATAGCCCTGGTATTCGCTTTTATAACTCTCTACGTTTTGTTATTTCGACTGGTTGCAAATGCATCTGCGGAGCTCAGACAACGCGCAGATGAGAATGAACAGCAAGCTCGCCATGACGCATTAACAGGATTGCCAAACAGAACCCAGTTCTCAGAGGTTGTCGATGAAACGCTGGCCAAAGGTATACCGTATCTGGCTATCGCATTGATGGATCTTGATCGTTTCAAAGAGGTAAACGATACACTGGGCCATCACCATGGGGACCTGTTACTCATTGAAACTGGTACTCGAATTTCGAACACGCTGGATGCACGTGATATGGTGGCAAGACTGGGTGGCGATGAATTTGCGCTCATTCTTCACGGGGTCACTGATTCAGAAGCCGCGCTTACTGTTGCGCGTCGAGTGGTCGAGGCATTGGAACAACCGTTCAACATCGAAGGGCTAAGTATCGATATAAGCGCGAGTATCGGAGTCTCAATAGCGCCTGATCATGGTAATGATCTTGCCACGCTTCTCCAACGCGCAGACGTCGCAATGTATTTTGCTAAAAATTCAAAAACTGGATGCGCCCTCTACGACCCTGGTTTTGATAATAACAGCCGTGGACAGCTCGCTATGCTGGGGGAGCTGCGACGCTCGATAAACGAACAGCTTGTCGTCTACTACCAACCTAAAGTGGAGCTGCTTACCGGCCGGGTCTGTGGAGTTGAAGCGTTAGTAAGATGGGATCATCCCGAGCGTGGCTTAATACCACCAGATGTTTTTATTCCCATTGCTGAACGTAGTGGAATGATGCATACGATGACCCGTATCGTTCTTGCAAAATCGTTGGCGCAGCTTCGAGATTGGCTGGACACTGGCTTCGATCTTGACCTGTCAGTAAATGTATCAGCGCGCGGTCTGCACGATGGAAAACTCTCTGGTGTCGTTAAGGATCTGTTGCAACGGTATGCCGTTCCATCCGAGCGACTGATACTTGAGATTACTGAAACAACAATCGCGGCTGATCCGGTTAGAGCTCGAGAATTCCTCACTTCGTTAGGAGAAAAAGGTGTGCGGTTTTCGATTGATGACTTCGGTACAGGGTATTCTTCCCTCGCAGTATTGAGATCCTTACCGGTTAATGAACTGAAGATAGATCGGGAGTTTATTTCCGATCTGGCACATCCTGATTGTGCCGCCATCGTCGAATATAGTATCCGGCTCGGCCATGTATTGGGGCTGGCTGTAGTGGCCGAAGGAGTTGAAGATGCAGCCGACCAAAAGCAACTGGCCGGTCTTGGTTGTGATATGGCACAAGGCTATTGGTTTGCACGACCGATGCCCGCCGACGCTTTCACTGCATGGATACGTAGCGACTTATCGATTGCAGCGTAGCTACAACATTCAATTTCGGTAAAACTCGGGACGCGAACTTTGAGTAAAACCCGGAACCTGGAACCGGACTCCAGTAAAACGATGCATTCCGTCTAGTAGACTTCTTAAAAACAAGAGGTCTACGTCATACGTAAGCATGTCATTGTTTGCGAACACTTGCGTACGTTTTATTTGCCCTCCCGACACATCATCACTGAACGACAGTTAACTTGTGTACAGACTGGCGCGCCGCACACAACTTGCAGCGTCCCACGTTGTTGAACCGGAAATGGCAATGACGGAATTGTGTAATACCTAAACTGGAGCAGGACCTACGTCGAACCCAAGCCTAATTAGCAACGGTAACACAGTTATGGTGGCTGTCGCTTCGAGGGGTGTTACCGAACCTTCCAAACAGCCCGTTAGCTGGCATCTGTATTAACGATGGACTTGCCCTAAAAATTGGTTTTTTGGTGTGGCAGTTTGGTGGCGACACGTGTTTAATGCTAACTGTAGTGCGGCTTCTGATTGCAGTCGTAGTTGATTTTCATCCGTGATCAGACTTAAATTTACAGATAACGCTAGCAACGTTGAGTGGGGTGGAATGATGCGAAATACAAATGAAATCTGGGAGCACGTCGACAATCACAAAGAAGCGTTTATCGAGCTTTCTGATCGTGTTTTTGATATTCCTGAAACGCTCTATAACGAGTACGAGTCAGTGGCCGAACATAAAGCCATGCTTGACCAGCAGGGATTTCGAGTCACGGAGGATGCCGCTGATATACCCACGGCAGTTATAGGTGAGGCAGGTGACGACGGGCCGGTAATCGCGATCCTCGGTGAATTCGACGCGCTACCGTATTTGAGTCAAGCGCCGGGGGTGGCCGAACCCAGGCCATTGGTAGACGGCGGCAATGGCCATGGTTGTGGCCACAATCTGTTGGGCTCCGCGGCACTTCTTGCAGCTACCGCAGTCAAGGACTGGCTAGAGCAAAGCGGTGTCAAGGCGCGCGTTCGCTACTACGGCTGCCCGGCGGAAGAAGGTGGTGCGGCCAAAGCCTTCATGGTCAGAGACGGCTTGTTTGATGATGTTGATCTTGCTATCTCGTGGCATCCTGCAACGTTTACCTGTGTAAACAAGGCAAATTCACTTGCAAACACACGTGTCGACTTTACGTTTCATGGCAAGGCCTCACATGCGGCTGCCGCGCCCGAACTGGGGCGCAGCGCGCTCGACGCAGTGGAGCTGATGAATGTAGGTGTGAACTACATGCGTGAGCATATGCCGGATGATGCGCGTGTGCACTATGCCTACCTTGATGCAGGTGGTGTTGCGCCTAATGTGGTACAGCACAGAGCCACCGTTCGTCAGCTGGTTCGCGCACGAGATCTGCCCGGGTTGCGATCCTTGCTTGAGCGGGTAAAGAAGATCGCTGAAGGTGCAGCGCTGATGACTGAAACAACCGTTGAGTCAAAGGTGTTTACGGGTGTGTCTAACCTGCTCGGCAATCGCCCTTTAGAAGAAGCCATGCAGGCCGAGCTTGATCACCTGGGGCCGGTTGAATTTGACGAAAACGATCAGGCCTTCGCTCGGGAGATTCAAAAAACTCTTACGGATGACGATATTGCCGTGTCCTTCCGACGTTGCGGTATGCCAGCGCCTGAAAGAGCGCAAGCACTTTGCGACTTTGTTGCACCACTGGATACGATCGGTGAAGGGGGCGAGGGTTCTACGGATGTTGGAGATACCAGCTGGGCTGTGCCTACTGTACAAGCACGCGTTGCGACATGCGCTGTGGGAACACCATTTCATACCTGGCAAACCGTAGCGCAGGGTAAGTCGCCGGCTGCTCATAAAGGCATGGTTTACGCAGCGAAGGCTATGGCAGCGACGGCAAAACAGGCGATTGAAAACAAAGCGCTGCGCGAGGCTGCCTGGGATGTGCATAAGGCACAGCTTGCAAAGACTCCCTATATTTCACCATTACCCGAAGACGTGAAGCCGCCAATCGTACCGCGAAAGGCCTAACGGTCATGCCTTCCCCACGAGTTGCATTAATGGGTATGATTCTCGAATCTAACCGTTATGCTCGTCCGGCGACCCAGGCCGACTTTGACAGCCTGACATGGCTTTCAGGTGATGAACTGCTGGCTGAAGCACGTTCAGAGGCACCCACTCTGGCAAAGGAATTTGCGGCTTTTGTGCGTGCAATGGATGCAACCGGCGACTGGACCCCTGTACCCCTCCTGCTAGCAGCCTGCCACCCTTATGGTCCGGTTGAAGAATCAGTGTTCAACGCTTACACAAGCGAGATACTAGATGGCCTGAACGAACCCGTCGATGCAGTTTATCTGTGCCACCACGGTGCCATGGTGGCAACACATCTCGATGATCCGGATGGCGAGATTGCGGCCATGGTCCGCAATAAAGTAGGACCGGATGTGCCCATCGTTCAGACTCTTGATTTGCACGCAAACCTCTCTGACACGATGACAGAATCGGTCAACCTGATTTGTGGATACCGAACCAATCCCCACGTTGACATGCTAGAGCGCGGCGAAGAAGCTGCGTTCTCCCTGCGGCGTATTCTGGCAGGGCTTGCAACTCCTTGCATCGCGCACGTCAAGTTGCCGCTTACACCCGCGTCCATCACATTGCTAACCGCATCCGGTCCCTATGGTGAGTTGATAGACTTCGGTCAGAAACGTCAGGCTGAACTCGCCGGATCTGTTTTAAACGTATCAATATTCGGAAATTTCATTTTCTCAGACGTACCGGAAAACGGTATTTCCATCGTCATCACCGCACGCCATGATCGATCCGTCGCGCAAAAGCTTGCTGATGAAATCGCGACGATGGCCTGGCAGATGCGTACCCGGTTCGTTAAATCCCTGACCTCGATTGACGATGCGGTTGCGATGGCCAACTCGCTGCACAGGAACCCCGTGATTTTTTCTGATGCAGGTGACAATCCCGGTGGCGGAGGTTCCGGGCGCACGACAGAGCTATTGGCAGCGCTGCTGGAAGCGGGTGCCGAGAATGTTCTCTATGGCTCTTTCTTTGATGAGGAGCTGGCGCATGCAGCTCACCGGGCAGGCGTCGGTGGAAGTATTACAGCTTGCTTCAATCGTTCAGCGGGAACCGAGGCATGGGAGCATTGGGATACACCGCTCTCGGTTGAGGCGACCGTCATTGCATTGCATTCAGGTGACGTGACGGGACGACTGGGATTGTTGGCCGGCCGACGACTAAAGCTTGGTCCGTCTGCGCTGATAGCTATCGGCGGTATAAAAGTGGTCATCATTTCAGATCGAACACAGACTGCTGATCCTGTTCTGTTTGAGATGTTCGGTCTTGATATCGGAGCAGCTCATACGGTCGTGGTGAAATCGCGCGGGCACTTCAGAGCTGGATTTCTGCCGTGGTTTGCACCAGATCAAGTCTACGAAATTGATACGCAAGGCCTGACGGCACCTGTTCTGGAACGCTGGCCGATGACGCGTGTGCCACGTCCGAGCTTTCCTTTAGACGCCGATACAACCTGGCCCTGAGCAACGATTCCCACCTTCTAATGAATTCTATAGATAAATATTTGTTGACAAAAAGCAGTCACCACTTCAATTTAAAGTCACGAGAGAGTGCGCACCTGGTGTGAGCTATCGAGTAACAACGACGAGGAAAAAAACATGACCTACAGACTCACCATCGGGGCGGTCCTCGCCTCGGCAATGCTGGCAAGCCCCGCCTGGTCGGAGGAACTGACGATTGGCCTTGGCTCAGAAGCGACTGCTATCGACCCGCACTTTCATAATCTCGGACCGAACAACGCGTTGGCACGGCACATATTTGATCGGCTCATTTTGCAGAACGAATTGCAGCAACTTGAGCCGGGGCTTGCTGTGTCGTGGGAACCCGTTGACGATCTGACATGGGAATTCAAACTGCGCGAAGGTGTGAAGTTCCACGACGGTAGCGATTTTACGGCCGATGATGTCGTCTGCACCTGGGATCGTGCGCCGAACGTGCCCAATTCACCGTCTTCTTTTGCTACTTATACAAAAGGCAAGACTGCCGTAAAGATCGACGATTACACGGTGCACTTCAAGACAGAAGCACCGTATCCGTTGATGGCCAACGATGTGTCGACGGTCACTATCGTGTCCGATGAAGTGGGTTGTGAAGCGACCACTGCTGAATACAATGACGGTACGGCAGCTGTGGGTACGGGGCCGTTCAAATTCGTCAGTTACAAACCTGGTGATGCCATTGTTGTTGAACGCAATGAAGACTATTGGGGTGAAAAGCCGATCTGGACATCAGTGACATTCAAACCCATCAAGTCAGCCCCAGCCCGGGTTGCTGCATTACTCGCGGGTGATGTCGATGTTATTGCGGCAGTCCCAACCACAGATGTAGCAACTCTGGAAAAAAACGAAGACGTCAGCCTGAGTCAGGGTGCGTCGAATCGTGTTATCTATTTGCACCTGGATCATGATCGCAGTGATTCGCCGTTCGTCAAAGCCAACGGTGGCGGCGCTATTGAAAACCCGTTACAAAAGCTTGAAGTCCGCAAGGCTATTTCCATGGCCATCAACCGCGATGCCATTGTTGACCGTGTTATGGAAGGTATAGCGATTAAGGCCGGTCAACTTTTGCCGGATGGGTTTTTTGGTGTGTCAGACAAGCTTGAGCCCGTCGAGTATGACCCGGAAGGAGCCAGGGCATTGCTAGCTGGAGCGGGTTATCCTGATGGCTTTGAACTGACCATACATGGTCCAAACGACCGGTACATTAATGATGCAAAAATTGCTGAAGCGATTGGTCAGATGTTGTCCCGGGTTGGTATTAAAACCCAGGTTGAAACCATGCCGCGTTCGGTCTACTTCGGCCGTGCATCCAAAGGTGGTCCAAATGACACACCGGAATTCAGCTTTATTCTCGTCGGCTGGGGAGCTGGCTCAGGCGAAGCATCATCACCACTCAAGTCGCTGATCGGTACACACAATCCGGACAAAGGCTGGGGTTCTTCAAACCGGGGACGCTACTCTAATGCAGAGTTCGACGCACTGCTCGATACCGCACTAAGCACAGTCGACGATGCGGAACGACAGGCACTACTGGCTCAGGCAACCGAGATGGCCATTGAAGATGTCGCGATCATACCGACTCACTATCAGGTCAATACCTGGGGTACCAGAAAAGGCCTCAACTATGTCGCACGTACTGATGAGTACACGCTGGCCATCGGCGTAGGAAAAGAATAGCGACTTATGTTCTGTTGGTACGAGGAGTTCTATAAGTGCTCCTCGTATCAACGACCTGACACCGTTTACGCATGACTGCCTTTATTATTCGCAGGCTTCTACAGGCTGCTCTGGTGGTCTTTCTGATGTCAGTGATTGTCTTCTTTGGCGTCAATGTGATTGGCGATCCCGTGGATATGTTGATCAGCCCGGACGCTGACCAGGCAGAAATCGCGCGGACAATACAGGCGCTTGGCCTCGACCGACCCATTGGGGAACAATACCTTCACTTTCTAAAAGGTGTTGCTACCGGGGACTTTGGTAAATCCTTCATCTTTGGTGAGCCCGCGCTGAAGCTGATATTGCATCACATGCCTGCCACAGTCGAGTTAGCATTGGTATCACTGCTAATGGCTATTTTGCTGGGTATTCCGTTAGGCCTCTATGCCGGACTATATCCTGATAGAAAAGTGTCTAAAGGTATCATTGCAGGTTCAATCCTGGGGTTTTCGTTGCCGACGTTCTGGGTCGGGCTAATGTTGATTATGTTGTTTGCGGTCGTACTCGGTTGGCTGCCGTCGACGGGGCGCGGCGATACTGCTGTGTTCCTGGGCATCGAATCAAGCCTGTGGACGCGTGACGGTCTGAGTCATCTTTTTCTGCCTGCGTTAAATCTTGCGTTGACGAATATCAGTCTGGTTATCCGGTTGACTCGTGCCGGTGTACGCGAGGCGATGCACCAGGACTACATCAAGTTTGCAAGGGCTAAAGGACTTTCGGAAAGCCGGGTTGTCAGTGTGCATCTGATGAAGAACATCTTGATACCGATCGTGACAGTGTTGGGTCTTGAGTTTGGAGGCCTGCTTGCGTTTTCAGTGGTAACAGAATCTATTTTTGCCTGGCCGGGTATGGGCAAACTATTGATTGATTCGTTACTTCAGCTTGATCGACCGGTTGTAGTTGCCTACCTGATGATCATTGTTCTCTTTTTTGTGGTTATCAATCTGGTTGTCGACATTCTATATTCCGTTCTCGACCCAAGGGTTCGCTTAAAAGATCAAGGCGCATGAATACAGAAGCAACCGTAATGAAAGAGACACCGCTGCAGCGATTCTGGTCTGAGTTCTGTGAAAGCCGGATTGCAGTTGCATCTCTTGTTGTGTTGTTGATCATTATTTTGCTGGCAGCACTTGCTCCGTGGATCACGCCTCAGAACCCTTATGATCTGGCACAGGTTGATGTGCTTGACGGCAAGTTACCTCCCGGATCAGACGCCTATGCCGGTTACACTATGTGGCTTGGCTCAGACGGGGCAGGTCGCGATCTTTACTCCGCAATACTTTATGGCATTCGGATTTCACTGACTGTTGGTCTGGCAGCAGGATTCATTGCACTGATCATTGGCACGGTGATCGGGCTTACAGCAGCTTACGCCGGCGGGCGGGTTGATACCTTTATTATGCGTGCTGTTGATATTCAATTGTCGTTTCCAGCGGTACTTATTGCGTTGGTGCTGGTAGCCATTCTTGGACGTGGTATCGATAAGATCATTATCGCCCTGGTTGCAGCTCAATGGGCTTATTACGCAAGAACGGTTCGAGCGACAGCAATGGTAGAGAGCGCTAAGGAATACGTTGAAGCCGCACGCTGCCTTGCACTTTCAACAACAAGAATAGTCATTCGGCATGTACTGCCAAATTGTCTGGCTCCTCTTATAGTCATAGGCACTGTTCAGACCGCTTCCGCTATTGCGTTAGAGTCGACACTGAGTTTTCTTGGGGTAGGGCTTCGTCAGACTGAGCCATCGCTGGGTGTGCTGATATCGAACGGGTTTGAATACATGATGTCTGGCCGCTACTGGATTAGCTTTTTCCCCGGTATTGCACTGTTGCTGACCATTGTTTCTATCAACCTTGTGGGTGATCAACTGCGCGACGTTCTGAACCCGAGGCTGAAGCGGTGACTATACTCGCAGTTGATTCGTTAAAAACCCATTTCTTTACGCGCGCCGGTGTGGTGCGTGCTGTTGATGGGGTTAGCTTCAGTCTGGGTCAAGGTGAGGTCATGGGCCTTGTGGGTGAATCAGGATCGGGTAAATCGGTTACCGGTTTTTCTATTCTTGGTCTGGTCGATCCACCAGGGCGGGTTGTTGAAGGCAGCATGCTGTTTCACGGTGAGGATCTGGTGACAATGCCAACCCGTGAAATACGGGCCTTGCGCGGATCACGGATCGCTATGATCTTTCAGGACCCGATGATGACGCTGAACCCGGTACTTCGAATTGATACTCAGATGATCGAGGCGATTCTTGCCCATGAAAAAGTCTCTCGCAAAGAAGCCTTAAAACGCGCCTGCGATGGATTGGCACAGGTTGGTATTCCAAGTCCGGAACAGCGTCTGCGCAACTACCCACACCAGCTCTCCGGAGGAATGCGCCAGCGAGTTGCTATTGCTATCGCATTTCTGAATAACCCCGATCTTGTAATTGCTGACGAACCTACTACGGCGCTTGATGTCACCATTCAAGCGCAGATTGTTCATGTTGCTCAGAATCTTTGTCGTGAACGCGGTACCGCGCTTATCTGGATCACTCATGATCTTGCTGTGGTTGCAGGGCTGGCAGATCACATCGCAGTTATGTATGCAGGAAGAGTGGTAGAAGCAGGACAGACAGACGACGTGATCGATCGGCCAAGACATCCGTATACCGTCGGGCTGTTGGGCTCGGTACCATCGGCAAACCGCCGCGGACAGCGACTGACACAAATACCAGGCATGACCCCCAACATGCTGAGTCTCCCCGAAGGTTGTGCATTCCGTGATCGTTGTACACACAATGACGAACGATGCAAAGAGTCGCCTGAAATCACAACTGATTCCGGTGGTCATGCAATTCGGTGTTTCCATCCACAGTATGAAAAAGCGCCAGCATGACGCCCGTCATCGAAGTCAGAGACCTGACAAAAAGGTTCACCAAACGTCTCGATCTGGCAGGCAGGATTGCACACAGGCTGGGTGCCAACATTCATGAAGAAGTTGTACATGCGGTTGATGGAGTCAACCTGTCCATCAATCGTGGTGAAGTTGTCGGTCTGGTTGGTGAATCGGGCTGCGGAAAATCAACACTGGGACGAATGATCGCAGGCATATTACCGCAGACAGAAGGCTCAGTACTGCTCGACGGCAAAGATACCGCTAGCCTGGCCGGCCCGGAATCAAAAGCAGCTGCGCTTGCCGTGCAAATGATTTTTCAGGATCCCTTTGCCAGCCTGAATCCACGTTTGCGAGTCGAGCAGATAATCGGTGAGGCACCATTGGTGCACGGCTATACAGATCGTTCTGGACTTTCAGACTATATCGACGACGTCATGTTAAAAGTTGGCCTTGATCCATCGCTGAAACAACGCTACCCACATCAGTTTTCGGGTGGTCAGCGACAGCGTATCGGTATAGGTCGGGCGCTCGCTGTCAAACCACGTTTTCTCGTTTGTGATGAAGCCATTGCAGCGCTGGATGTGTCTATTCAAGCGCAGGTGTTAAATTTATTTATGGACTTACGTGAGCAGTTCGACCTCACGTATCTGTTTATTTCGCATGATCTGAGTGTGGTTGAGCATATCGCTGATCGTATAGTGATCATGTATCTGGGACGTGTGGTTGAATCTGCCAACACTGAAGCCTTGTTCGCAGATCCGCAGCATCCGTATACCCGGGCACTGCTTGCCGAAGTGCCGCGACTTGATCAGCGTAAGCGAAATTTCACGCCCATTGCAGGAGAAATACCTTCACCACTTAATCCTCCTTCTGGTTGTCATTTCCATCCTCGTTGCCCACATGTGATGCCGGTGTGTAAAACCGAAGTTCCTGTGTTGGAAAAACACCAGGCTTTCCGTGAAGTGAGCTGTCACCTGGATACGACCGACTCACACGACATAAATAACCATAGCGCCCAAAGTGATTCACCATAAGATTTCAGGCAAATATTCTTGTACAGATGTGCAGGCGGATGTTTAGGTGGATCACCGTATCCAACAGTCTCACAAGTCGTCACTACATGTAACTTCTAGAAAATGTTACCCGATGTACACACCAAAACACCATGATATAGCAATATAAATACAGTAAATTTTAGTGTTTCGAGGGGCGGTGACTACTGTGCCGGTACTGCAAGCCACTGGCAGCATAGAAAGGCAGCTATTTATCACACTAGATTTAGTGCAACGTTCAAGCTTCATCGACTCAAATATCTAAAAGGCAGTTCGTGAAAATCAGAGAAAACAGGAGATTGGTAACAAGGCGAATCCTTTCGCGTCTTATACTTTATGCTGCAGCATTAGTTATTCTGTATTTAATTTGCAGTAAATTCTGTATTTGCTGAAATCATTACCGCAGTCGGGATGCTGAGAATCTCTGTCGTGAGTAGAATTATATGGTCAAATCAGACTAAATAAGGTGTAAACCAGTGTCATGAGTCTATATCTAAAAATGCGGGAGCGTTCAATGAGGCGGAAAGCGATCAATTATCTGGCACTATTAGGCGTTATCGTGCTAGCTGGTTGCGGCGGCTCATCTTCAGGACCAGCGGCAAGTGACCCTTCCGCGTCTGTGTTTGATGGCTCTGATTCCGTCAACGAACTTTTCGGCACACGCACAACGCGAAGTTCAGCCTCAGATGTTGATGCAGCTTCGCAAGCAAGAGTGGTCAGTGCACTGAATGATTTCTCCTTGAGCCTGCATCATACTGTTGCCAATAGAGCCCCCTCAGAAGACAGCATAGAAAGCGGCTACAGCGCAGCGGTCGCATTTTCACTGGCCTATGCAGGAACCGCAGGTGCCACTCGGTCAGCGCTGTCCGGTCTATTGGGAATTGATGATATTAGTGGACCTGAACTGCACCCGTCTATCAACGCACTGACACAGGCTTTGGAAAGTCGCAACAATGATGATCTGATTCTACACACGGCCAATCGAATCTTTGTCCGCGAAGGGCTCAATTTGCAGAATGATTTTCTTGATATCGCAACCGGGGAGTATGGCGCACCTGTAATAGAAGCCGATTTCGTCGGTAACAATGAAGAGGCAACACGGGTGATCAATGATTGGGTATCAGAGCAAACCGATGGCTTTATTCCTTCAATAGTCTCTTCAGTGCCACCTCAAACAGTATTTGCACTTTTGAATACACTCTTTCTTGATGCCACATGGCAGGATGAATATAGGGCTGCAGGCCCACGCGAGTTCAACACGATAGACGGCAATGCCCTGTCAGTTGAGAGTTTTACCGGTCGTTCGCAATTACCACTGCTTCGCAACGACGACCTACTGGCACTTGAAATTCCCTATGCTGGTGGAGATATTGCCATGTTAATCATGGTGCCGGAAGCACTGGCCGAGTTCGAAGCAACGCTTGATGCCGCAACCCTCGATACGCTGCTCACCGAAATGAGTACAAGAGACATACAGTTTACTATCCCCAACTGGGAAGATTCGGCCGAGCTGAATCTTGCTGATTTGCTGACGCCATCAGGATTTCCGATGAGCCCATGGAACTTCGGCCGCATGATTGAAGGCGGTGCAAATCTGGATGTGATCGCGAGACAAAAAGCGCGTGTTGAAGTAGATGAAAACGGCACACGTGCAGCGGCTGTAACTCTGGTCATTGGTCCAGCCTCTGTGCCTGAAACCGTCGACATCAACCGCCCGTTTGTCTACTTGATCAGAGACCGAGTAACAGGGGTTGTTCTTTTTACCGGAAGAGTCGTCTCGCCCGGTTAGTGCACAATCACTATATCAGGGCGATCACCAGTGTACCCGCAGCCATCGCTTCGAGATAACCATTCCCTGTGTTCATATTTTAATGTAAAGCAAATACTGCATTACAACAGTGCTGAACAAATGTAATGTCTGAAGCAGCAAAATTTCCCCACAGCATACCAGCGTTTTTGTCTGATACATCACCCAACTTAACAATTGCTATTTGTCCGGAGTACTAAGTGACGACAGAACAGATTCATACAAGAGCCAAAGCTTCACTTCGGTCATTGTTTACCGGTGATGCTTTGTCAATGCCAGTCCATTGGTACTACAACCCAATGGATATACTGCGCGAGTTCCCGGGTGGTGTAAGAAAAATGCACCCCGCGCCCGCATACCACCCGTCTTCTATTATGTCGCTCCATTCTACAAGTGCCGGTGGCCGTGGCAGCCAGTCATCTGGAAGTGAACGCGAAATAGTCGGAGACGTGATACTGCGTGACAAACGGCAGTTCTGGGGCATTGCGAATCAGCACTATCATCAGGGCATGCCTGCCGGCGAAAACACGTTAAATGCATGGTGTGCCCGTGTATTGATTCGCGGCCTGGCCAGCCGGGGGGATTACAATTCTTCCGATTTTTTAACCGACTACGTCGACTTCATGACGGCGGATCCGGCTCAGCATCCCGATACTTATGCAGAATCCTATCACCGCGGATTTTTTGCGAATCTGGAAAGTGGTAAAGCGATAGAAAAGTGCGGGGCGGTAACCCATGACACGCCGTCAATAGGCGGCCTTGTCACAGTTGTACCGTTAGCGATCTTCCAGTTGGTACGAGGCAATGATCTGGAAAATGTTCAGGCGGTATGTCGAAAGCATTTAAGCCTGACACATCCGGACGAAACGCTTGGCAGAGTCTGTGATGCAATGATTCAGCTTATCCATGATTTGCTTTATCGGGACGAGCAAGATGATCCGCTGCCTTATCTATTAAAGGCCAGCAAGTGTCTTCCTAAGATTAATCTTGAGTCATTGCTAAAAAAAGCGCCAGGCGATCTTCAGGTTATTGGTGGTCACTATTCAAGCGCCTGTTATATCACCGATTCATGGCCTTGTATGTTGTACCTTGCGATTAAATATTCACACAATGTTGAAGAAGCGTTAATCGCAAATACCAACGCGGGAGGAGAAAACGCACACCGTGGGTCAGTGCTTGGTAGTGTTGTCGGCCTGATTACAGGTGAGGCCGGGAGTGAACTGTATGGTCAGTTGCTGCATCGATCTGAAATTGATAGTGAAATTGATCGATTATTGCGTTGATTTTCACAGGATGTTACCAAGGCTCTTGGCGGCTTTGGCATAACCAAGGTCGATCAGTTCAGACGCCAGATCGAATTCCAGAATCCCACATGCATTTCGAGCAATTTCTACATAGTGATCAGCTGGATAGACAGATAGTTTTTGTCTGGCGATGGTGCTTTGCATTGCATCAAAAGCCTGATTTGCCACGTCGAACGCGTCCCATTCCTGCTTATCCATACCAGCTGTTGTACCGCTTAGATCAGCTATAAATTGACCAATGTTTTGAGTAAAAGAATTTTTCTCTGAATTCTCTATTACTTTTATTACTTTTGCGTTTTTGTCGACTTTTCCACCGAGATTGACAGCTATGGTGAGATCGTTTGTGTCGTTAAATGTGGGAGCAATCGGTACAGGGTTCAATACACCGCCGTCAATCACGTCAACACCACCGTATTTATAAGTAGTTAGAAATAATGGCAATGATATTGATGCCCTTATAGCGTTGAAAAGCGGCCCTGCACTGATCCATACCTCTTTTCCATTATGAATGTCCGCAGCAACCGCGGTGTATTTAATAGGTAGTTCTTCAATTTTTTTGTCACCGACAATCTGCACCAGTGTATCAATAACCTTGTCGCCTTTAACTATACCGTTGGTGCTCCAGGTAAAATCCAACAAAGAGACAATATCAAACTTGGTAATTGCACATACCCACGCTTGAAATTCGTCTAGTTTTCCAGCGGCGTAAACACCGCCAACAAGTGCACCAATGGAGCAACCGGAAATAGATTTAATAGTGAAACCGTTTTCTTCAAGCCAGTGAATGACACCAATATGCGCTAACCCGCGCGCGCCGCCGCTACCTAGAACCAGCGATACCGTTTTGTCGTCCTCTTTAGTCATAGATCCGCTGCCTTCCTTTTTAGCTCTGGCATGTGTGATGTTGCGATTCGTTTTTTTTTTCTCAATCTTTCTACTATCGGATTTCGGGGTATTGTAGATATGTTTCGGTGCAAACCCACTTATCTCATGTCATCGACTCACACCCTACACCTGGAGCTACCTAATTTATCCAGGCTGAACTGGCTATTACTGCGTAGCGTCTGTCTTCTTGGCCTTTGACGAGCTCATCAGCTTTGCGCAAAAATTCTACGTAAAAGACACGTCATTAATCACAGACAAGTGCAGTGTTAGCTGCTGCAACAATAACACCCGGTATCTGCCGCTGTAAAATACTCTAGCGGAGGATGATGGCACACGGGACATCACGAGGGTGATAACAATAGTATGTACGCTGTACTGTAGCGGTATTGGTGTTAACACGAGTCTGTTGGATATCATACGACGCCGGGCGCTCGAATCTGACCCGCCCGGTAAACTTGCCCTCGGGTGTGTTCAGACTAAGCCTACCGTAGTAACCGAGCGACGAGTAATAGAGCGTTTCAACCCGAAAAAAATATACGCAGCAATAAACAGATAGTATTTAGTGCCCCTTCAAGACAGAAGGGGCACTAATGTTCATACCATTACGAACTCGGACGGCAGAACCCCCCTATGGAAGTTTCTGAATAACAAACTGACCAACAGACGGTAAGCCGTTGGCAAAGTCAGTGTCGGCTGCATTGGTGTTCAACAGGGTGATGGGTGCGACGGGCTGTGTTTCTATATCACCAGAAGTAAATAGCAGTCCACTATCGGTGCCTGAATCCTACATCTGCGTACTGAATCAGGCACGAGAATAGCGCCCGAAGAATCCCAATTCACGCGAACATAGGATCAGAATATTTTCAACTGGTTCTGGTTCACTTGCTCAGATTACTACGAATTCTCTTAGTACTGGTGCAAAAATGTACTCACAGTGACATAAATCGAGCAGCATACATATCTTCGCTCCGAAGATAAGGTTGGCCCTGTTTTTAGCAACCTCAGGGATATCAAATGAAACCTAGATCTACCTTTGTGCATGTGATCTGCGCAACAGGGCTTTGCCTCGCGAGTGCCGCCGCAACAGCTGCAGATACCATCAAAGTCGGTGTACTTCACTCTTTGTCAGGAACAATGGCCATCAGTGAAACAACACTCAAAGACACCATGTTAATGCTTGTTGAACAGCAAAACGCCAAAGGCGGGCTGCTTGGTAAGGAGCTGGAAGCTGTGGTGGTCGATCCGGCATCTGACTGGCCGCTATTCGCAGAAAAGGCGCGCGAACTGATTGAAGTCAACGAGGTTGACGCTGTATTTGGAGCCTGGACATCGGTGTCCAGAAAATCAGTGTTACCGGTATTTGAAGAGCTCAATAGTCTGCTTTTTTATCCGGTTCAGTACGAAGGTGAAGAATCTTCAAAGAATGTCTTTTATACAGGTGCGGCCCCCAACCAACAGGCTATTCCGGCCGTTGATTATCTGGAAGAGGAAGTGGGGGTTGAGCGCTGGATACTTGCAGGTACAGATTACGTCTACCCGCGTACCACCAACAAAATTCTCGAAGCTTACCTGTTAGACAAAGGTGTAGCCGCAGAAGATATCATGATCAACTACACGCCTTTCGGTCACTCAGACTGGCAGTCGATTGTTTCTGACATCAAAAAGTTTGGTAGTACAGGTAAGAAGACTGCAGTAGTTTCGACAATCAATGGTGACGCGAACGTGCCGTTCTACAAGGAACTCGGCACACAGGGCGTATCTGCTGAAGATATTCCAGTAATTGCTTTTTCTGTAGGCGAAGAAGAGTTATCAGGCATTGATACCGCGCCTCTGGTCGGCCATCTGGCAGCCTGGAACTACTTTATGAGTGTTGAAACTGATGAAAATGACGAGTTTATTGAAGGCTGGCACAAGTTTATTGGCACAGATGAGCGCGTTACCAACGACCCAATGGAAGCACACTACCTCGGCTTTAACATGTGGGTTAAAGCGGTAGAAAAAGCCGGAACCACTGATCCAGATGCCGTACAGGCAGCCATTATCGGTGTTTCAGTGCCGAACCTTACCGGTGGACTCTCATCTATGTTGCCCAACCATCACATCACCAAGCCGGTATTGATTGGTGAAATTCAGGACGATGGACAGTTCGATGTAGTCTCTGAAACTGATGGTCTGGTGGCCGGGGATGCCTGGTCTGACTTCCTGCCAGACTCAAAAGACATCGTAGCCGACTGGCGCAAGCCAATGATGTGCGGCAACTACAATGTTAAGACCGGTAAGTGTTCAGGGCAGAACCTGTAGTCTCTAACTAAACCAAAATCTGAACAAGCTGTTGCGCTGCCGGCATTTGTCGGCAGCAATTTATGCATCTGAAAAGAAAACAACAGTCAAGTTAAGGGCTACTGTGAGATCCACTGATAAGAGCAGCATACTGAAGCTCCATCCTAATATTCTTCTGGGCAGTAAAGCGCATCTAACAATAGTACTAACTATTTTTGCGCAGCTGTTTTTTCTACCGTTTAACGCATTAGCTCAAGAAAATACAGACAACGCGGTCATACTTGAAATTGCACCGAAGTTGTCCGACAAGAAAACCCGTAACAGTGCACTGGAACAGCTGATTGCGTCCGATGCACCAATGAGCCGAGAATGGCTGATAGCGCTTCTCGATGGTGTTTTGTACCTGCGAAAATCTGACTCCTTGCCTGTTTTTGCAGAGAAAAAAGGTAAAAGCTTCAAAATAGTTAATGCCAGTAACGGCAATCACGAAGGAGAAGCAGGTCGACGCGAAGTTTCTAAAATCAAAATCAACAATGCCATACGCGGCAAACTGCGTGCGGCAATCGCCAGTATCTCACTCAAGGATGATGACGTCGAAGTTCGGCTTCAGGCGGTAAAAACCATGACCCGCTCACTGAATGACAGTGACCTGGCTGCGATCTCCGAATACCTGCCTGAAGAAAGCGACAAGCGGGTTCAAAAAGCGATGCAGCTGGCATTGAATCTGGCTGATCTTTCAGATGCTGATGATCAAATAATAATCGATGCAGTCAACGCGATAGGCATCAACACTGATGATACCGTGACTCAAAAGTTGCGCGAGCTTTCGACCCAGACAGAAGCACCTGAGGTAGCAAATGCCGCCAGCGAAAGCCTAACGGTAATTGAAAAACGCATTTCCCTATACGAGAAAATCGAGACACTCTTTTTTGGATTAAGCCTCGGTTCTGTTTTAGCGATGGCGGCAATCGGACTGGCGATTACCTTTGGCGTGATGGGGGTAATCAATATGGCACATGGTGAAATGATCATGCTGGGTGCTTATACCACCTGGGCCATTCAAACCGTATTACCGGCATTTATTGAGTATTCGTTGTTTATTGCTGTACCTGCGGCTTTTCTAGTCGCATTTATGGTGGGGATGATAATAGAGATCCTTGTCATTAGACATCTCTACGGCAGGCCGCTTGAGACACTCTTAGCTACGTTTGGTATTAGCCTCATTCTTCAGCAAACTGTGCGTACACTTATATCACCACAGAATGTACCGGTTAGTAATCCCGCATGGATGTCTGGCTTGTGGGAGATAGACCCGGCTCTTTCTCTGGCAATTAACAGAGTTGTTATATTTTTCTTTTGCCTGTTTATCTTCTTTACCTTGATGTGGTTGCTTAAGTACACCAACTTCGGTCTCAAGGTACGTGCAGTCTCACAGAACAGACAAATGGCACGAGCGCTTGGCGCAAAGTCGGGCTCTATTGATGCACTAACGTTCGGGCTCGGGGCCGGTATTGCAGGTGTAGCAGGGGTAGCACTGACTCAGCTCAGTAACGTTGGACCGAATATGGGTCAGGCTTACATTGTCGACTCCTTTATGGTTGTAGTGTTTGGCGGTGTGGGTAATCTGTGGGGCACTTTACTGGCAGGTCTGTCACTGGGTGTTTTTAACAAACTTCTTGAACCCTGGGCGGGCGCTGTGGTAGCAAAAATTGTGGTACTGGTTTTTATCATTATGTTTATACAGAAATACCCGAAAGGATTGTTTCCACAAAAGGGACGGGCTGCCGGTGATTAACGTGATGAAGGGTGATCGTGGTGGCCAGATTCTACTTACACTCATACTGTCTGCAGCGGTGGTGCTGCCTTGTTTAAATATTTACTTACCGGCAGATAGTCCGTGGCATGTATCTACCTATCAATTGACTTTACTGGGTAAGTATCTGTGCTTTGCTCTGTTAGCCTTGTCAGTTGATTTGGTGTGGGGTTATATGGGGTTTCTAACACTCGGCCATGGTGCGTTCTTCGCACTCGGCGGATATGCCATCGGTATGTATTTGATGCGCCAGGTTGGGGATCGCGGTGTATACGGCAATCCTGATCTGCCGGATTTCATGGTGTTTCTCAACTGGGAGCAGTTGCCCTGGTACTGGCTGGGTTTTGACTGGTTTGCAATTGCGTTTGTCGCCATGTTGTTCGTACCGGGACTGCTTGCATTCATATTCGGTTGGTTCGCGTTCCGCAGTCGGGTTAACGGTGTGTATCTTTCTATTATTTCGCAGGCGATGACTTATGCACTCATGCTCGCGTTCTTTCGTAACGAATTCGGCTTTGGCGGTAATAACGGTTTAACCGATTTTAAGGAGTTACTTGGGTTTAGTTTGAGTAAAGACAGTACCCGTGTCGGGCTCTTTGTCGCATCAGCATTAGCATTGGTAGTCGGCTATTTAATGTGCCGATGGATCACTGCATCAAGAGCCGGCAGAGTGGTTGTTGCTATTAGGGATGCCGAGAATCGAGCGCGCTTTCTGGGCTACAAAGTAGAAAACTATCAATTACTGGTTCTGGTAGTGTCTGCCATGCTCGCAGGTCTTGCCGGTGGCTTGTATGTACCACAGGCTGGCATTATCAACCCAGGTGAATTCTCACCATTAAACTCCATCGAGATAGTCATTTGGGTAGCGATTGGCGGTAGATCAACATTATACGGGGCGGTATTTGGAGCGTTGCTGGTTAACTTTGTTAAGTCCTGGTTTACGGCGGCGTTTCCAGAGTTCTGGATTTTTGTTCTGGGTGCACTGTTTGTGCTTACCACATTGTGGCTTCCCTATGGCGTCACCGGGTTAGGCAAGTCTTTATCTATAAGAAAAAAACCAACGGGTAAGGAAGGTTTGCCCGCATGAACATAGAGCGCAGTCTATCATCCATAGATCAATATAGCGCAGCCGCGGCAGATACAGTAAGTGATCCCATTACAGCAGCGTATCAGGGAAAAACGCTACTGATGATGGAGGATGTCAGCGTCAGCTTCGATGGTTTCAAGGCCATTAATGAACTGAACTTTTATGTCAATGAAGGTGAGTTGCGATGTGTTATCGGACCGAATGGTGCAGGCAAAACGACCATGATGGACATTGTCACCGGTAAAACCCGCCCAGATGCAGGCACCGTAATTTTCGGTGATGACATAAACCTGTTAAAGATGTCTGAGCCCGAAGTTGCCGAAGCCGGTATTGGTCGTAAATTTCAACAGCCTACTGTGTTCGAGGCGTTAAGCGTATTTCAAAATCTTGAACTAGCCGCTAGTGGAAACCGTAGCCCGTGGAATCTGCTGCGCAAGCCTTTGAATACAGAGCAGCGAGACCACATTCAACAAGTCGCACTAACCATTGGCCTGACAGAACTGCTTGCGGCAGATGGGAGTGTGCTGTCACACGGGCAGAAACAATGGTTGGAAATTGGCATGTTATTGATGCAAAACCCGAAGCTGTTGCTGGTAGATGAGCCGGTGGCCGGAATGACTCATCAGGAGATGGATAAAACCGCAGAGCTTATTACCAGTCTTGCGGGACAACACACAGTTGTAGTCGTCGAACATGATATGGATTTTGTCAGATCGTTAAACACCCGCGTTACCGTGCTGCATCAGGGCAGTGTGCTTGCCGAAGGTGCTATGCGGGACATTCAAAACAATCAGGAAGTCGTGCGGGTGTATCTTGGTGAATAGTACTCTTCTAACCATTAACGGACTTAATCATTACTATGGTCAAAGTCATACGTTACGTGATATGCAACTCGAGGTGCCACACGCATGTTGTACCTGTTTAATGGGCAGGAACGGCGTCGGCAAGACAACTTTGGCTAAGTGTTTGATGGGTCTTGAGACCGGCTCAAGTGGGGAAATAGTCTTTGACGGCATCGAGTTCATCAACAAACCTGCAGAAACCCGTGCACCCGCAGGCATAGGGTACGTGCCACAGGGGCGGCAGATCTTTCCACTACTCACGGTAGAAGAGAATATTCGCACTGGCTTTTTCTCAACCGGTAAGGCACCGGCTAAAATTCCGAGTATTGTCTACGAATTATTCCCCGTTCTACGTGACATGAAGAACCGACGCGGTGGTGATCTCTCCGGCGGGCAGCAACAACAACTCGCTATTGCGCGTGCACTGGTGGCAGAGCCTAAACTGCTGGTACTGGATGAACCTGCAGAGGGTATACAACCGAGTATTGTGAGTGAGATCGCCGATGTTGTTCGTATGCTTTGTCAGGATATGGGAATGGGTGTGCTCATCATTGAACAAAAACTGCCATTTATAAAAAAGGTGGCAGACAAATTCAGCATAATGGACCGTGGCAGAATAGTCGCCAGTGGCCAAATTCAAGAGCTGAATGATGATCTTGTACAAGAACACCTGGTGGTATAGGGCCTATTCAATTGACTTGGGCAATTGACTGAACCTACTGCTAATTGCTGCCAGCTATAGTAATATAATTTAACCATACATGGAGGCTTTATGAAAAATAGCTTTGTTGTACTATCATTGATCACCGTTTCGCAAGCTGCCATTGCGCATACTTCTTCGGCCTCATTCGTTGTTCATCTGATAGAGCACTCAATGACACCGGCGTTTGCTTTGTTGGCTTGTGCTGCACTACTTATAGCTATTAACAAAAAAAGTCGTTAGTGACTGCTGCAGCTACAGTCGAAACACAAGAGGCACCGGCTGCCGGGTGGAATGCTTCCCTGGCGCTTTCGTTTGAAGAATCTAATAAGCGTACAGTGATGCGCCGTCAACATAGTGGCCCTTTGCTGGTACAAAAGGCACTGTACCCTGAAGACGATACCTGTCATGCAGTACTGGTACATCCGCCATCGGGTATTGTCGGTGGAGATACATTGCAGTTAAACATCAACTCCTTTGATGGTAGTTCCGCGTTAGTGACCACCCCCGGAGCGACCCGGTTTTATCGCTCCGACGGACGCATTGCCCGGCAATCAATCACTATTGAAGTCAGTGGCGGCTCTCTGGAATGGCTGCCGCTGGAAACTATCTATTTTGATGAGTGCAATGCATCGCAATCTGCCACCATACAATTAAGCCGTAACAGCAGATACATTGGCTGGGAGATCAGTTGCTTCGGTCGCGCGGCCGGAAACTTTCCATTTACTACAGGCAATGCAAGTACACGTCTGGCGGTAGACCTTGACGGCACGCCACTGTTGCACGAAAAATTAAAAATCGATGGCAGCGTAGATATCGACCGTTTATCCGGTTTGCGAGGTTGTACTGTGTCTGGAACCATGTTGGCCTATGCGCCGGACTTTAATGTTCAGTACGCTCTGGAACAAGTGCGGGAGTTTTTGCCTGCAGATGAATTTGCATGCACGGGTTTTGATGGATTGCTCTTAGTACGTTACCTGGGTAACAGCTCTGAGAGAGCCAGAAACGGTTTTATCAGTGCCTGGAAAGTCGTCCGTCCACTGGCTCTACAACGTTTACCCTGTATGCCGAGAATCTGGTCAACATAATCTAATTTTGGAAAATATTAACATTACATAAAAGCAGAGTAATCCAATGGAGCTAACCCCGAGAGAAAAAGACAAGCTGCTGCTGTTCACTGCAGCCTTACTTGCAGAGCGACGCCTGAAAAGAGGCTTGAAACTCAATTACCCGGAATCGATTGCCTACATCAGTATGGAAATCATAGAAGGGGCGCGTGACGGGCGTAGTGTCTCTGACTTAATGAACTATGGGAGGACGCTTCTCACTACAGAGCAAGTAATGGACGAAGTACCAGCGCTGATTCATGACGTGCAGGTAGAAGCCACTTTTCCTGACGGCACCAAACTGGTTACTGTGCATGATCCCATTCTGCCACCAGCAAAGCAGGGAGCTAAAACATGATTCCGGGTGAGATAAAATGTGCTGACGGCAACATAGAGCTGAATGCCGATAGAGATACCCTCACTGTTGCAGTTGCAAACAAAGGTGATCGCCCGGTTCAGATTGGTTCGCACTATCATTTTTATGAAGTGAATCCGGCGCTGGATTTTGATCGTGAATCCAGCAGAGGCTTTCGGTTGAACATAGCAGCAGGCACTGCGGTGCGTTTCGAGCCGGGTCAGACCCGAACCGTTGAGCTTGTCGCACTGAGTGGCGACCGCAAGGTATACGGATTCAATCAACAAGTGATGGGTGATCTATGACAACAATATCACGCCGTGCCTATGCCGAGATGTATGGACCAACCACTGGTGATCGAGTGCGTCTTGGTGATACCGCTTTGTGGGTAGAGGTAGAGCAGGACCACACCATCTATGGTGAAGAAGTTAAGTTCGGTGGGGGCAAAGTAATCCGTGATGGCATGGGCCAAAGCCAGCTAACCTCCGCCGATGTGGTTGATGTTGTGATTACCAATGCACTAATTATCGATCACTGGGGCATAGTGAAAGCTGACGTAGGCATTAAAGATGGTCGAATCGCTGCAATTGGTAAAGCCGGCAACCCGGACATTCAGCCCGGTGTCACCATACCGGTTGGTCCGGGTACTGAGGCTATTGCCGGTGAAGGTTCCATCCTTACAGCCGGTGGCATCGATGCGCATATTCATATGATCTGTCCGCAGCAGGTTGAAGAGGCCGTATGCTCCGGCATCACAACCATGCTGGGTGGCGGAACAGGCCCCGCAACGGGCACTAACGCAACTACCTGTACACCCGGTCCGTGGAATATCCACCGCATGTTACAGGCCTGTGATGAGTTACCGGTAAATCTCGGTCTGTTAGGTAAAGGTAATGCCAGTTTGCCACAGGCACTGGAAGAACAGATCACCGCGGGCGCTATAGGTTTAAAGCTTCACGAAGACTGGGGCACAACACCGGCCGCCATTGATTGCTGCCTGAGCGTTGCAGAAGCCATGGACATACAAGTCGCTATCCATACCGATACATTGAATGAATCAGGCTTTGTTGAACACTCACTGGCGGCAATGAAAGACCGCACCATACACACTTACCATACAGAAGGTGCCGGTGGCGGCCATGCGCCGGATATTATTAAAGCCTGTGGTCAAAGCAATGTACTGCCATCGTCCACTAACCCGACGCGCCCGTATACCGTAAACACCATTGATGAACATCTGGATATGCTGATGGTCTGTCATCACCTTGACCCTGCCATTGCAGAAGATGTGGCCTTTGCAGAATCAAGAATCAGGCGTGAAACCATTGCAGCAGAGGATATCCTGCAGGATCTTGGCGCATTTTCAATGATTGCTTCAGACTCACAGGCCATGGGACGGGTTGGTGAAGTGATCTGTCGTACCTGGCAGACAGCACACAAGATGCGCTTACAGCGCGGCTCGCTGCCTGGTGATCCGTCCGATCACGACAACCTGCGCGCTAAACGCTATATTGCCAAGTACACGATTAACCCTGCTATTACGCACGGTATTGCACATGAGGTAGGTTCAATTGAAGTGGGCAAACTTGCAGATCTGGTGTTGTGGAAGCCAGCCTTTTTTGGCGCCAAGCCTTCACTAGTGATTAAAGGCGGTATGATTTCCTATGCGCCTATGGGTGATCCGAATGCCTCAATACCCACACCGCAACCGGTCCACTACCGGCCAATGTTCGGTGCCTTGGGTCGGGCAAGAAATGCCACGACCATGACTTTCTTATCACAATCAGCGTCAGAGGCAGGCATACCAGGCGAGCTAGGTCTCGCCAATCTAATCGGCACTGCAAAGAACTGCCGCAGTGTGCGAAAGTCCGACATGATACACAACGACTACCAGCCCGATATCTCGGTTGACTCGCAGACCTATGTGGTGAAAGCGGATGGTGAAATCCTTAGCTGTGAACCTGCCACTGAATTACCACTGGCGCAGCTCTATCAACTGTTTTAACGATACAAAATATGATTGAATTTAATCAAAAAGCAGAACCCTCGGCTGAGCACAATACTACCGTGACCCTCTCTATTGATAAACGGGTAAAGTCCCGTCTGAGAGTGACACTTGATGACGGCAGAGATGCGGGAATTATTCTTAACCGTGGTGACAGTCTGATGCACGGTGACAAGTTGCTTGCCAGTGATGGCACAGTAGCACTTGTACAAGCTGCCCCTGAGTCACTCTCAAAGGCGGAAGTAAAGGACAAGCTGCTATTCGCACGTGCTGCCTACCACCTGGGCAATCGTCATGTACCAGTAGAAATCAATGTAACAAGCGATAGTCCGTTTATTGGAACGATCAGTTATCTGCATGATCATGTGCTTGATGAAATGCTTGCCGGTCTGGGTGTCGAAGTTAGCGCTGTGCAAGCGCCTTTCACACCGGAAGCCGGTGCCTATGGTGGGGGACATCACCATCATCACTAACGCTTACTTTGTCAACAGCATCCGTTGTTATGACTGACAGCCGCATACCTGCAACCGATCTGGCTTTGTTGCGTTTGCTGCAAATAGCCAGCCCAAACTTGCCAACCGGTGCATTTAGTTATTCACAGGGTTTGGAATGGGCTGTTGAGGCAGGGTGGGTGACTGATTCTTCAAGCTTCACACAATGGCTGCAGGAGCAACTTAACGGCACCATGATGCAACAGGAGCTGCCGTTGCTAATACTGTTATATAAAGCGTACATGAATCGGGACGAGGCACAGGCGTTGGAACACTGTTCAACCGCGATAGCGTTACGCGAGACCACAGAACTGCGTAATGAAGAGCGCAATCGCGGTCGCGCAATGCTGGCGCTCACAAGTGAGTTGAACGGTGAAGTAGCAAATACAGCGCACTCACAGTCTACCTGCCAGCTAGGCGTATTTGCACAGTATTGTGCTTACGAACATATTTCCCTTGATCTTGCATTAAAGGGTTATGCCTATTCATGGCTCGAAAGTCAGATAATGGCAGCGGTTAAACTTGTGCCATTAGGTCAAACAACCGGTCAGAAAATACTTTTTACACTGTCAGAAGAAATCCCGTCGGTCGTTGCCGCGGCAATGACAGTTAAAGCAGATGACATCGGATACGCCAACCCGGCGCAAATATTCGCAAGCTGCCAGCACGAAACACAATATAGCCGGTTGTTCCGGTCTTAAAGAAATTACAGAGTAAATCACAGGTTATATTTATGAATAACAAAACAAGCCCCCTTAGAGTTGGTGTCGGTGGGCCGGTTGGGTCAGGAAAAACAACATTACTAAAGCAACTCTGCAAGACCATGCGAGATGATCATGATGTTGCTGTAGTCACTAATGATATTTACACCCGCGAAGATGCCGAGTTTCTGGTTCGCAGTCAGGCACTGTCATCAGACCGAATAATTGGTGTCGAAACAGGCGGTTGCCCGCACACAGCAATCCGTGAAGACGCATCAATGAACCTTGCTGCAGTTGCAGATTTACAAGCCCGGTTTAAAGATCTGGAGGTCGTCTTTATAGAAAGCGGTGGAGATAATCTCTCTGCTACATTCAGCCCGGAGCTAGCAGACCTGACAATCTATGTGATCGATGTAGCAGCAGGGGAGGAGATACCCAGAAAAGGCGGGCCGGGTATTACGCGCTCTGATCTTTTAATTATAAACAAAGTTGATCTGGCGCCCTATGTCGGATCGTCACTGGAGGTAATGGAATCTGACACCCGGCGTATGCGAGGTGACAAGCCCTATGTGTTTTGCAATTTAAAAGAAGGTGTTGGTGTCGAGCAGATAGTATCTTTTGTTTGTGAGCAGGGGATGTTGGTGACACCTGAATCGGCCTAGTACACATATAGAAAAGCACACAGTGCTGTGATTCTGTGTTTTTCCCAAATGCAGCATTCACCAATGGGTAGTTAAAGCCATACCCACATTATCATCGGTGTGGCAACACACACAATGACAACGTCCAGTGGTAAACCTACTCGCCAATAGTCGCTAAACCTGTAACCCCCAGGGCCCATCACAAGGGTATTTGACTGATGCCCGATCGGTGTAAGGTAAGGGGATGCTGCACCGACCGCCACTGCCATTAAAAATGCATCAGGCGAATAACCGAGGCTACTTGCAAGACTGAATGCAATTGGACACATCAGTACCGCTGTCGGTGTGTTATGAACAAGGTCTGACAGCAGCATAGAAATCACCATAATCGAGGCTATAACCGCCCACACTGGCATTGCCGATGCGTTCTCCAGCACGCCTGCGGTAATAGTCTGCGCAGCGCCTGTGGCCTGCAATGCCTCTCCAACGGGAATAAGAAAACCAAGCAACACAATAATAGGCCACTCAATACTGTTGTATGCCTCCTGCAGGGAAACTATTCGCAACACAACCAACAACCCCACCACCGTTGCAAACGCAATCTGCGCAGGTACCAAACCCATAGCTGTAGCCGCAATACCTGCTGCAAAAATTCCCGGTGTGATCAAAGAACCGCGTCTGGTAGTGAACTCTATTCCTCTGTTCCTGATGGCGAGACAACCCAGATTTTTACAGGCCAGCTTCAGCGCCTCTGGCTCGCCCTGCAACAGCAGAACATCACCGATTCTGAAACGTACATGTTTTAATAGTGCACGTGATGCTCGCCCCTCTCTTGCGACACCCAACAAATTCACCGAGTATCGCTGATGAATTTTTATCTCGCGCATCGGGGTGCCTTCTACCATCGAATTTGGCATCAGCACCGCTTCAATGATACGAACATCCGGAGAACGCAGCCATTCGGCATCGACCTCTTTGGCACCTGCGATCACCATACCAGGGTTCTCAAGCAGCGGCTGCAATGCCTCACTGTCACCTTCTACGATAAGAATATCGTTTTCATACAGAATCTCGTTAAACGACGGTGCAAGGCGGCGTCTCTGGTTTCTGAAAATTGCTGTGATTGATATTTCATTCTCACAGAGTGCCTCCAGATCACCAACGGTTTGCCCCACTAGAGAAGAGCCGGCAGGTAGCCGGAGCTCAGCTATATAGCGGGCAAATTGATAGTGGTCGTTGGTTGATCCCGAATGACTGGTTTGCACCCGTGGCAACAACCTCCAACCAATAAACACCAGAAAAACGATTCCCGCTACTGCGGTTGCCAGACCAACTCGGGTAAAATCAAACATTGAGAATGCCTCACCCGAATTGTTCTCACGAAATGTTGCTACGATAATATTCGGAGGAGTGCCTATCAGCGTCGTAAGCCCACCAAGCAGGCTTGCAAAAGACAGTGGCATGAGCAAAACAGAAGCGCTCCTTTTGGCTTTTACTGCATCTCTTATGGTGACCGGCAGCATCAGTGCCAGTGCGCCGATGTTATTCATAAACGCAGATAAAACCGCAGTGATACCGGCATTCGCGGCAATCTGTGAGGTCACACCGGAACGCGTATAGGCTAAATACCTTAAGAACAGTTCAACCACACCAGATGATTGGAGTGCCTTGCTTATTACCAGCACACACGCAACGGTTATCACAGCCGGGTGAGAAAATCCTTCAAAAGCTTTCTCGATTGGAACTATCCCGGTATAAACACATGCCATCAATGCAAAGCCGGCGACGATATCGTAACGCCAGATATTGACGACAAACAGCAACATGGTCGCTGCGAGTATAAAAACGATGAGCAATTGATCCGGCGGCATTATAATATTCGAGCTTATCTGCACAGATTCAGAGAAGCTTTTGTTGGTGTGATTACTACATGGACGACAGAAAGGAGGCCTCTTATTATAGACAATAGTCAATCTGGATATAACTGATTCTTTGAGACAAATCTGACAGCATAAAAGGAAATATCGTTCCACGAGGCAAAAAACTAACCAGACCACTTTTACGCCAATACGAGGGGCTGGTCGGTTCTGTACACTCCCTCAATGGCTCTTTTACACGCACCGAATGTAGGTGTAAATCACACTAATGTAACGCTCCAAAGTTACGCCCGATACTCGTTTCAATTTAGCCGCAAAAGATGGAAACCGTGCCCCGCTAATGCAGGTGTCGAAGAAATAACCACTTAAAGGCTGCCGACTGGAAAAGAATATAATCTTGTTGTGCCAAAGGCCCTGAAGTAAAACGCTTAAACATCGCGACGCAGGCCGATAAGTGATAGCCTTCAATACATCTGTGATGTAGAGCAATTTTAATTCAGGAACCGCATGTTTATCGTCCGCCCGATCATCTTTATCGTTACGCTGGCATTTGGTTTCGTACTATCCCAAAATCTGGACGGTATTTTGACGATTCGTGCAGGCATATTTGAGTTAGCAACGTCATTTGTTGAGAAAAAACAGACTCAAGACGCTGGCACCATGGAGTCTAGCGAGCCACCTTCGAATGTCAGTAAATATCTGGCACCGGAATACTGGAAATACGGGGTAATTATTGTTGGCCTGTTTGCAGGACTTTTTACCGCCTCAATTATAAGTACATTACTTTTGGGTTTTTTGGGTGGAATATTATTTAGCCCGGAAATATCTGCCTATCCGATTCTAAGTGAAAATGCCTTACTGATCAGCAACAGTGTAAAAGACCTTATTAGACAGTTTGTGAACTGAGCCAACTGGAAGTTAGCACCGATATTCTGGAAGGAGGCTCTCAATCGCCTGAAGCGTATGTGAGCAACACAGTTCAGTTCAGGTCATGCACAAGTTACAGTTGCGCTACGAACTGCCAATCGCCATGGGTCACGACCAGGACTATCCCAAAACATACTCGCGCCGATCCACGCGTCGACATTAAATATTCTTTTGTGAGGCACAGAAATATTCGATTGCCAAAAGGCATCGACGCCTTAACATGAGCAGATACCAGACCATTGCGTGTAGATATGAACGTCTCATTTCGCGAGCGAAGATCCTGTAGCCAGGCCAAATACGAAGTCACAAGGCACTACAAGAGCAGGCTGGTTATAGACGAGGGAACGCGTCAGCGGATAACTGTTACGGCGCGGATCCTTACATTCAGCGATTTCCGCTCTTTATCAATGCACAGACCTCAAGGAACTTTCAACTGTTTACCGAATAGTCACTGCATTAAATATGGGCCCTTTTAGTTGCGAGCCTGGCAGAACAACCAACTTATCTGCACCAGTGATTTGGTTGGGTCTGATTGGCTAGTGGGGCGTGCGGAAAGTTCGGTAACAAATCTTTCACAGCCACAGGCGTCAGAGCAAGACGAAAAAACGCAGGCATAGCAGGGGACCTACGTCGAGTTTTTTTAACGCAGCTATGGCGTCTGTGGCGAAGAAAAGTGTTATCGAACTTTCCGCACGCCCCTCCAGCCCCATTTGAACGAATCGCTGCGTCTTCGGGACGTACAGTTATATTCTGTTTGAACACACCGGAGGGCAGCTTGAATATATCCTTCAAACCAGTCCTAAGCACTGCAAGCATGTTTTTGTTGTTGATCGGGATGAAGCGATGGAGATGTGCAGACGCGATTTCCAGATCCGCTGGACAGGCAACTGAAATGTCCCTATCTGGCAAGACAAATCGCTATGGATAGGCAACGAAAATCAATGCCGCTTCCATCAATCGCATCACTGCGGGCGTTTGAGGCTTCCTCACGGCTCCTTAGTTTCACAAATGCAGCTCAAGAGTTGTCACAAACGCAGGGAGCAATAAGCCATCAAATACGAGATCTTGAAACCAAACTGGATGAGCAACTTTTCTACAGATTACCGAAAGGCATTACGTTGACCGATAAGGGGCAACAATACCTCCCTTACGCACGGGAGGCATTGGACAAACTCTATGAAGCAGAGAGAATCATATGCAGGCCAAGTCTGGACAATGTGCTTACTGTTAGTTGCTCTCCAGATTTCGCACAAAAGTGGCTTGCTCCCAGTATAGGCAGCTTTCTTTCGCTACAACCGTCGTTAGATTTGCGAATCTCTGCGTCCTCGCAGCCTGTCGACTTTCGAGAAGGTGATATTGACGTTGCAATTCGCCATGGTGATGGTTGTTGGCCAGAGCTTGAAGTAACTCGTTTGCGTCGAGAGAGAATTTTTCCGGTTTGTAGCCCGGATATGCAGCCTGAGTGGCGTTCTGATCAGTCTGCTGAAGACCTGGGAACATATACACTTTTACACGATCAACAGCGGGAGGGGTGGTCAAGCTGGTTGTGCGAGACGGGTGTGGATACTTCAGGTTTTAACTTCGATCATGGCCCGGTATTCAGTCAAACCAGCCTGGCGATTGACAGTGCAGTTGCGGGACAAGGTATCGCCCTTGCGCCGACCTCGCTGGTGACCCTCGATTTGGGCGCTGGAAGGTTAATTCGGCCTGTACATGACGACATTGGGGCTGATCTTTCGTACTGGATAATCCGCCCGAAGGATTGTGGGTTGACTGACAAGGTAGCCATTTTTAAACAATGGCTGCTGGATCTGATGCAATCGAAATGACACAGTTGGCGGCCATATTTTCAGTCACAGCGTGCGATGGCACCGATAGCGATAATGCCGATGAGGGCGGGATTATCGGATCTGGTTGTCGATCCTGTGGCTGTACGTAGATCGTAAGTTGAGCGTCAGCATTTGTTAAGACTCATAAAAACCTAATGGTAAACACACAACTACTGCACTCTGGTTCTATTTTCATAGGGTGATGATATGGACGCTCCCTCCTTTATCGGCATCACAATGTGCCAGAATGGATAGCGAAAACAATCATTCCTCAGAGAGAGCGCCCATGAAAGATCTTAGACTAGTTGGTATCGATTTAGCAAAAAATACATTCCAGGTTTGCCTGATGGATAGACATAACCGAATCATTGCTAACAAGAAAATACGACGAGCCAAGTTACTCGATTTTCTCAGACAATTGCCACCGAACGTGACGATCGCTATGGAGGCCTGTGGAACGGCTCACTACTGGGCTCGAGAGTTGAGGAAGCTTGGATTCAGCAAGATCGTATTAGTGCCCGCCCAGCACGTCAAACCGTTCGTCGGCAAACAAAAGAATGATGCCAATGACGCGCGTGCAATTTGTGAAGCGGCAATGCGCCCGGATTTACACCCGGTTCCGGTAAAAACAGCGGAACAACAAGATATCAAAGCACTGCGTAGCCAGCGGGCGCAGTGTATCAAAACAAGAAATATGATGATCAACCATGTCAGGGGACATTGTGCTGAGTACGGAGTGATTCTACCCAAAGGAGTGAGTAGTTTTAGAAAGAAGGTGCCCGAAGCGCTTGAGAATGCAGACAACGGTTTAACCGCCGTGATGCGAGAGTTAGTGGCTGAATGTTACTCAGAGGTATTGAGACTCATAGATAAAGAGGCAGAGTTGAGCAAGAAAATCCATGGTTTGTGTAAAACAAGCGAAGATTACAAAAACCTACAAAGCGTACCCGGCATCGGCCCATTGAATGCAGCAGCGGCAATTAGTGAGATAGGAGACGGTAGTCAGTTTGGTAAAGGTCGTCATTACGCCGCGTTTATAGGTCTGGTGCCGCGACAGCACAGTTCGGGAGATAGGCTGCTCAGTACAGGGATCACCAAAAGTGGTGATCGTCAGTTAAGGACGTTGCTGGTGCACAGCGCAAGAACGCTGGTGCAGTATGTTGATAGGAAAAATGATCCGTTGAGTCTTTGGGTTAAAACGCTCATCAAGCGTCGCGGAAAAAACAAAGCGATCGTCGCGTTGGCAAACAAGTTGGCTCGTATCTGCTGGGCGGTTCTGAAATATAAAAAGCCTTATCAAGTCGCTTTGGCGTGTGCGTGAGCCACCACGATCACCCCATTATCGATTTAATATAGCAGAGGTTCCCAAGCAGTACCGAGTTAGCAAGCACTGATGAGAAACGGTTCATCCGTCTTCACTATAGAGTCCGACTTATCCACTGATCATCAAAGATCGATAGGGTGTATGAGACCAGTGAAGCGCAGATATTCATTAAGGCGCGGAACACACAGTTCCAACTATGACGCCGGATATATGGCAGCTGACCATTTTTCTCCATTCAGGGCTTGCAACAACGGG
>CALLBO010000027.1 GCA_937998875.1 uncultured Granulosicoccaceae bacterium
TACCGCTTGCGGCATATTTTCCATCGACATCCATTTTCTCAGACGTATAACTAGCTACCCAGTCGTTGACCGGTGCATTGGCGGGCCCCGTATCGAAGGCCAATAGCGTGGCGGCACCATCCCACCAGCTGATATTCGCTACACCACCAAGGTTTAAAACTGCCGCCTCACTTTTGAGCTTGTTGTCAGTGGCAGCCAATTGCAACAAAGCGCGGTGATATACCGGCGCCAGTGGCGCACCCTGCCCGCCAGCTAAAACATCAGATGAACGAAAATCCCACGCAACCGGCACACCTATCAAGTTGGCCATCAATTGACCATCACCCAGTTGCCGTGTGCGTCCGGAAACGCCATCTACTGCCGCCCGATGGAGAACACTTTGCCCGTGAAAACCAACAACACTGATTTGCGATGGTTCAATGTCTGAACGTTTCAACACTGTTAAAACGGCTTTGGCTTGCTGCTCGGTGACCAGCTGTTCAGCTACAGAAAAAATTGCGGGTTCCGGCCCTTTAAACTGCCAGTCCAACGCTGCAGCCAGGGTCTCTTTTAGTAAGGCGACAACTCCGTCATCATAGGGCTCTAGCGAATAAGGACCAAACTCATGGAGCTCTTCTCCATCGGACTTCAACAACGCCACATCAATAAATCCATCGAGCACCGTACCTGTCATTAAACCCACAGCATATTTGGATTCGCTATCCTTCATCTGCACTCACTATTATGTATCACAAACAGCATTTGACGCTGACCGACCCAGCGTATCAATACCACTATTGAAATGTCGAGTGGGATGTATTCTATTTGTTAAAAGAGTCCACGCGCGTTGTGATTTAAAGTCAATCCAAAGCCCGGTACCTGTAAAGTACAAACCAGCTTATTGCTCTCTGCTGCGGTCCTCGTGGAAGCTTCTTTGTCATTTCTTGGTCTCGGCGCTCAGCCACCGGTTCCGTCATTGGGCCTTGCATTGGCCGAAGGAAGAAATTTTTTGCTGCTTTCACCCTGGCCGGCTGTGTTTTCGGGCTTTGCTATTTTGTTTTGGCATTCGGGTTTAACTTACTGGGCGATGCGGCGCGAGATACGCTGGATCCGCGCTTGTCTAGTGACAAACTGTAGCCGTATAGAGCCAGGTCATCAGGCAAGAGTTTGTTTGGAACCCATGATATGAGCAACAATGTCTTGCCGGGTTGCCTCATGTTTATTCAGATGCGTTGTCACCTGCCCTCTATGCATCACCGCTATGGTGTCAGCGCAACGAAAAACATGTTCCAGGTTGTGACTGATAATTAACACCGTCAAACCCTGCTCTTTCACACGTTCTATTATCTGAAGCACGCGTTCGGTTTCCTCCACACCGAGTGCTGCGGTTGGCTCATCCATAATGATTAACTGCGCATCGCTATGAATTGCCCGCCCTATTGCAAGCGCCTGTCTTTGTCCCCCGGACATTACATAAGCACTGGCATAGGGGTTGCCGATATCAATACCTACACGCTCTTTAAGAACCCGCACTGCTTCAGATCGCATTCTGTCTGTGTCTTTAACTTTTACCAATCCGCCCAAATAGCTTTGGGTTAATTCCCGCCCGAGAAAGAAATTGCTGGCCAGATCGAAGGTGCCAACCAGCGCCAGATCCTGATAGATCGCTTCCAGCCCGTGCTTGCGTGCAGATTCGGGATCAGGGATTACCGTCTTAGCACCATTGAGGTGAAGGCTACCGGACGTTGGTTGATGCACGCCCATAATGACTTTGATAAAAGTAGACTTGCCCGCACCGTTATCACCGACGAGAGCAGTCACCTGACCTTTGGCGATGTCAAGGCTAGCACCTCTAAGTGCCTCAACCCCGCCAAAAGTCTTATAGATGTCTTTAACCGAAAGTAATACTTCACCCTCTACCATAATATTCGGCTCGGCAGAGGGCGAAGAGACAGTCTACTTACTGGCATTTGCCAGTTCCTTTTCAATTTCCGGCCAATTTTCCATTAGTTTGAGCGCACCCTCTGGCACTTTTGTCAGTATGTCTTCGCGTGAAGAAACCATGACCATATCCAGCGGATACTGCTTTTTAATTTCTTCACCCTTGGAATGGCTGGCGATTGCATCAGCTATATAGCGTCCACTGGACTGACTGTCTCTAAAGATTGAGCCTCTGATTTTACCTTCCCAAATCATGTCCAGTTCAGGTGGTACAGCGCCGAAACCAAAAACTGAAATATCACTCTCTCCCATTCCAGCCAGCGCTTCTGCTACCCCCATTGCCATACTGCTATTGCCGGCATACACTGCCTTAACATCAGGATTCGCCAGAATCAGCCTCTCTGTTGCATCAAAAGCTCTTGCTTGTTCCCAGTACGCATAGTGCTCAAAGCCTATCTCGACCCCGGCTGCTGTCCATATGTCCCGAGCTGACCCAACACGTTGTTCGGACACTTGATTGCCCGGTTCAGCGAACATCAAACCAACCTTGTCGCCTGATGACAGCACATTCTCAAGTGCCCATGCTGCGGTAACCTCACCACCTTCAGCGTGCGAGTAGCCGCTGTAGGCAAGTACATCAACCTTGGCATCATCAGGATGAACATCAAGATGGTTAACCACAATGATCGGTATACCTTCTTTGTTCGCCTCCTGCAGGGCAGGAACTATACCGAAGTAATCTATCGGACCGACAATAATGTAGTCCATATCGAGCGTGATCAGATCATCAACAATGTCCAGTTGTTGCTGCACGCTGGCCTCTGACGCCGAGGCGCGAGCAGTAAACTCTATATCAACACCCTTAGCTTCCATTTCTTCATTGAATGCAACCGCGAACTGACCAAAGTAGTCAAGCGTATCGTAAACCGGTGGAGCAAAACCGATCTTTAACTTGTCTTGCGCAAAACCTGTTGTAGCAGTGAACACAAGAGACAAGCCAAGCAGCAGACCTGTAAGCGTTTTCTTCATCATCCTTCCCCTTCAGTAAACATCCTACGAATTGATATGGTTGCAGTAGCGCAGCCATATAGATAATTTCGATTATTCGCTAGCCATACCCTGCCTGCGGAACCGGTAGAGTTGGATTGCAACAGCAACTACTAACGTGGACCCTATAACAATCTGCTGCCAATAGAACGGAACATTCATCAACAGTAAACCGTTCTCTGCAACACCAAGGAAAATGGCCCCCAGAAGGGTTCCCAATAGTGTTGCGTAACCGCCAAACAGGTAAGTTCCGCCCAGCACAACAACCGCTATGGCATGTAGCTCCATAGTGGCCCCCAATACGGCTTGCGCTGCATTTAGCCGCGCGACAAGCATTGCCCCAGCCAACCCTGCGAGTGAACCGCATATTACATAGGCACTTGCTTCATAAAAGTTAATGCGAATACCGGAACGATTTGCAGCACTACGATCACCTCCTACGGCAAGAATATACGTACCAAAACGCGTTTTATTAAGCAGAAAAGCTCCAAGTAGAACTACCGTAAACGCAATTATGCCTGCAGCCGGAATTCCTAAAACGCGCCCTTGGCCAATCCATAGAAAACTCTCCGGAAAGTTACGAACCTGATCCGACCCCATCGTCAGGTAGGCAAGGCCGCGTACTGCAGTCAACGTACCTAGCGTCACTATTAATGGCGGGACTTTTAAGAGTGTAACAGCCAGCCCGTTAACAAGACCTACAGCCGCGCCTACTCCAACCGCTGCCACTATTGCCATGACAGAAAGCAAGCCATCAGCAGCTAAACCGCTCTTCATCACCACTCCAGCGGTACAACCTGCAAGTGCAACTGTCGATCCGACGGACAGATCAATTCCACGGGCAGCCATCACGATGGTCATTCCAGTTCCAAGAATCAGGAATATCGAGATCTGACGAAAAACGTTGAATATGTTTCGGCCATCCAGAAACACCGGATTGACGACACTGATCACTACGACTAACAAAACCAACGGTACCAGAAGTCCCAAGGGAGGAACCAAGCCGGGATTGCGTTGCAGGAAGCTGTATGAATGTTCCTTCCCCAGCTCCGGTACTGCGGTGGTAGTACCTGACATATCCGTTTATCCCGAGGTTTTCCGTATTTCATCCGTTGCTGCTATAGCATCGGCAAGTAAATACTAACACACTAATACTTTAGACACGCTTGCGAATGACCTGCCCTGGGTTGTTATGCTACCGACGCAAAGGTGAGAGTCTAAGAAACTCAGACAATCGCGACTTTGGATAAAATGCGGTACTGAATGATGATCGATCTCTGGAGCGTTTGAGCCAGTCGGTTGCATTCGCAAACTCAGTCAACCACATATTTTCAAAACCCAGATCATCCATCCGATCAATCAAGGGCAAAGCAATGATATCGGCCAACCCGAATACATCACCCGACAACCAGGCGAGGTTATCAAGACGCTGCTCCATTCTTGCAAGAGTTGATCGAAATTGATCTACTGCGGCATCAACTTCTGCGTCATTAAATCCTTTGCGACCCATTCTTTCGTAAAATTGTTTTCTTATCGGTCGGATATCTGCTTGCTGGGCTTGAAACTCAGCATCATCGAGATTGTTATAGCGTGGTAAAAAAGCCATGTTAAATGATGGTACCCTGACAGCAGCGGTAGGTACCTCATCCAGATATCGTACCCATGCTCTGACCACTGCTCGATCTACAGGGTCTTCCGGCAACATTGGTTTATCAGGAAATACCTCTTCCAGATATTCGCAGATAACGCCGGAATCAGTAATAACCCCGTCATCATGTATCAGGGTTGGTACCACCCCGTTCGGGTTAAGCTTAAGATATTCTTCGGATAGATGTT
This sequence comes from uncultured Granulosicoccaceae bacterium, assembly GCA_937998875.1. Classification (GTDB taxonomy): domain Bacteria; phylum Pseudomonadota; class Gammaproteobacteria; order Granulosicoccales; family Granulosicoccaceae. The sequence goes on from CALLBO010000027.1 coordinate 4,804, forward strand.
CATTGGTTGCGAGATTAACCAGCTGGCTTTCCCAGTCAAGATCCTTTTCCGCCAGACAAAGGCGAACTTTCTGGCTACAGGTTGAATGATTAGCGTGGTACAGTTTCAGCATTGTCCGGGGTGTATGTGTGTGTTCTGGTATTCACTATAACGCCAATTCCATACTATGTCCCCATAGGTGAATCGGAATTTTTCAATACTGACGCTTAGTGAGATGACACAGACCCGCGCAGTTACCTCGACTACCAGATACAGACACGCTCGTGAAAATTAAGCTCTCTATATTTTCGAACTACGGAACAGTGCCGTTGCAAATTGCACGCACCCATGGATTCTTTGAAGAAGTTGGTCTTGACGCAGAAATTGAATCTACAAGCAGCTCCATCGAACAGATGACCGGTGTTATCGATGGACGTTTTGATATCGCAGCGACTGCAATCGATAACGTTATTGCCTATAACAGCGGGCAAGGTGCTGCACCCACAAACTCAGTGCCGCGTCTTAAGGTTTTCCTCGGTAGTGCATCCTACCGACTGCCGTTTGTTGTGGCACCCGAAATATTAACTTTTAAGGATCTTCACGGATATACAATCGCAGTTGATGCACTGACTACAGGCTTTGCGTTTCTACTGCGGGAAATGCTTGAAATAAACGGACTTGGTCCTGACGACTATGAATTTAAATCTTTCGGCGCCCCGATGGAACGCTGGCAAGCCGTTGAAAACGGCAATGCAGTGGGTGCTCTACTCAACGCTCACTTTGAGGCTATAGCACATCAGAAGAACTGCCGTACCCTGAAAAGCAAACCGGATCCCTGGGATAACTACGAGGGCAACACCTTTTGCGCAGGCACCGGGTTTCTAAATGACGGACCGGTAGATCCATTCATCAATGCGATGCTGCGTGCAGTAGCATTCACTAAAGATCCAGACAATTTCGATGTGGTAGCGACCGCCCTGGTTGAGCACATTGGCAATCTCGATTCACATACAGCCGTAGGAGTGGCAAAATCCCTTCAAGGGGCTCAATCAATACTCACAGACAATCTACCCGTATCATACCGTGGTATTGCTGAAGTTTTGCGGTTGCGTGAGAAATACACCGATACCTGCTTGGGCTTAACCCCTGAAGACCTGTGCGATTCCCGGGTAACTTTTGCTCCTTAAGGTAACGTTATAGTGAATCGAAAGCATACTACCAATTCTACTACCGTAGTTAATGACCGCAGAGTTCTTGTAGAATCCGATACTAAATCGACCTTACTAACATACCTTCGTAATAGTTTGCGGCTGACAGGAACCAAGGCAGGCTGTGCCACCGGTAATTGTGGTGCATGCACTGTATTGATTGATGGTGCTGCTGTGCAGTCGTGCCAGATTAGCTTACACGCATTAGATAAAAACAATGTACAAACAATAGAGCACATTGTAAAAACTCCATTGGGTAACCGTATAGCCACTGCCCTAACGCAACACGACGCAGCACAATGCGGATATTGCCTGCCAGGCATCGTGGTATCTACCTATGCAGCGATGCTATCAACGGAGTCACCGGATCCTATGCAGGCTCTGCAACGCAACCTGTGTCGGTGCGGTTCGCACTCAAGAATACTGAGCGCTCTTGAAGAAGTAATGCAGGCGACGGACGCTTAACCGTATGGCTGACCTGTCGCAGCGTTTTTCGTTTGATCCGAATATCCGGAAAATACTTGTTAACACTGGCAAGGTGGAGATAGGTCAACACGTACACCACGCTTTTCGGAAAATTGTTGCAGACATACTGGAAATAAACATCGCCCGCGTGCAGGTGGCACCAGTCTCCACACAATTTAGCCCGGATGATGGTATGACGGTCGGGAGTTTATCCGTACAGATTACCGGTGCCAACATTCGCGATGCAGCTTTCACCTTGCGTGCTGCACTGTTTGAAGAAGCCGCTCAGAAGTTACGGTCTAATAGCGATGATATTGTACTTGATCCACATACGCTTGAAGCTAGCGCGGGTGGACAGCGGTGTTCAATATTCGACTTACCTGTTGCCCGCGATCTATCTACCAACAAATCCGACTCAGACACTACTTGTTTTAATCCAATCATTGCAGCATCAGTCCGCGGCGAACGCTTTTATATACAGGATTTTACTTTACCGGGAATGATGTACGCCCGGGCGCTTCGAAGCTGCTTGATCGATGCCAATAAACCGTTAAATGTCCGACATATCACAGACGGTGGGTTTAGTGCCATCGTAGCCGATTCCGAAGCTTTGTTAGAGCACGCATGGTCACAATTAGAGCCCAGCACCGCTGCAAGAGATAGAACATGCGATGGCCCGGTACAAAACTGGATACGCGATCGAAATGTGCTAACCCAAACCATCGGAGACACAACACCTGTACAAGAGTCCATTCAAACGACGGCAACAAGACCGTTCTTATTGCACGCCTCTATCGCACCCTCATGCGCTATTGCCCTCTACAACCAGGGAGTGCTGACAATCTGGACGCATTCTCAGGGCATTTTCCCGCTGCGTGATACTTTGGCAAGTCACCTCAACATGCTGACAGATAAGATTATTGTTAACCATATTCCCTCGGCCGGGTGTTATGGCCACAATGCCGCAGACGATGCAGTTATGGACGCGGTGCTGGTATGTTTGCAAGTAGAAGGCATACCTGTGCGGGTAACCTGGACACGGCAAGACGACTTTCAGCATGCGCCGGTAGGCGCACCGATGCACGTGCAGATAGATGCGCAGCTAAACAATGACAACTCAATAAAGCATTGGCATCATACCATCTGGAGCGGACCACACGGGCAACGACCCGGCGGTGGTGGCAATGTAAACCTGTTGGCAGCCATTGAGCAGGATCCGCAGAATAAATCAACAAACATTCAGGATCTTCCGTTAAAGATTGGGGGTGGCGCCACGCGCAACGCTACACCACCTTATTCCATAAAATCTTGTGGCGTTACATCACATGTTATTCAGGACTTGCCGGTTCGCACTTCATCAATCCGCGGCCTCGGTGCGCAAATCAATGTGGTTTGCATAGAAGCAATGATGGATAAACTGGCGGACAGTTGCGAGACACATCGACTACAGTTTCGCCTTAAGCATCTCACTGATCCGCGTGGTCGCGAAATCTTGCGTCGCTTAAGCATCCAACTGGATACAGCCACCATCGCGTTGCAGGATGGCGAAACCATAGGCTTAGGCTATTCACGCTACAAAGAAAAAGCCGCTTACGCTGCGGTTGCTGTACGCATCCGGCTAACAGAAACGGTTGAACTGCTTGACGTCTGGGCAGTCGTCGACGCGGGAAATATAGTCGAGCGATCTGGTGCACTCAACCAGATAGAAGGCGGAATTATCCAGGCCGCCAGCTGGACACTGTGCGAAGGTGCATTGCTAAAGAACGGGTACATTGATGCCGCGGGCTGGGAAGATTATCCAATCATGGGATGGTCCGGCATTCCGGCCATCCACACAACGCTGGTTGACGGGCGAGGCGACTCACCGTCACATGCGCCGTCATTGGGTCTCGGGGAATGTATGGTAGGGCCGGTCTCTGCAGCTATTGTCAACGCTGTGAGCACAGAAGCGGGCTGCAGCATGACTGACCTGCCGCTAGTTCCAGAGAAATTCGTTCTGGCAGCCAGTACGGATAGTGATGGCTGACAGTTCCAATAAAATTACCGATTATCGATTAAAAACAACCATCAATACGATAGAATGCAGACACGCGCCTGAACAGGCATAGCAGGCATATGACCTGTCGGCGTACATCGTCGGCTCGATTCCCGGCACAGCAATTATCAGGAGGACTCCGTGAAACTTAAACTCAACAAAATCGCGATAAGCGTTGTTGCGATAACCGGTATGGCTTTGGCATCGACTGTTGCAACTGCACAGGAAAAGCTACGCATTGGCACTGCAAGTCTCGGTGGTGCTTACTATCCCATGGGCCAGGCACTTAGCAGCATGGTAAACAAGCACGCTGAAGGCTACGAGATGGTGCCTATCGTCACGGGTGGCGGAGCGGAAAACCCGCGCCTGGTCGACTCGGGTGAAGTCGAGCTCGGCATAGCCCCGGCAAGCTTAAGTTTCCTCGCAGTAAAAGGTAAAGGCCCTTATAAAGACCCGCTCAACATTCAGGCTATGGGTACGCTGCATTCCAGCGTACTGCATATGGTCACGCTTCCGGGCTCCGGTATTGAGGGACTCGAAGATCTCAAAGGTAAACGCGTTGCTATTGGTCCGGCCGGTGGCGGGACCATCAGTATCATGAGAAATCTACTGTCTCTTTATGACATGAAAATCGAAGACCTCGTACCAAGCTTCCTTTCATACGCAGACGGCTTTAGTCAGCTGGCAGACGGTAACGTCGACGCTGCATTCGCATTAGCAGGATTCCCCACCTCTGCGGTTCTACAAACCGGCGCTACTAAAGAACTCAAATTTATAGAACTGGGTGATGAAATGATGGATACCGTGACCGGAAAGTTCCCGTACTACTCGAATGTTACTGTTCCTGCAGATGTATACAATTCTGGCAAAGATATCACAGTAATCGGTTCAGCAAATATGCTGATAGCCTCCGGTGAAATGGACGAAGAAAGAGCTACTGTTTTACTCAAAGCTATTTACGATAATCTGGATGATCTGATTGCTGAAAACGCTCTGGCCAAACAGATAGTTCCTGAAAATTCTCTGGATCTGCCTATACCTTTGCACCCGGCTGCTAAGGCCTACTTTGAATCACGCTAGGTCGTAACTCAGTATAGATAAGTAGAGGTTAAAAACCCATACAGCACATGGATGTGCTGTTCTTCATAACTGAGAGCATTTCAATTGTGTCACCACACACAATTTCAAAGCGACCTGTTCGCGCCGTTAGCAACAGAGTAAATACTAACGATGACGGGTATCCAAAAATACCTTGATCGACTGGTTTCGGTCATCGCAATTTGTCTTAGCCTCTGGCACCTGTCAATTGTTGCAGGTGTTGGCAGCTATTCCACCATGGATATCCGCAGCATTCACCTGACGGTAATGCTGGTACTGGTTTTTCTGGTCACCAAAAAATCATTGATACCCAATGATGTCGCCGGAACGACTACAGAAACAGGTGCGGCTATAAAAAAAGCACCCTCGCGAGATTCAGTCAATCTATTCGTGCGAGTGGCGCTGGCACTGATTTCACTGGCTACCGGTATCTATACCTACCTGCGTTGGAAACCGATTGCTTTCAGCGGTGGAGTCACCAGCGATCTGGATGCGTGGGTCGGTGTTGTACTTATTATCCTTGTTCTTTTTGCCGTCATCCGGCGCATTGGCTTTTTACTCAGCCTGATTGCCATCTGTTTTCTTGCCTACCCGTTGCTGGCCCCTCACCTGCCAGACGTAATATCCGGTCGCGGGTATAGCCTTGAACGGGTTGCGATCTTTATGGCCACCGGTACCGAAGGGATTTTTGGAATACCGCTGGGGGTTTCAGCTTCGTACATCATCATATTTACAATATTCGGTGCCTTTCTAAACAATTTCGGAGCGGGCGACTTTTTCTTTCGTATGGCGAGTCTAGCCACACGAGGAACGCGTGCCGCATCGGCTAAAACCGCCGTCATCTTCAGTACATTGCTCGGCATGATCTCAGGTTCAGCAGCCGGCAACGTTGCTGTTACCGGAACGATGACAATTCCGATGATGAAGCGTGAGGGTTATAAGCCCAATCAAGCCGGAGCTATTGAAGCGGTTGTCTCCACGGGCGGACAGATTATGCCGCCTATCATGGGGGCTGCGGCCTTTATTATGGCCGAGATAATTGGTATCCCTTATCGGGAGGTGATGAAAGCCGGACTTATCCCTGCCCTGTTATTCTTTTCTTCAATTTTGTTCATTGTGCATTTGCGGGCATTAAAGTCTGACATGGCGATTAGTGCTGATACCGGTCCTGCCGATTCACTTTTATCAATTCTTATACCCGGCTTACGCTTTGTTATCCCGTTTGCACTACTTATTGGCCTGATGGTCATCGGATACTCGCCTTTTAGAGCATCATTCGTAGCACTTATCGTGTTGTTAATCGGTTGCTTTCTTTTCGAATGGCGCGACCTCAAAAACTATGTATTCAAAGTACTCAAATCACTGGAAGAAGGCGCACTGGCAGTATTATCTATTGCAGCCGCCTGTGCCGCCGCTGGAATTGTTGCCGGTGTGCTGTCGATGACAGGGATCGGCTCGCAAATATCTGCGGCTATTATCGGTATTTCTGCAGGACAGCCAGTAATCGCCCTGGGGTTAACAGCATTGATGGCTATTGTTTTAGGAATGGGACTGCCCACTACAGCAGCGTACGTGATTCTAGCGACTGTAGTAGCACCACCACTGGTACAAATGGGTATACCAAATCTGACCGCACATATGTTCGTGTTCTTCTTTGGCTGCATCTCAACGATCACACCGCCCGTCGCTTTGGCCTCCTATGTGGCAGCCGGTATCGCGGGTAGTGACATAAATAAAACCAGCTGGACTGCCTTTGCCTACGGCATTACTAGTTACATACTGCCATTTATGTTCTTTTTTGGCCCCGCTTTATTGATGGATGGATCTGCATTTCAGATAATTTTGGCTGTTGCCGTCGGTTTGCTCAGTGTCTTTTGCATAGCAACCGCCGTAGTCGGATATTTTCTACGACCATTGGGAATAATTGGTCGACTAGTGATGGCAGCCAGCGGACTGTTGCTAATGTATCAGTCAATGCTCACCAACGTGGCAGGGATTGCATTGCTGTTAGGTGTATACATACTGACGAAACACAGAACCGCATCAGTTCCTGGTTGATTGGCAATAACTGCACGGATCTAAGGAAAACGCAAGATCACCAATCAGATTAAGCGTAGTGAAAGGGAGACTATGCCAAAAAGGATGAAGAGCCACTTTAAAACCGGCCGCTAGAGTTTTCGCAAGGAGTAATTGATGGCACAAAGGGATACTTTGAACACTACAGCGCAATTATTAGTTTTAACTTTGACACTCTCTTTCTACGGATGCGCACCTGCCCCTGCTATTTCGCAAACCAGAGCTGAGGTCTCCGGGAAACTCACAACACATCGATTCAAGCAGGGTGATTACCAACGCAGATACAAACTGTATACACCTGTAAATGTTAAGCGTTTACGTGAGCCCAAGCCGCTGGTCCTGGTAATTCATGGTGGAGGCAGCACTGATCGCGGAATGATAAAACTTGACAAAGGGCGTTGGAATAAACTTGCTGATCAACATGGGTTTTACGTTGCCTACCCTAATGCGGTAAACAAGCTTTGGGACTTTGGCGAGGGATTAACTTCAGAAGCCCTGGAGCACCGGGTTAATGATCTTACCTATTTTCGCCGCGTGATAAATGATATCTCCAAAAGAAATAAAATTGACCAACGCCGAATATTTGCAACCGGGATATCTCGCGGTGGTCAATCATCATACTACCTGGCCTGCAATTTACCGGACCGCATCAGAGCAATAATGCCAGTGGCTATGTCGCTTCCTGTATTTATGGAAAACGAATGTCGTTCGGGACCACCGGTAAGCATTGCAATTGTTAACGGAACAGCGGACCCACAAGTCCCTTATGACGGTGGTTGGATTACAGTATTTAGAAAAAAGCGTGATGTTGTTTTATCGACAGACAAAACGATCGAACTTTGGCTTCACCGGAATTCGTGTTCGAAAATTCCAACATCGAACTCTACTATTGATAAACCCGGTGATAAAACCATGGTCGATATTACCGAATGGTCTGACTGCAATGGCGCTTCGGTGAAACTATATAAGGTGAACAATGGAGGACATACATGGCCCTCGGGTGTTCAGTATCTACCTCCACGTATCGTCGGTGAAACCTCCAAGGATATCAGTACAGCAGATGAAGGGTGGACATACTTCTCGCAGTTTTAATCACCCGTGCTACTGCGAGGTTGTAGTCTATCAAAGCAATCACTGTTCAATGCATGGTTTTAAATCTTAACGGCAGACCATGTACTAACTGGTACGCGGTATCCCCTTTGAATCTTCTCCGCTGGCGTCGCGTTGCGTAACACCATCAATTAGCACAAATGCAATCACACACGGTTCCGTACCACGATTTGACCATGCATGGTTGTTGCCGCGTTGGATTAGAACATCACCCGCTTTGAGCAACAGATCATCCTCCTCTTCATCGAGCATCATCCAGATTTCGCCTGTTAGCACGATCGCGTAGTCCAGAGAGTCGGTTCGGTGCATAAACGGATGCCGTGCGTCTTCTACAATATTACTGCCGGCACCCATTTCACTGAAAGCAGCCTTGCCATCCAGCGTTTTCATAACCTCAGGATCTTCAGGTAGAAATTCCACACATCGAAACGTACTCCCCATTGGTGGCGGGTGCAGTACAAAGTCGCCACTGCAGGTTTCCTCAGGTCCATCATATTCAGCCGGGCTACCGCGCTCTATCCAGAAGTTTGTCAAACGTACACCAGGGCGATTGGGACGCTCCAGATACTGTGATGCAGTTGAATCGCTAACGACAATGGCCTTGCCATTGGCATCATGACCGGTTACCACACGACGAAACTCTCTTGCCACGGTTGTATCCCTGCTATTGAACTCGTACTGAGTATTATTTGATTCGAAGCTCGTGTCTATAGGCACATAGGAATTCTTCCATCAGAGATGGTCACTTGAATTTTTCTGCATGTAACCTCTATGCACCGAATGTAGACAATCTATTACTTTTTAAACTGATTGATTCCCAATGAACTGCGCAATTCCTCGGTCTCTGCTGCAACAGCCTCATCGCCAAGCTCAATACCGGTAGAGTCAGCTATACGGACCATACGCTGAAAATTTGATGCAACACCAGCCGCGTCTACCATCACATCACTGCCGGCAGCCCTTACTAAATTGTCGCGCGCAATACTGATTGATTCACTTCCACCAGTAACAATAGCCTCTGCAAATGCAATGAGTTCTTCATGAAATTCGATCTCTCCTGCATTACCGCCCTCAATTAGTACACTCAAATCTACGTTCTGCTGATGATTTTCAACACTCTCACGGAGCATTCTGGCATGCGACGTAGTTCAGTAATAACAAGCGTTAAGAGCGGACACTCTCCCGGCGACAAGTTCCATCTGGGATCGATGTAATGCGCGACCGGCATTGACACCCGGCTTACGCACCAGATACATCGGCAAATAGTGGGCGGCAGACAATTCTTTCAACATACGCACTTCATCCGGAACGTAACTCATTGCACGTACCACGTTACCTGTTTTACCGGAAGGCCAAAGATCTGCTTCAGACGTACTTTCGTTTATCTCCGGAACCATAGGTACCCAGGCCTGGTCCGTAACACATGCAGTTGCAGGTATGTAGCCGGAAGTCTGGGTGGCGGCATCATCTGTGGTATCAGCAACCGGCAGTACCCGACGGGTAACACCGATGGCATCAGCAAAACTATCTGTGCTGACCATCGCCACCACCGTGCCGACAATTTCTACGTACTGCCCTTCGGTTAAACCTTTGGCGAGCAGATCTTCGTACCAGCTTTTGGTAAGCCGTGGGGCGTCACGAACAATACTGTGCACCGCCTCAATCACAACATCGGACAAAACACCATCATCCAGATTATGTCCACCATGCTTTCCGTTGACGGCTCGGGGTGATAAAGCCTGCTTGCGATCATTGCATAAAGAACAATCTTCGGCATCACGAACAGCTTGTGCTATTGCCACGCGTTGTTTTGCTGTAAACCAGCTACCTGCATGCTGCAGTCGTTGCCAGAGATGCTCATGGCTCTCCGCAAATTCAGGCCGAACATAAAATCCGGCATCGTTATAACTTATTGGCATTGTCATTTCTCAAGGATTTTTTTAATCAGGGGAAAAATATCGATGATAGGTGAAGTACCACCAAGACTCACTAAACTCTGTGCTCATGGTGTTAGCTTATAAGTTTTGTCGGGTCACGTAAATCTGTCGGCAACAACTGGCGGGTAATATGCCCGCCAATAGTCAACGGTGTATCCACACCCATCATTCTCAACGCGTACCAGTAGCCAGTTGCGGTTGAGGAGATAACCTGTTTGCCCAGTCTGACCTCAAGATCATCAACCATATCTGCGATACCAAGCGCTCCGCCAACATGCAGGATCGTATCTACTTCTTCAGTGTTAACTTTGTTAAAAGCCGCATTAATTTCATCCAATGGCACATCAATGATTTTGTCTGATGTTTTAACTTGCAGCCACGCAGTCTCGGGCACTTCAAATCCGTGGGCCGTGTAATAGTTACGCGCACTCTCGGAGTGCGCCTCAGACATAGGTGATACCAGACCAAGGTGCTTTGCACCAACACAATGAAGCGCTGCCACACAGGCGTCTCCTGCAGTAACAATAGGCGTATCAGGCAATGCAGTTTTGAGCGCCGCTCGATACGCAACTTGCTGATCAACGGACCAGTTGCGCATTTCTACCGAGTTTGAACATAACACCATGTCCGGCCAACAACCACGGGCCTGCGGGATGGCTTCAACCATTGCTTCAGATACTCTGTCCTGGCCTGAAATATCGAAACGATAGACCTGATTGCTAACACCGTCGGGACGCATCATTTCATATTCAGGGTGCATGTTCGAATTCTGTTGCGGGATCATAAGTGCGAGCACCCCCCGCGGACCAAATCTATCAGGCATATTTATGTCTCCTGCAATCAGTATTCAAAGAGCCTGGCTATTAAGATACCCTCAATGCATTGAGAACACGCTCAGGCGTCATCGGCATTTGAAAAATCGATGCCTCAAGTGGCCGCAATGCATCATTAACCGCATTTAGAATAGCTGCCGGTGCACCACCTGTTCCGGCTTCACCGGCACCTTTTGCACCCAGTGTTGAAGTGCTGGTGGGTGTCTCAACATGTTCAATATGAATGTCAGGCATCTCACCCGCCATCGGGACCAGGTAGTCAGCCATAGTGGCGTTGAGGTACTGCCCGTCGTCATCGTAGAGACACTCCTCATACAGCGCACCGCCAATACCCTGCACCACGCCGCCTCGAATCTGTTCATCGACAAGCTTCGGGTTGATTACCCGACCGCAGTCTTCGACTACCCAGAAATCCAGCACCTTGATAAAACCGGTTTCGATGTCTACTTCTACCTGGGCTGCCATCGCACCATTGGTAAACACGAAAGGAAAATCACTAACCTTGTAGTGCCTTGTCGCAATAAGCTCAGCATTTACACCTGCGGGCAATTCATTACCGCGGTAGTACACAATACGCCCGAGCTCATCCAATGAAATCTTCTCTGACCCATCCGCACTACTGACCACCACACCACGTTCAATCTGAAGTGTGTCGGGGGTTGTTTGTAATATGCTTGCAGCAACTTCCAGCACCTGTGACTTAAGCGCATCTGATGCAAGCAATACAGACTCACCGCCAATTCCAGCACCTCGTGATGCCCAGGTACCACCCCCGTACGGCACATGTGCTGTGTCACCTGTTGTGACCTTAACCCGCTTTATATCTACACCAAACACTTCAGCGGCTATTTGTGCAAGGATTGTGTTGGTTCCCTGTCCTGACTCCGTAATAGAACAGGAAACGTGTAGTGCACCGGCAGCATCGAGACGCACTGTTGCACCATCCTGAGCAGATATAGGTGCACCACCAACACCATAAAACATCGGGCTCGGATTGGTCACTTCAACCATCGACACCAGGCCGATACCACGATAGATACCTGCTTTACGTAACTCGACCTGATCTTTACGCAGCTGATCGTAGCGCATCATCTCTACCAGTCTCTGCAAAGACTTCTGATGCGACAGATCGGCAAACTTCATTCCGCTGGCTGAGGTACACGGATAGGCATCGTCGCTAATCAGATTACGCCGTCGAATCTCAACAACATCCATATCAATTTCACTAGCTGCCTCTTCAAGCAAACTGTCACATACTGCCATTGCCACCGGATGCCCGACCGCGCGGTACTGACACATCATATTTTTATTCTGGAACACAACTGTTCCCCTGGCGCGATAGTTTTCAATATCGTACGGTGCACCAGTCAGATTCAATATTTGATTGCATTCAATGGCCGAAGTACGCGGATACATACTATAAGGGCCGATACCGGTCAGATCATCAATCTCCAACGCGACTATTTTACCCTCCCGATCAATACCGATTTTCCCGTCAATACGATGGTCTCTGGCGTGAATGTCTGTGGTAAAGCTCTCCAGCCGATCAGCAATAAACTTAACCGGACGTCGTAATAGTTTGGCGGCTACTGCTGTTGCTATTTCATCACCATAAGTATGTATCTTGATACCGAATGATCCACCCACATCCCGGGCTATGACACGAATATTTTCCTCAGGAAAATCGAGATGCCTGGCAATGATAGCCTGCATCATATGCGGTGCTTGACCAGAATAGTGAAACACCAGCGTATTATCTGACCGATTAAACTCGACTACTGTAGATCGAGGTTCAACGGTAACACCGGTGTGACGACCAAACTGAAACGTCCTTTCAACAACGGTGACGTCACTCTTACTGAAAGCCGCACTAACATCACCAGCATCAACGTCTTTCACCCATGCGGTATTGCTATCAAGTTCGGGATGTATTCTAGCTTTGTCATTATCCAGTGCCTGCCGGGCAGAGACCATCGCATCCAGTGGCTCATATTCAACCCGCACCTGTTCACAGGCATCTTCAGCTACTGCGCGTGATTGAGCCACCACCATAACAATTGGTTCGCCTTGCCACAGTGCAACCCGATCTGCCATAGGCAGCTGCGGGGGTGACCGTAGTCCCTGCAGATGAGTGAGTGTTCCCACATACGGACTTACTTCGGCATTAATTTCACCTGCTGTAAAAACTGCAACGACTCCGGCGAGGGCACGGGCCGCATCAACATTGACGCTCTTTATATTTGCATGGGCGTACTGTGATCGCACAAATGCCGCATGGGTCATACGCGGAAGCTGCAAGTCATCAACATAACAGCCTTCGCCTTCTACCAACCGACTGGCATCTGGCCTTTCCACGGAGCGACCGATGTAGGAGTTGGGCTGGTCAAACTTGTGTAGCGGGCCGCTCATGCCGCAGCACCTTTATCGATAACCGAGACAACGGCATCCACAATTGACTGGTATCCGGTACATCGACAGTAGTTACCCGACAGATGTTCTCTAATAGCTGCCCGATCAGATGCTCCACCCTGTTCAATATATTCGATGCTACTGGCGATCATACCGGGTGTGCAGAATCCGCATTGCAGTGCATTGTGTTCTACAAAAGCACGCTGCAATTGTCTACCAACCAACTTGGCAGAGACTCCTTCTATAGTAGTCACCTGTGAACCATTGGCCTGAACGGCAAGCATTAAACACCCTCTTACAGCAACTCCATCGACCTCTAAGGTGCAGGCGCCACATACCCCCTGCTCGCAGCCAACATGCGATCCGGTGAGCCCAACATGATCCCTGAGAAAATCCACAAGGTTTGTTCTCACCGGTACGCTGGCTTGTATAGTTTCACCATTCACAACGAGTTCTATATCTTGCGTTTGAGCCATTAATTACTCTCGTTTTTAATTTTGGTAATCGATTGCTGGCACCGGGTTACATCGCAAGCAGTGCACGTTTTAACACCACTTTTGCCAGCTGCACTTTTGTGTCAACCGATACACCAACATCCCCGGTAAACTCGTCAGCTGGCAACGCGTTTTGCGCCTCGAGTATTGCCGGTTCATCTTTGAACATCGAACCTTCGAGTGCTGCTTCTGCACCGGTAGCACGCAGTGGCTGATCCGCAACACCAAAAAAAATAATTCTAAGACCAGTATACGGATTAATTGACTGAGCACTGACGGCAACACCCGCCATCGCATAATCACCATGTCTTCGAGCAAGCTCGTAAAATCCAAATCGCTGTTGATCCGTAGCAGCGGGAAACTTTATTGAGTGCACCAGTTCATCATCACCCAGTGCAGTTTCATAAATACCTTGAAAGAAATCGTCAGCCGAAATTTCCCTCGGACCGCTTTGGGAAACGGCCACAATGACCGCATTAAGTGCTTTAAGCACTGCAGGCATTTCTGCAGCAGGATCGGCAAGCGCAGTGCTGCCACCTATGGTGCCCCGATTGCGCACCGCAGAGTGTGCGACATGAGGTAGCGACAGAGACATGAGAGGAACATGCCGTCGAATCAATTCGGAGTTCAGTAGCGTGGTGTAGCGAACCATAGATCCGACATGTATCGTATCATCAACCTGCTCAATGAAATCCAGTTCAGCCAGTGCGTTTAGATCAATCAGTACCTCAGGTTGCGCCAGCCTTAAATGCATCATTGGCATCAGGCTCTGGCCACCTGCCAGCGGTTGACAGAACCGACCATCATCAGACAACAGCGCTACCGCCTCGGCAACCGTTTGTGGACACTCGTATAAGATGTCAGGTGCTTTCATTTTTTCTGCAAGAGGGCTTATCGGTCGCTAATTGAATATCTCATGCCCGAGACAGCAGATCAAATTTCCTTGCATTCACTAATTTCCACTGAGACACTGGACAAGAAAAGCCTGATTTCAACCATTGAGTGGAGGAAAAATGAAATTCAGTCGCGAAAAGATTTATGAAACAGCAAAACAGCTGTCGAACTGGGGCCGATGGGGTGATAAAGACCAGATCGGTACGCTTAACAATATCGAACCATCTGATATTGTCGCTGCAGCAGGACTAATCAAGAAAGGACAGGTGTTTTCACTAGGCTTAAGCCTTAAAGAACCCATACAATCCGGCTTGTTTGGTGGTCGATGGAATCCTATACATCAAATGCTCGCTACCGGCACCGATGCCGCAGCAGGCAAACAGGATGGCGATGGAAAAGCCTACCTTCGGTATGCCGATGATGGCATAAACCTGCCCTGCCAGTGCTCAACCCAATGGGATGCGCTTGCCCACATTTTCCTTGATGACAAAATGTACAACGGTTACGACGCAAGCGAGGTCACAGTGCAAGGTGCTGCAAAGCTGGGCATCGAGAACGTACGGGATAAAATGGTTGGCCGGGGCGTGCTGCTCGATATCGCACGATACAAAGGTGTAGATTCGCTCGACGATGGCTATCCGATTACCAATGATGATCTTGAACAGTGTGCCGCCCAACAAAGCGTCAAAATTAAGAAAGGTGACTTTGTAATAGTAAGAACAGGCCACCAGGAACGTTGTTTAGCAAAGCAGGACTGGAGCGGATACGCCGGAGGTGACGCACCGGGCTTAGCGTTTGAAACAGCACACTGGATAAAAGAAAAGGACATCGCGGCAATCTGTGCAGATACCTGGGGTTGTGAAGTTCGTCCAAATGAGACCGATGAAGCTAATCAACCGTGGCACTGGGTTGTTATACCGGCAATCGGTGTTTCCATGGGTGAAATATTTTACGTTAAAGAACTCGCAGAAGACTGTCATCAAGATGGTGTTTATGAGTTTTTCTTTGTCGCACCGCCGTTGCATTTGCCAGGTGGCGCCGGCTCTCCGATAAACCCGCAAGCAATAAAGTAGCGCGCAATGACTAAAACTTCAGTGTTTGATCGGGAGCAGATGCAGGTACGCTTTGACTGCCGCGGTACCGCAACCGGTAAAATGCGTAACAATCTTTCTGTGTCTATGGTCAAACCATTTCAGGAATCATTTGAAATGGCCACAGACGAAGGGCCATTCCACGGCGGGGATTCCACTGCTCCACCACCACTTGCATTATTTGTCGGCGGGTTGACTGGCTGCATCATGACGCAAATTCGCGCTTTTGCGAAACGCCTTGGCGTAACCCTCACTGACTTACACGTTGACGTGCGAGTTATCTGGAATTGGCAGAAAACCGGTAAAACCTACACAACTGCACCGGAATCGTTCGAGATTGACATTGATATAGATAGTCCCAATGAGGAGCCTGAAATCCTTGCCTTGATCGACGCTGCAAAACAAGGTTGCTTTATAGAGCAAACACTAAAGCAACCCAACGTTGTACGCCACCGATTTAAAACTCCAGACGGATGGCAGGACGCGTAACTCCGCCGTAGCGCTTCGATGAAACTTTCCGATAAGACAAATACAATGTTCTTATCACTATTAGTAATACTGCCATGCTTCCTAAAATAAGGTTTCTTTGAATATAAACTCAGGTAACTCACCTCATAAGCATTCAAAGCGTGCAGTCATTATCGGAGGATCAATTGCTGGTCTGACCTGTGGTCTTGCCTTGCTCAAAATCGGATGGGACGTTCAGATATTCGAGGCCACCGAGGGCGAGCTGGAACAACGTGGTGCGGGAATCATTACTCATCAGGCATTGTTTGATGTACTAAAACATATTGGCGTATCAACCGAACAGGATATCGGGGTATCCATAGTCACTCGCAAGACGTTTTCAAGAGCCGGAAAAATCACAGACACGCTGAACCTCCCACAAATTGCAACATCCTGGGGACGCATGTACCAGCTACTTCGGCGACACTTCCCTGATAATCGTTATCAACAGAACAAAGTGCTGCACACTTTTTATCAGCAGACAAACAAAGTTGTTGCAAACTTTACAGATGGATCAACTGCGACAGCCGATCTGCTGGTTGCAGCAGATGGAATACGATCCACCATCAGAAACCAGCTGGAACCGAAGGCTCAACCTGAGTATGCGGGCTATATTGCCTGGCGAGGACTGATAGACGAACAAAACTTAAGTAAACAGGAACAGCAGGAACTTTTCCCCTACTTTACGTTTTGCCTGCCCGAAGGTGAACAGGTATTAACCTATCCCATTGCCGGCAAGCAGCATCAGGTAGGTGTTGGTAAGCGGCGCTACAACGTCGTGTGGTATCGCCCGGCTGCCAAGGAAACAACTTTGCAGGATCTGTTAACCGACAGTGAAGGCAACAATAACGGGGAGTCAATTGCCCCTGATAAGGTAAGGCCTGAAATAATTCAACAGATGCGAGGAGATGCAGAAAGATTGCTTTCACCGCAGCATCTCAACCTGATTAAAAAGCTTGATAAACCCTTTATCCAACCGATCTATGACTTAACCACTACCCGCATGGTTCACCAACAGGTAGTACTCATTGGAGACGCAGCCTTCACCGCCCGCCCTCATCTTGGTGTTGGTATCACCAAAGCCGCGGAGGATGCTTTTGCTCTTGCCGGCGCGCTGGGTGCTCACAATGACCTTCACGTTGCATTGCAACAGTTTGAAGCACAACGCCAGCATCGTGGCCGTGCGTGGGTAGATAATTCGCGTGAACTCGGCGCGTATCTGCAGGCACAGCTTAAAAGTGAAAAGGAACGCCACTTTGCGAGCTTACACCGAACTACTGAAGCAGTTATGCGTGAGACCGCAAGCCCGTTTGTGTAAACTATAGGAACAACTATAGTCATTGAGTGGGCACAGAGTGCTCCCGATGGATACTAAATTAGTGATATTGGATGGGAGATAATCTAAATGACAAGTGATGCAACCTCCCCCGAATTTTGCGATCAGTTCAGCGCTCAGGATTTTCGCAGAGCGCTGGGCAACTTTGCCACTGGCGTTACTATAATAACTGCACGAAGCGCAGAGGGTGATCTGGTCGGTACAACAGCCAGCAGCTTTAACTCACTTTCACTGGATCCACCACTTATCCTTTGGAGTTGTATAAAAGAATCTCGCGCTTGCCCGATTTATGAATCCGCAGACTACTTTGCTGTTAACGTGCTTGCATCCGATCAAATGGAGCTATCCAACCACTTTGCCAGACAACAGTTAGATAAATTCGCAGGCATTGACTGGGAAGAAGGCATTGGCGGAGTACCAGTTTTCCCGAACTGCGCCGCACGATTCCAGTGCGAGACTCACGATAAGTTCGACGGAGGAGACCACTGGATATTCGTTGGAAAGGTGATTGCATTCGATGATTTCGGTCGTTCCCCATTGTGTTTCCACCAGGGTTCGTATGCGACACTATTCAGCCACCCCGGCGCTTCATCCAAAACTGACAGTGACACCACTAACAGTGACAGCAACGGACGATTGGCCAACCATAAGTTTTTCCTGATGTTAAAAGCCGTTCGCGCCTATCAGGATGCGTATCAGCCAAAGCTTAAATCGCTCGAGCTAAACCTTATTGAGTCTCGTGTGCTCTTGTTCGTCCACGATTATCCGGGAATCGATGCAGGTGCTTTGAGCAGCCACGTAAACGCACCAATCAATGAGGTTACAGAGGCGCAAGCCAACCTTGGCAATCGAGGTTTTGTAGTCGTAGATGGTAATGGCTGCAACCTGACTGACAAAGGACAGGCAAAAGCCAATGAGTGCTGGGAGTTAGCTGCAGCACATGCTAAACAGGCTTTCGCCAATTTCAGCGATGAACAAATTGATAATTTCAGCGACGTATTAAATGCCCTGATAGCACAATAGCGAGTTCACAATTGAAGTCATTGCAGCTTGCACAATAACTTTAACAACTGTTTTGTCTCAACCTCTGTTAGCGGCTCAGCAGTTTTATCTGACACCACCAATGCATCAGTGACCGCAGCCTGTACTACACGTTCGCCTTTGGCTGTCAGACTGATAAGCTGCCGTCTTGCGTCTTTCGGATCTTTTTTACTTATCACGAGCTTACGCTGACGTAATCGGTCAACAACTCCCTTGATAGTGGCGACATCCATCGCAGTCAAGCGACCTAACTCATTCTGTGAAAGTGCACCGCGTTCCAGTAGTTTGGCCATAGCAGCAAAGCGGGTTGGCGTAAGATCCGCGGGCATATGATCGCTGAAAATAGTGCTGTGCCGCTGACTGACTTTTCTGAGAATGAAGCCAATCTGATCCTCTAAAATGTAGGGTCTCATAGATACCTGAGAATCATCGGAAATTAACCTCAAGACAACTGCAATGTACTGAACCAAAACACAACGCAGATTGTAGAACGCGCCAATCCGGGAGAGCGTGGTGACATTCAGACTTGACCTTATCGAGTGGTTACTTAGTATACTAACAATCCTTGAATCAGTCACATAGATCACGCAGAGAAAAGCCAATGGCCGATAGCGCGAAGCAAAAACTGGTTGTGACCAACATTGCTCAAATACTGACCGGCAAACTGGAAGAGCCACTGATTGACGGCAATTGTCTGGTGTGTGAAAACGGACTTATTAGCGCGATTGGCTATGAAAAGGACCTTGATACATCACAGGCCACCACCACCATTAACGCCAATGATACCTGGCTATCCCCCGGCCTCATAGACAGCCACGTACACCCGGTTATCGGCGACTACACTCCCAGGCAGCAACAGCTGGGATGGATTGACTCCTGCTTACACGGCGGTGTTACGACGATGATATCAGCCGGAGAAGTACATGCTCCCGGACGCCCGAAAGACATTGTTGGCTTGAAAGCCATGGCCATCGCATCACAACGATGGTACGAGAATTTTCGACCATCCGGCGTGAAGATGCTGGCCGGTGCACCGGTACTCGAAGAAGGCATGGAAGAAGAAGATTTTAAAGAGCTATCAGAAGCCGGTGTAAAGCTATTGGGTGAGGTAGGGCTCGGTTCAGTTAAAGCCGGTGAGACCGCGGCACAAATGGTTAAATGGGCACGCAAGTATGGAATTCAGTCAACTATTCATACCGGTGGACCATCCATACCCGGTTCTGGCTTGATAGACAAAGATGTTGTACTGGAGGCAGACGCCGATATTATCGGCCATATAAACGGCGGTCACACAGCCTTGCCTGATGATCAGATTACCTGCCTGTGTGAAAGCTGCTCTCGTGGCATTGAGATTGTACATAACGGCAACGAGCGTGCCGGCCTTCTTGCCATGCGTACCGCATTTGAAATAGAGCAGTCAGAACGCGTCATCCTGGGTACGGACTCACCTGCAGGCTCCGGTGTGCAACCGCTGGGAATCTTACGGATGATAGCCATGCTATCCAGCCTGGGTAACGTACCTGCAGAGATAGCATTTTGCTTCGCGACAGGTAACACAGCACGTATGCGTGAACTGGACACCGGCATTATAGAAATAGGTAAATCAGCTGACTTTATCTTACTTGATCAGGCACAACATGCACCTGGCAAAGATATGCTTGAGAGTATTCATCAGGGTAACTTGCCCGGCATTGGTATGACGGTTATTGATGGCATAGTCCGCTCTCACAGAAGTCGTAATACTCCTCCTGCCACGCGGTTGCCGGAAGTTATCGGCACATAACATATTCCGTTATGCTACGCCGGAGTCTCAGCGCAGACCGTCCTCACCTTTTGCATCAGCGGCTTCCAGTCCTCCTACTCGTGGCAATGGCCGCCCGGTGTCTGTGACCACTATTGAAACCATAATTTCATTCGCACGAGGGGCATCATTAATACGGACTTCCATGCCATCAAAGTGCGATCTCACATAAGCCGCATCTTTATGACCAAGTGGTACATCGAGCGGCTGGCCCATTGATCCCATCTTTTTTGAAGATGGCACCAGGGCCGCGCCTTTCTCCACTGCCTGCCTGAGTGGCTTGCCAAGTCTGGGGTGCAGTATGGCAGCCGCGTGCTCAAGTTCCCCGTTTTCGCCAACCATGGCTGCTTTGCCGTAGCTTTCGGTTTGCGACGGATCAATACCCAAAGCTTCAACGCATTTTCTGCCTAATAAATCGCCCAGTTCTTCACCGATAGTCATCAGGGCATCGAGATCCTCTTGATAAACACCCGCAAATGGATTTTCGATCACTGCGGTAGAGGCGGCACGGCGTGTGGGCGGACTGATCTGCCTACCCATCTCCAGGTGAGTGTCTTCTACGGTGGTAACAATTTTTCTTATCTTCATTTCATGTTCACTTTGTTCCGTACTCATGGATATTTTTATGGACTTTTATCCAGGCTATTTGGCTGTCCGCTATCAGTTGGCCAGGGGTTCAGGCTATTCATACCGACTGCTTGCTGTCCCTTCAGTACATGATCATTCTGTGGACCCATCAGTCCCTGAATTGCATCTTCAATAGAAACAATATAATCCATATGGCCACCCAAAGCTTCATAGTCTGAAAGAGGAACAGTGAATTCGATAGGTGCTACCAATGCAGGAGTCGGCACATAACCAAAGGAGTTATCCGGCATACGGGAGACATCAGCCATTATCGTGATACCCCCGCCCGGCCAGCGATAGACCGGCGTGCCACCGCATGTGACCCGGGTAATTGCCTGTTGTACCGAACGAGTTAGGTGAACCGGATTCTCTGTAACTCCGGCGCGCAACGATCCTCCCGCGCCACCCATAAACAATACCGAGCACAATGCCGGCTCACAGTTCTCTTCTATTCTGGTGATCGATACCTGCAGACGCTTGGGGATATCCAGTTGTATCGGCTGTAGATTATCGTCAAGCTCATAATAGGCAAAATGCTCACCGGTGGTGGACACCATTAACAGCGACTGACCGGGATTGGCCTTTTTGCTGTCGAACTCTCCCAGAATAGCCAGCGGGTCTGTCAGATTGGTGCCACCCCATCCTGTGCCCGGTTCTGCCACCTGAAAGTATCGACCGGGGGTAGACTTTCTGCCCATGATCTTAATGCCGGTGCTCTCCCAGCCGATGACACGACCTGCCTGATGTTCAGACATAACACCGGTGATATGGTCATCAACAACCACGACTTCGTCAACCAGTCCTTTCCATTGTGAAGCAAACATTCCTACCGTGGCTGAACCACAGCCCACCCGCATTCTTTGTTCAACTTCGCCATTGATAACCGGCGGCTGGTTAGCCTGCACAACAAGGTCAGAACCATCGTCGATGGTGAGCTCTACCGCTTCACCATTGCACAGTGCAAGCAACGAGGCACAAGTGGTTCGACCTTCCTTCTTGCTGCCGCCCGTTAAATGATGCACACCACCGATAGATAACATTTGCGAGCCATACTCGCCCGTGGTGACATGGCCAATAGCTTCTCCGTTGGCTCGAACCAGATTACGTTCCTCACCAATATGGCGATCGGTATCAATTTTTATTTTTGCACCACAGTAACTGAAAATGCCTTCGGTTACTACGGTCACCATGTCGATACCTTCTACCTGACTGGACACGATAAAAGGAGCCGGTTTGTAGTCCGGATAAGTAGTGCCAGCGCCAACTGCGGTTATAAATTTGTCAGCCGGCGTTACCGGGTTTCCGTCCCAGCCTTCATTCTGCCCACGTGTGTCCTGTCCACTTAAATCCGCCTCACCTAAATCTGGTCTGCCTGCATGCAACCCACCTTCACTACGAACAAGAAACGGTACAACCTCACCTGCACCAGCGTCCGCGCGGCGCTCAAGAATGGTTAGCGGATCCAGTCTAACAAGTTGCCCGTCTTCATTAGCGTAGCGATCACAGGCACCGGCGCGACCATTGGCGATATAACACATGACCGGACATGCATCGCATCTGATCTTTTCCTGACTGGTCTTAGCGTCGGTCAAACGATAAATTCCGTAGTTTTACAGCATTTGCCTGATACCGTGCACACAGTATGTCCAAAAAAGCTGCGCGATTACCCGCGCAGCTTGATGCCCATGGCAGCACCATGCGATCATTAGCATACAAATGTTTATTGCATACTGTCAAACGAAGCAATTCGGTCTATCCATAAGCGGGTGTCTAACGCATAATTACGCCAGCTAGACAATAAGGCTAAATTCAATGGTCATGTGCCGCGTGCAAATATAATGATGTTTGCGCAACCGAAAACCACTGAGGAAGCAGTGGCATATCTTGCCAATGGCGACTGGTCAATTGTCTCCGGCGGTACAGATTTCTATCCTGCGCTCGGCGACAAATCGCCGTCCGGCAATATTCTTGATCTGTCCCGGCTTAAAACGCTGCGGACAATTTTTGAAGATGAGACACACTGGCATATCGGTGCCCTGGCGACCTGGACAGATGTCATTAACACGAATTTGCCCGATGCCTTCAACGCATTAAAACTCGCAGCGCGCGAAGTCGGATCCATTCAGATACAAAACCGGGGCACGGTTGCCGGTAACATCTGCAATGCTTCGCCTGCAGCTGACGGCATGCCTGCGCTACTCTGTCTCGATGCGATTGTGCGGGTCTCTTCACAAGGTAATGCAAGAGATATTGCCCTACAGGATTTTGTCACAGGCAACCGGCAAACCACACTTGCAGCTGGTGAAATAGTTACCGAACTATTGTTGCCAAAGACATCAACCGAAGGTGACTCTCATTTTTTGAAGCTCGGTGCGCGTAAGTACCTGGTCATTTCGATTGCCATGGTGGCTGTACGCCTGCAAACCGACAACAACAATCTTATAACCAATGCAGCACTGAGCGTTGGCTCATGTTCTGTGGTCGCCAGCCGTCTTCCCGAGCTGGAACAATATCTCATCGGCAAGTTACTAACTCCAGATCTGGCACCCGAACTGGCGAACAGCATTACTCAACAACACGTCAGCGGGCTCTCACCCATTGACGATGTCCGTGCAACAGCAACCTATCGACATAGCGCCGCTGCGGAACTAATCAGGCGTTCAATAGTTACCCTGGCTAACCGCGCATCATGAATCCAATATCACTAACGCTGACTGTCAACGGTACACCTTCCACATTCGAAACAATCCCGACCAATCGTCTTTCTGATGTACTTCGAACTTCCCTGAACCTCACCGGTACCAAGGTCGGTTGCGACGCAGGCGATTGTGGTGCATGTTCAGTGTTAATTGACGGGCAAATCGCCTGTGCCTGTTTAGTACCGGTAGCTCAGGTTGATGGCGCTCACGTTGAAACCGTTGATGGCTTAGCTGGAAACGGTTCTCTAAATCAGCTGCAGCGGAGCTTCCTTGCGCACGGTGCAGCACAGTGCGGAATATGCACACCGGGCATGTTAATGTCTGCTAAAGCACTGCTGGACACCAACCCGACACCAACCCGATCAGAAGTAGAAGATGCACTTGGCGGAGTACTGTGCCGCTGTACCGGCTATCGGAAAATTGTTGATGCTGTTATTAACACCCACCACATTGATGTCTCAGATGGCAAACGATCAGAACAAGAATGTAGTCCGGTTGCCGGTAAATCAATTGGCACTTCCATTCAACACGTAGATGGCAGAGTAAAAGTCAATGGTGAAATTAGTTATGGTGCAGATGCGTTTCCAGATCAGTGCGCATTTATAAAAATCATTCGCAGCCCACATCATCATGCTGATTTTACAATTACAGATCACCAAAGCTTCATTGAGTCACAAGAAGGGCTGGAGTTATTTTTAAGTGCCGCGGATATACCGGGACGAAATTGCTTCGGGGTGATCCCGCCATTTGCCGACCAGCCTGTGTTTGCCGAGCACACGGCCCTGTTTCGAGGCGAAGCGGTTGCTGCAATCGTAGGAACCCTGGATGCCCTCAACACATTAGATGAAAGCACATTGCCTATAATCTGGCATGCCCAACCGCATAGCCTGCTGCCCGAAGAAGCTACCAGCATAGCCAGCCAGCTTCTGCATGAATCACGCTCCGGCAACATTCTGGTTGAAGGACATGTCGAGCGCGGCAATACCGACGATACACTCAAACGCGCCAGCCATTACGTCACCGTACACACCTCCACACCTTTTATCGAGCATGCTTATATAGAACCGGAAGCAGGTTATTGTATACGTAACGGAGATCGACTCGAGGTATTCGGCTGCACCCAGGCTGCACAAATGGATCGCGAAGGCCTGGCAGAAATCATGGACCTGCCAATTGACGCTATACGGGTAATGCCATCAGCGTGTGGCGGGGGTTTTGGCTCCAAGCTCGACATCTCGTTCCAGCCTTTTATTGCACTTGCAGCATGGAGACTTAATAAGCCGGTAGGTATTAGCTACACCCGCGGTGATTCCATGCGCTCTACCACTAAAAGGCATCCTTCAAGCATAGATGTCACGATAGGTTGTGACCCGAACGGAATGTTATGTGGCTTCGATTTTAAAGGCACATTTAACACCGGTGCGTACGCCAGCTGGGGACCAACTGTGGCCAACCGGGTGCCGGTACATGCTTCGGGTCCATACCACATACCTGACTACCGCGCCCGAAGTGTGGCGGTTCACACTAACACACCACCTGCAGGTGCATTTAGAGGTTTTGGCGTGCCGCAATCTGCTATTGCGCAGGAAACCGCATTCGACCAACTGGCAGATCTCGCAGGTGTTGATCGCTTGGAGTTTCGCATTAAAAACGCGCTACGTAACAAGCAACCGACTGTTACCGGGCAAATTTTTAACACCGGAGTTGGTATTGTTGAATGCCTGGAAGCACTTACACAAACCTGGAAAACAGCCACAGATAAGGCACGTAGTTACAATGACGCACCCGAGGCAAGCCATCTTCGGAAAGGCGTCGGTATCGGCACCTGCTGGTACGGTTGTGGCAACACATCCCTTCCCAACCCTTCCACTATCCGTATGGGTATTACCGCCGAAGGAAAAATAGTACTTCACCAGGGCGCGATGGATATCGGGCAGGGATCAAATACGGTGATCACCCAAATCGCAGCTGATGCTTTTGGAGCACCGGTACATAGCATTGAAATGATCGATGGTGATACCGACCTGACGCCCGATTGCGGCAAGACTTCCGCATCACGCCAAACCTATGTCACCGGTATGGCAGCCAAACAAGCCGGAGAGGCATTACGCTCAACAGTGCTGCGCATGGGTAATGTCGCAAGTGATGCCCACATTGAAATAACCGGTTCCGTTATAAATCTGCACGATGGACCACAAACCAGTTCGATCGAACTTTCAAAGTTACCTGTAAACCAGTTCAGCTACGTCATTATGGCTGAGGAAACCTATGATCCCCCAACAACCCCTTTAGATGAACAAGGTCAGGGTAATCCCTATGCAGTATATGGCTACGGTGCACAGCTTGTAGAACTGACGGTAGATACCTTACTGGGCACTATCAAACTTAATCACATCACCTCTGCCCACGATGTCGGGCGTGCTATTAATCCGATGCTGGTTGAAGCTCAAATAGAAGGCGGAATCGCGCAAGGTATTGGCCTCGCACTAATGGAGGAGTACCTGCCAGGCCGAACCGAAAATCTGCACGACTACTTAATACCGACTATTGGCGACATGCCAGATTTCAGTCATTTTATTATTGAAGTTGCAGACGCAGAAGGTCCTTATGGTGCGAAAGGTCTGGGTGAGCATGTTCTTATACCAACCGCCCCCGCGATACTCAATGCAATACGAGATGCGACAGGGGCAGTAGTGTCTGATCTTCCTGCAACGCCTCACAAAGTGTTATCAGCAATCAAAAAAGCTCAGCTTGCCAGCTGATTTTTTTTAATCAGATATAGCAGGTTTTTGCAGTTACATGTATGTATCAAGCAGGAGACACTTCGAGGTGACTCGATACATTCTTCGGTACTTGTAGCACGCAGCAATCAATCATTTCGCATCCCGATCCACATTCGCATTATTTTCCATCACTTTACACACCACCGATGCGTCCATGTGATCAAGGCCCTGAGCTGCTGCTGCAAAATACTGTTGCAGAGCAACCTGGTAAAGCGGTAGCGGACATCGCAAACTTGCTGCATGCTGCGAGATAATCGCCGAATCCTTAAGCGGCACAGACATATTCATACCTTCAGCACTGTAGTTCTCATCTACCATCAGCGCACCACGTCCCTCAAACATTGCAGAACTTGAAGCACTACCTGATATCACTTCGTGGAACTTTGCAGGATCAAGCCCGGACTTTATTGCCAGTACCATAGCTTCAGCAGCAACCGTATTGTGCACAAGATTCAGTATGTTGCCGCAAATCTTGGTTTTACTGCCATTGCCAAACTCCCCTACATAATGCGTTTTTCCGCAAGTATGTTCGAGGATTGGTTTTATCAACTCATAATCGGTTTGCTCACCACTAAAGAACGCCGTGAGCTTTTTATTTAATGCCATAACGCGGTTACCACTGACAGGGCAGTCCACCGCTCGCCGCTTAGCATTCTTACAATGCTCGGCAAACGCCTCTTTGTCTTGCAAAGACAAAGTAGACATTTCCACAATGCATTGATTATCCCGATCAATACTGAAAACCCCATCAGTGCCACTTACCACGTCAACCAATGCGGTGTTATTTGGCATACAGGTAAAAATGACATCGGTCTGCTCTGCTACCTGCAGTGGGCTGTCAGTTAACTTAACACCGAGGTCCAAAGCAGCACTTCTTGCGGTCGTTGCATTGTCATAACCTATTACCTGTACACCGGCTTCAATGAAGTTACTGACGATTGCCGATCCCAGTACTCCGAGCCCGATAAATCCTATAGTTTGCATACTGTGTGATCACATCATTAGAGGTGAATAGTCTTGCCGGTTTCAGCTGACTCTGCTATCGCCTCAAGGACGATGATATTGTCGATCATCTGTTGATGCGTGTACGGATAGGTTGATCGGCCTGCCACTGCGTCAGCAAATGCTTCCAGATTTTCAACTACCGTGTCGGTCCAGTCAAAATTCTCAACAACCGATTTCTGATCAGTACGGGAAGTAACCATTTGCGCAATGCCACCCGGTGTGTCCGGATGTGTATCGTTTCGAACCTCAACGGCAGCGTCAGAACCAAACACATGCAGCCTGATAAAGTGCGGTGTATACAATATGGCACTAAGTGTTGCTGTCATACCCGCTTCAAACTTCAGCTGCACAGTCACAACATCACCGGTTTCCCAGTCCAGTTTTCTTTGCGCGGTGAGTGCCTGTACGGTTTTTACCGGACCAAAATACGAGATATACAAATCCGTCAGGTGGATACCCATACCTGTCATGGCTGCAGCCGGGGCTGTCTCTTTTAAGGTTCTCCAGTCACCCGAGGGCACATTGATGAGTTTGTCGTGGCTGAATGCCGACTCGGCATGCATGATCGTACCGAGGGTGCCGTCATCGATCATCTCTTTCACCTTTTTTAACGCCGGTTCAAATCTGCGTTCATGGCCGATACCTAGCACCACGCCTGCATCTTCACAGGCTTTCACCGAACGTTTGGCACTGTCTCCAGTAATACCAAGCGGTTTTTCACAAAACACATGACGGCCTGCTCCTGCAATCTGCACTACCTGCGCCTCGTGCATTACATTGGGCGTAGTGAGTATAATCGCCTCGATTGTTTCATCTTCAAGCGCCTGATCAATTGATTCAAAACGATGAAAACCAGCCTTGGTTATCTCTTTGCCACGTACGTTATCTGGTTCAATTACACCAGCCAGCTCGAAGAGACTGTTCTTATTTAGCCGCGGCGCCATATGCTGACCCCACCAGCCAAACCCTGCTACCGCAACCTTAAGGGAAGTATCTTTACTCACCGGAACTCTCCACATTTTTCACTGATAAACAGTTTTCCAAGCATACTAATTTTGGCCTGCGAGCCATAGTGCTATCCAAACCAATACAGGTAGGATTGTAAATACCATCAGGGAGGACAAGACAACCAAACCGGCAACCTTCTCTGGCGAACGGTTAAAATGTTTGGCGAAAACAACATTAAATACTGCAACCGGCATCGTAAACATCAAAAACACTACCCCTGCCTGCGAGCCTTCAAGCCTTAGCACCCATACAATTAAAAATCCCAGACAGACACCAAGAGTCAATCTAACCATTGCCAATTGAAATGATAGACGCAGGTCTGTAACTTTAAGTTGCGCCAGCGAGTGTCCAAGCACCAGCAGTAGCGCCGGAATCACTAAACCTCCGAGCAATTCAGTGGTATTTGCGATCCACACCGGTACCGACAAGTTAAACCACAACACCAACAGGCTGATAACTATCGCGTAGTTAAGTGGTTGCTTAAAAAGCCTGCTGAAGGAAAACGAACCCGCTGAGATTCCATAACCAATAGAATATTGAGAGATTGAATTAACAATAAAATACGAAACACCCATTACCAGTCCTTCATCACCGAATGCCATCAAAACCAGTGGCAAGCCAATATTGCCGGAGTTGGCGTGCATGAGGGACGGCAGATAGGTACTGTAGGAAAGGTTAAGGTACTTAAGCACAACCCAACCGACGATTGCAGCGATTACCAGACCGAGTGCCGCAGCGAATGCCATCGTACCCACTGTTGTCAGACTGATATCCAGACTGGTCAAGGACGAAAATATCAAGCAAGGTGTTGCAACCTTCAACACCAGATTGGTGAGCGTTTCAGAATCGAACTTCTGATTAAGTTTTGCCCACAGATACCCTAAACCCACCACTGCAAAAACCGGTGCAACCACCGTGAATATCTTGGCTAGCAATTGTTGTCCAACCAGTAAAAAACGGGCGGATTCGGAATTCTAAATTATCAGACCTGATATTCCTTGCCATTCACCAGCCAGTTTTCAGTGACTTTAGTGCCAGACATACGCAACATCTTTGATACTGCACAATGCTCTTTAAGCTTGTGAATCACCGCTTCTATACCGTCATCGCTACCGTTCATGGTGGCTTTTATATGTAAAACGGTATCCGGAAAAGGCACATCTATCGGCTCAATTAACCGGGTACCACGGCTATCCATAGTCGTTACGACTTCAATATCCATGTCAACCACCTCAACATCATTAGCTTTCGCGAGCTTATTGGAGATAACGTGCGTGCATCCGATCAAACCTGCAAAAACCATTTCGACCGGCATCGGCCCTTCGTTGGTGCCACCACGCTCTATCGGCTCATCAATGATCATTTTGACATCGCGTGATGTCACATGAGATTTGGTGCTGGACTCTGCTTGACCGGTCAGACGAAACTTCCAGATAGGTTTCTCTTTCACAGTGACCATGCAGTTTCTCCGTTAGATGTAAATATACATCGATAATTAAGATGAGATATCTCTACTGAGATCTCTGAATAAGTAAGTCTTTGCTTCAAAGCAGGGGTGGATAGTTATCCACCCCTTTACTGGCCCTGAGGACCAATCCTCCGCATGGCTCTACTAGCCAGCCACTATTGTCCGGTAATAGACTCAACCAGCGACTTATACGCTACCTTCTGCTCTTTACGCATTTCTTCGTAATCTTCACCGCTCATGTAGTCGATGTTCTCACCAAGCCGACTCATCATACGTTGATAGGTCTTGTCACCGTTAAGCTGACCAAAGGCGTCTCTTAGCGTTTGCAAGCGATCTTCCGGAATACCTTTAGGTGCTAAGACGACTCTATGCATGAAACCAACATCACCACCTACACCCAGCTCTGAGAAGCTTGGTACATCATCATAAATACGTTCCGAACCTGCTGTTGCCAGCACTTTTACCTTACCGGCTGAAATCTGCCCGGCAAGTGTGGACGGGAATCCCATCGTTACGTCAACATCACCACTGAGCAGCGCTTGCATGGCCGGACCACCACCTTTGTAAGGCACAAGGTTAAGCTCAAAGCCATTTGCCTGCATCAGCTGTGCAGCAGGGACAAAAAGTGCGCCCCAGTTGCCCGAGTGAGCCATTTTTATTTTACCGGGATTTTCTTTAGCCGCTGCAAAAAGATCTTCAGCACTTGCATACGGGCTATCAGCCGGTACGACGATTGCAATCGGCGCAAAGTTTGTACGCGCTACCGTGACAAAATCCTCCAACGTATCATAAGGCAGGTTTTCTACATGCTGTTGCAACTGATCAGTGTAGTTATGTGCAAATAACAATGTGTAACCATCTGGCTCTGCAGTAGCCACTTCGTTAGTCCCTTTCTGGCCTGAAGCACCAGGAGATAACTGTACAATCATTGCCTGATTTAAATACTGCGGTATGACACTCGTCATAACACGTGCATTCAAGTCGTGTGAACCACCAGCACCCAGTGGGATCACCAGTGAGATTGGTTTCTCGGGATAATCGGCAGCCATTGCACTGCCCGCCATACCAACCGCCAATACGGTGGTGGCCGCGATTTTAGATAACAACTTATTAAGACTCATTTTACTCTCCTCTCATGTGTGAGCTTTATCATTACTACATACGTGTAAATTGGAAGCTAGTCTTGCGGTATCTTCCATTTAAGTATTGTTTACTTTCAACGGATGGAACTTTCATCTGGTGGCGAGCCCTCCGGTTGAGCCTGCTTCTTGTTAACACTACGCCACAACATAAAGCCTATTATCGGCGTCAGTAATATGATAGCAAGCATACCCGGCCGTTCAGTTAGCGCAAAACTGATGAGATTACCTTCAGACATTGCCATCGTTTGCCCAAAAGCGTATTCCAGCGGCTCCCCCAGAATAAATCCCATCACCATCGGCATAACATCAAACTTACCGTATCTTGCAATTACTCCAAACAAACCAAAAAACGCCAACATCAGTATATCGAATACATCAGATCTAAATACGTAAGAACCCGCAACTGCGAACAGCACAACCAGTGGAATCAGCAGTGAGCTCTTGATTGAAACTATACGAGCGAAGAACGGAATAGCGAAATAGCCGATAATCAAAAAAAGAAAATTTGCCAGCACCATGATAATCAGAATCGCAAAAACAATGGAACCCTGAGTCTCAAACAATTCCGGCCCCGGGCGCAGACCTTGCGCCACAAACGCACCAAGCAGAATTGCCGTAACGTTGTCCCCGGGAATCCCAAGTGTCAGCAGCGGCACCATGGTCGGGCCGTTGACCGCGTTGTTCGCAGCCTCAGCTGCCGCAACACCCTCGAGTTCACCTTTACCGAAGTTTTCGGGAGTTGCCGAAGCATTTTTGGCCGCCGTATATCCCATCATTGCTGCAACAACCTGCCCCAGGCCAGGCACGACACCAATACCGGTACCTATCACCGTGGATCTGCCAATGGTTCGCAGGCATCGTTTGAACTCATGAAACTTTAACCGTTCACCCAGGACTTTGGTCGCACCCTGAATTTTTGAGGAGTTGGCTCTAACAACACTGACAATTTCCGGTATCGCAAATACACCGATCAGCATCGGTAACAACGGAATACCCGATTTAAGTTCGAACATTCCAAAGGTAAATCGCTCCACACCACCGATCGGGTCAGTACCAATCATGCTGAACCAAAGACCGATACACATCATCAACAAACCCTTGATCGGGTTACGCCCGGCAGTCGATGCAACCACAACAAGGCTAAGCAGCAAAATTGCCGCAAGCTCCGGTGGACCAAACTGCATCACCAGAAGCGCAATCGGAAATATCATCAGCAAGGTGAAGATGTCACTGGAGGTATCACCGATTAGCGATGAAAACAGCGCCATATCAAGAGCTTTGCGAGACTGACCCTTCTTCGTTAGCTGGTAGCCATCATAGGTTGTGGCAATGGCAGCACCGGTACCAGGCATAGACACCAGTATTGCGGGAATGCTGCCGCCAAAGATACCGCCTTTGTAGATACCCAGAAGAAACGGAATACCAACCAGAGGATCAAGAAGAAATGACACAGGCAGTAAAATCGCCATTGCCATAAGCGTGGTGAAGCCGGGTAACGCCCCGATTAACATACCAGCAAACAGCCCGGCTGAGGCCAGAATAAAGGTATCCAGCCTCATGGCCATTTCAAAGCCAGTAAAAAACTGTTCAATCATGCCAGACAACCACAGTGACTAACCGACGCTATCAGCAACATACTCAAGCGCCAAACCGATTGAAAATACCTGCATAAAAAAGCTCAATGAAATTAAGCTCTGGCAGGGATACGAGTAGCACTCGAGTTGCCAGCAGATAGAGGCAGACAGGACTAACAAGAGCAAACGGTATTATCTGAAACCAGTTGCGATTGCCAAGCAGCAAAGAGACAACGGTTATAACAATAAAAGAACTGATTAAAAATCCAAACGGCTTCAGCATCAGTCCGTAAGCCACTAACATAACGAAAAACAGTGCAACTCTTACCAATGAGTTTCTATCTGTTTCGGTTATGTCAATTGCAGGCCCATCAGCTTCAGATCCGTGGGTTCCGTTACTAGACGCGCGGCGGAGCGCTAGCGCGGCAAAAATCGCCGCCAACACGGACAGCACAGCAATGAGTACAAGAATTATCTGCGGGAAAAGCGTGGGCTCAATCGCAGACAGAGACCGTCCGAACAATAACTTCGGCTTCGCAACCAGATTAGGCAACGCAACAATTGCTGCAAGGGCAGCCAAACCGCTGACAATCGAGAACAGTAATTCATTACGATGAATCATGTTGCCTGGTTACTACCCATTCGTTTGTACTCTCCTCGTTCTATTTAGCGTTGCCGCAGTGACCGCAATCCCGGCAACTTACCAGATGGATGTAGGACGCCTGTAGTATCAATTGTGATGCAACACATCAAAAACCCTGATAGCTCGCCGTCATCATTTGAGCCGAAGCCAAATCGACCCGTCAGACCGAACAATGCAACTGATGTGCGGCGCTAACCCATCTAGAACAGCCTACAGACACACTATCACGCGATGTTTTGTGATACCAACGATAATCGATATACTCTGAATTAAACACCGAATATCGATATTCAGGGTGCGTTATGATTATCGATAATCGTTGATGTTTGCAGAAGTCCAGTGTTACGCTTTCGTTGAATATTTGGCGAATTTACAGCTCGACAACACCTCACATCAATCGGTGTTCGGTTTGGCTATTTCGCAGGAGGAGCGCGATGCCACATGTAGCACCACTCAGTGGTGATGAATGTCAGGAGGCGACAGCCGACATCAATTGGCTGGCATCAGCTACTGGTTTTACTGCCAATTCGATGCTTGCCCTCGCTCACCGACCCGAGATTGCCAAAGCGGTACTGGAGCTCATCAGAGCTGTCGTCAGAAACCCGAATGGCACAGTCAGCGCCGAGTTGCGGTGGATGGTTGCGCACTTATCAAGTCTGTCAAACGGCTGCACCTACTGCTCTGCTCATACCTTCAAGAACGGTGCAGACAATGGCGTTAGCCAGGAAAAGCTCGATGCCATCTGGGAGTTTGAAACTTCAGATGTTTTCACTGATGCCGAACGCGCAGCGCTTCGAATAGCGGTAACAGGCGGACAGTGTCCTTCATATGCGTCAGAAGAAGACATGATCGAATTAAAAAAACACTTTAACGAAGCGCAAGTGGTCGAGATCGGCGCTGTGATCGCACTTTTTGGTTTCAACAATCGGTGGAACTCATTGATGCAAACCGACCTTGAACATGAAGTCACTTCATTCGTCGGTGATCACGGTTATACCGATCTGGGGAAAGACAGGAAAAAACGTAAGTAGCACCAACCGCAGCACCAAACCGGTGACTGCTAACGTAGTAATAATATCTTTGGAGGAAAAAGATGAACGACGAGATCAAGCTCAATCGAAGAAAGTTTCTGGCGACTGCGGCTGCCGGGACCGCAGCGGCAATACAAATTACTATCCCGTCCAGTTCCCTTGCTCAGGCTGGTTATCCACGCAGACCCATCACCCTGGTAGTAATGTACGCAGCAGGTGGCGGTACAGACACTATCATGCGCAAACTGGCAGAGGAGATGGCCAGTAGTCAGGGCTGGAAAATAAACGTAATTAACAAACCCGGTGCAGTAGGCGGTGTTGCAACGCAGTTCGTCTCCGCTGCAAAACCCGATGGCTACACGCTTTTAGGTGGCGCCAACTACAACCGCTTTGTTCGTGTGCTTGGGCATGCCGAGTTCGTTCCATGGGAAGACTGGGTACCAATGAAAGCAGCCAATGCACTGGCAAGCTGGTCAGTTCGCAAAGACTCTCCGTTTCAAACCTTTGACGACATGATCAAAGCCGCCAAAGAGAACCCTGGCTCAGTGACTATCTCAACTTCAGGAACGGGTGGCGTATGGCACGAGCTGGCATTGATTGTTGCAAACCTGGCTGGTGTGGAACTCAAATACGTTCCATATAAAGGTGGTAAGCCGGCGACTTTAGCGGGACTGCAGGGCGAGACTGACATAGCGGGTGGTGGAGTACATGAGCACATAGATTTGGTTCGCGCCGGCGAGCTGCGCAATCTTTGTCAAACCAGTGCAGAAGATATCGTACTTGATGATGGAACTACCCTGCCCTCGATTGCGACAATCCTGCCCGAGAGTAAAAAGATACTTCCTGTAGGAGCAACCTACAATTTTATGGTCCGTCGCGATTTACCACCAGAAGTCATGCAAATGCTGGCTGACGGTTTTCGGGCGGCTGCAGGCTCAGATTCCTTCAAAGCACTCATGGATCAAAAGTTCTTCCAACTCGATATCAAGGTTGGTGAAGAAGCGGACCGTGAAGGCGCTCTGATGGAATCGGTTACCGTGGATATATTTAATCGCTTTCAGGATCAGATTGGTGCAGAAGTGAAAACTGCAGAGGAGTTGGGACTGCCAAAGCCTGAAGACTTTGAATCATGGTGGCCGCCAGAAGGTTATAAACCTCCACCGATTAGCTAGCTCACAGTTAAGAATAACTGTTTACTGTTAATCGTCTGTTATCTGCCATTGTTATTCAACTCACTGTTGATTAACAGTGGCAGCTTTGCACCTTTACCCTTTGCTTGAGTCATCATTCCGTTGACACATGAAAAACCAAACCAACCAGTTGCTTTCGAAGGTGAAGAAGCTGGCGCAGGTTACGCCTCTCCAACGCTGGACCTGATAGCAGCGGGCTTTCTGGTCTTGCTGACAATAATAGTGATGGTGGCATCATGGGCACTGCCCGTTCCAGGCGGCTTACTCACAGCGCCCGGGCTACTGCCCTTTGTAACCGCATTCTCGTTGTTGTTAATGGCACTTGTTCTTGGTGCAACAGCACTTAAAAGAAATCGCATTAGCGCAGAAAGGGTCATCAGCAAAGCATCTACCGACGACATACCAACCGCAAAAACGCTTTTACTAGCGGCACTTGTAGGTCTTTATATTCTCGCGCTACAGTTTCTGGCATTTCAACGTGATTTTTCAGTCGGTGATTCATTCTTTAGTATTAGTGCTTTTGAGCCCGTCACCATTGTCGCGTTGGCTGCGATTGTCCATATTCACTGGCGTGGCCCGTTGTGGATTACTACAGTGGTATCAGTAATCTGGACACTGATACTTTCACTGATCTTTCAGAAAGCATTCAACATTCCTCTCCCAGGTAGTTTTTAATCCATGGGTATCCTCGACGCGCTGTGGACTGTCGTTACACCGATAAACCTTATATCGACGCTGTCGGGTGTTTGTCTCGGCATTATCTGGGGTGCACTACCCGGTTTGTCCACTACCATGGCGATGGGTCTGCTCATCGGTTTGTCTGCTGGTATGCCTCAGGACATTGCCATATGTTTTATGCTTGGCGTCTACACAGGCAGTGTGTTTGGAGGGGCAATTTCTGCGGTACTGATTAATATTCCGGGAACCCCCGATGCAGTACCCACAATGATAGAAGGCCACCAACTTGCGCAAAAAGGCGAAGGTGGTAAGGCATTGGGAATGGCTATCGCAGCTTCATTTGTGGGCGGCACGATTGGCATTATCATGCTGGTACTTTTTATACCGTTAATACTCACGTTTGCGCTGAACTTCCGTTCCTGGGAAATGTTCTGGCTTGCCGTCATCGGCATTATGGTATCGGGATCAATGTCTGCAGGCTCAATGCCGTTAAAGGGCTGGATCGCAGGATGGCTCGGCATGTTAGTGGCACTGGTAGGACTCGATTCTATTCACGCTGTACCAAGATTTACATTCGGTTCGATGGCACTTTTTGATGGCATTTCGTACGTTGCTATCTTGATCGGACTATTCGGCATGGCTGAAATATTGCGCACACTCCCGTCGAGTACAGCACCGGCAATACCCAAAACCGTTGGCCGAATAATACCATCAGCTTCGATGCTGAAAAAATATATACCGGCATCGATTCGATCAGGAATACTCGGCACGACGATAGGTGCAATACCAGGTGCCGGTGCAAACGTCGCTTCCTTTCTGGCCTACGATATCGGCAGACGCCGCGCTAAGCAGGATGAAAAGTCTCGTTGGGGGAAAGGTAGCTATGAAGCTATTGTGTGTGCGGAGACTGCCAACAACGCTAACATTGGCGGCTCAATGTTGCCGACTCTCGCTCTTGGCATTCCGGGTAACGCACCGGCTGCCGCATTACTTGCTGCGTTAACGTTAAAAAATGTAGTCGTCGGTCCCACCATTGAAATCGATCACCCTGGCCTGATCTACTTTATTTATGCGGCACTCTTTGTAGCCAACATGCTGATGTATCTTGCAGCATTTGCACTGATTGCACCGTGCGTGAAACTGTTCAGTCTTCCGCGTGGCATTCTTATGCCGCTAATCATCCCAGTCTGCGTTATTGGTGCATTCTCGGTAAAACTATCGATGTTTGATGTATGGATTATGTTTTTCGCAGGGATTGCCGGCTGGATACTTTCAATATTCCGGTTCCCGGTTGCCCCTATTGTGTTGGGCGTTATTCTGGCACCTCTGGCTGATGAAAATCTGCGTCGCGCGCTGTTATTGTTTAAAGATAAGGAACTCAGTTTTGTACTATCACAAACAATTGGAACCATCTTGATGCTGTTTGTTCTTGTTGTGATTGCAGAAGGCGTTATCAGGGCACTGCGTTCTGTACGGTCAACGGTTTAATGCATTAACAACAAGGCCTAAGGGCCGGTTGAGCTATATCAGGATTCAATTAAGGGCAATGAAATGAAGAAAGATAAAAAACCCATCGGTCTTGCTGTAATCGGCTGCGGTACTATTGGCAGAATACGCTCAATGCTCGCCAAAGATTACCCGGGTGTTGGCTGGATAGGTTTGTGCGATCTAAAAGCCGACCTTGGTGAACGATTAAAAAAGGATACCGATGCTGATTTTTTTACCACCGACTATCGTGAGCTACTGGCCCGACCCGAAGTAACAGCAACAATTATCGCCACCGATGAGAACTTTCACTTTGACCCTACGATGCTCGCTATCGAGAATGGTCATAGTCTGTTCATTGAGAAGCCGCTGGCAACTGATGCAAGAGAATCTGCACAAATTCTGGCAGCTATTGAAAAGGCCGGGGTTGATGCTGTGGTTGGCTATACACAACGATTCAGACGCCGCTTTCTGGCAGTAAAAGAAAAACTGCTAACCGGCCAGATCGGTGATGTACATTCTGTGGTCACCAGAGCTTTTATGAATCGCATGGTGCCAATAGCCACCGTCAGCCGCACACAGGATCGCTCTACCCTGACCCCAATGGTGGTGTCGGGTACTCACAGTCTTGATATGTCGATGTGGTTAATGGAGGGGAAAACACCTGTTTCGGTTTACGCACAATCCACTGACAAAGTACTCGGTGAGTGGGGAACCAAAGATTCCACCTTCGGTGTTTTCACTATGTCAGACGGTACAATCTGGTCCATGAATATCAGCTGGGCTCTCCCGGAGGTTTGGCCGGGTGCCGTTTACGGAATAGAAATCGGTATCGTCGGTGACCAGGGTGTTATCGATATCGAAGACACACACCGCGATCTGGTACTGGCCAGTAATGTTGCACAGGGTGCCGGATACGCCCCCGAAGGCTTTGAACCGGGTGCGCCCCGCCATGTTGATTTCCTCACCAGTTACCCACCGGGTGACATTCACGACGGTCAGCTCTGGGGACCAATGCGGGAGGAAACAGTCTCCTGGTATCAACGCGTTTACGCCGGGGTATCTACCCCGCACGCAACCGCCGCAGAAGCGCATCGGAATCTATGCATGACAATGGCAATGGATGTCTCTGCAAAGCGCGGTACACCGGTAGAATTGCCCGTTGACCCCGACGAGCTGATGACCGAGCTCATCAACTAAAAACCATGTGTAGATAAAATTGATGAAACTAAAATTAGCAGGCTATCAGGGTGACCGATCCGTTCATACACGTGCAGGAAGGGTTTTTTGTGACATTATCAAGCGGGAGGCCGGTAACTCAGCTGACATATCATTTGAGGAAAATATCGTAGAGAGTGGTGCCAAAGCTGCAGATCTATTGCAAAGAACTGAGAGTGGCGAGTTAGACGGATGTTACTTCTCCTCGAGTTATCTTGCTGACCGTGTGCCGGAGCTGGGTTTGTTCGATCAACACTTTGTTGTACCGGACCGACATCACGCCTATGCAGTACTGGACGGGGCTCTGGGTGAACGGCTTAAACAGGAAGTTGAAAATAAAACCGGCTTTAAGGTTTTAGGCTACTGGGATAACGGCGTTCGAAATATCTCCAACGGTATCAAACCAATAAAATCGCCCGCTGATTGCACCGGTCTTAAAATTCGCACACTCGCCAATGACAATCATCAAAGAGTATTCAGATCACTGGGATTCCACCCAATGAAAATAGATGTCAGGGATCTACCGGAAGCAGTAATATCCGGCGCTGTCGATGCGCAGGAAAATCCATTGACGAACATCTACAATTTCAATCTTCACAAAACACACAAATATATAACGCTTAGTCGCCATCTACTTGGTGTAGCACTGCTGCTCTTTAATAAAGATACGGTTAACTCCTGGCCAGAATCATTCAGACAGATAGTATCTGATGCAGCACAGGAAGCCACCAGGCAACAACGCGTGTTTGCAGAAAAAGACGATAGTATTTGTGCCGAAGCCATGAAGGCGGATGGCTGTGAGTTGATTGAACTAACAGCAAAGGAACGAATTGCTTTTCGACAGGCTACAAAATCAGAGGTAGACCAGACCCGTGCTCAGTTCAGCGATGAATTCATCAAGCTCTTCGAGAGCGATCTTGCCGGTATGAAATCCTGATACGTCTTTTAACACAAGCGTGCAGCGCGTAGTTTAAAAATGCAGACGTCAGGGACTAGCCGTGAGAGAGAATCCCGAACACTAGCAATGGCGTGAATGATACCAAAGCTTAAGCGTATCAATATAAAGGTTTCACTACCTCGAAACTGGAATCATCCACGGTTCACGACCGTGCGTTCCATCATCGGCTGAGAAGTAAAGAGCATCTCCACTGTAGTAGAAGTTTTCCGGATCACCGCTGTCGATCCCGGGATTGATGTCAGCCAGTTGGCGGGTACCTTCGGGAGTGCCGTCTGTAAACCATAACTCGCGGCCTGAATCATCTTTAAGGTTGACGAATACCAGTCCATCCGGGGTATTCAGATATCTAAAAACAAAACTTTGATCCCGAATGGCGTGGTTATACTTGACGGCATACCAGTCATCACCGGACAGTTTGACCAGCTGCCCGGTCTGTTGATCGTAGGACCACAGTTCAAAGCTCACCGTAGATTCGGGTCGCGGCCTAATCTCTCTTGTTCCGGCCACGTAGATACGATCGCCGTATCCCGCGATGATTCGCATGTTTTGTAAGTCAGGTGCGAGTGAAAAGAGATTTTCGACCCGCCCGTCACGGAAACGCCATATGGATGTGCCAGCTGGTTCAACCGATAAATCAGGCGCCGAGTAAACATATTCATCGTGACTGATTTCATCGTCGGTATTAAAAATTGAGGGTGCAGAGTCAGTGACAATTTGAAAAGAGGTCACTTCCCCATAGTTATTGCTAAAGGCCAGCGCTGACTCGCCGTCGATAACATTCCTACCTTGGCTGAGTACAGTTTCTCCGTCGACCAGCAGCGTTTCATAGTGGGTGTAAACATTGCCATCCGGTTTTATGGTAAATGTCTTTTCCCACTCATCTGTGTCGAGATCGTACGTCCAGATCTGACGGTTATTAGGTCCGACGCTTATCTCAAATGTCGCTTGTCGTGCAGGCGATTTCACAATCCGTTTGATATTGTAGTACCCGTCACCAACCGCTTCGAACAGCTTGCGTCTGTTGCCGGAAAACGTATCTGACACCCAGAGCCCATCGACATTCACGATGAACACCTTATCGCCCTCAAAAATAGTTCGTTCCTGCATCTGTGCAGAATCAACCTTGCTGGTATTGGATTCACTGCCATCCGTCATCCAAACTTGATCCGGGCCAAGGTAATAATCTTCAAAGCGTAGTGCAAACTGCTGCGTATCAGTTGCAGACTCCGGTGTGAACCATTTCTGTTCGTAAACCTGCATAACCGAACCGTTGTATCCGGCACAGGCGTCATTGGGGTCCTCAGCGAAATCACCCAGCGTCATCATTCTTTTGTTCATCGCTACAGCGCCCGTTTCGGGATGTGTAGCAACAAAGTTGAATGCGATACGCTTGTGGACATCTCCCAGACTTCCCCAGTGTGATGAGCAGTCGGCAAAACGGGGATTGGCGTCGACAGTCCAGAAATATAAGCTATCACCTGAACGATGAAACTTGGCGGGGTAACTGTCACCGTTCGGTACCAGGTCAACCAGGAGTGTTGCGCTGCCAAAGTTTAGGCGCTGATTGTTTTGTGTGTTTTGTGCTGCCGGCTCCTCAGCAGGTTGCTCTACCGGCTCTTCTGCCGCCAATTCCTGCTCTTGTTCTGGCTCTGCCTGTTCGCCGTCATCCTGCGGAGAGACTGGATTCGATTCTGTTTCAACCTCGCCCGGATTGTTCTCCTGAACCAGGCTTTCATCACCGGCTTCAACTGTATTAGTATCACCGGGACTAGTTTCATCGGGATTGGATTCAACCGGGTCAGATTCCGAGGCAGTTTCCCCGGTACTGACATTCGCCGTGTCATCGCTGGATAGTGAATCCGCTGCGATAGTCTCCTGTGAGTTTACCGGCGTTGTCGTGCTGCTGTCGGAACCGCAAGAAGATACCAGCGTCGCAATCATTAGCCCGATACACAAGGTGAAAAAATTTGCACTCATTCACTTTACTCCAACTTCCAAGCGGGAAACCGACCCGCCCTGCGATACGTAAACTTTATATGTAATGACAGGATAACACATCACTGTTACGCTTGGGACCCACATTTTTCGATCACGCAACGACAATCTGTTCAAATTATGAGCAATAAGCCCTACTTCGCCAGGACCCAGTCCGGGATGCGGCCCACCCTTCAACCAGAGTTGCAACCAGTGACCCGGCCAATGACCCGGCCTGGAAAAGGATCAGGAAACCGGGCTGGCACATGACACGTTGGCTGATGACAGTAAGTGCTGTGCTTGCAATCGTTATTGCAATGGCTCTGGTGCCACCACTAGTTCATTGGCACCAACAACAAGATCAATGGACCTCGGCACGCTCAACGAAACACGATGCGACATCATCGTCCCCTCAGCAGGCACTTACCGGATTAGCGTCCTACTACAAACTGGATGACCACAAAGACCGACCGACAACGCTGCAACTGTCGCTGGACGAACAAGATCTACAAACACTAACAACAAGACGTAACGACGCACTGGCACACGGCTGGATTACTTCAGAACATAAACAACAGTTACCCGCAGTTCTAAGCGTGGATGGCAGACGAATGAATGCCAGCGTTCGCCTGCGCGGCAATCAACTGGATCATGTGTCGGGAGATAAGTGGTCAATTAAAGTTTACTTAAAGCAAGGTGCCAGGCTTAACGGCATCCGCAGATTTTCGTTGCAAGCGCCTTACACTCGTAGCTTTCAATCAGAAGCGATAATCTCAGACGCGATGCGCACCGTTGGTGTATTAGCTCCGCGCATCGACTACGTTGAATTGGTGATTAACGGTAATCGCATCGGCATTATGCAAATGACCGAGGAGTTTGACACCCCTCTGCTTGAATCACAGGGTCGACGATTTGGCCCATTGCTACAACTGGACGATTCACACACCTGGGAGATGGTTCGAACCACTGAACGGTACGCCCAAAAAAGCGACAAGCACTTTGACAAGAGCACGTGGTGGAATCTCTTTTCCAGCTGGCGATCAGCTCACCCGAAAGCGTATGGCAAATATAGCAAACGTAAAAAACGCGAAGATCTGGACGCCGCCCTGTTCCAATGGATGGCGTTTGCCGACAATCAGATAAGACCATCGGAAATATTCGATATCGATGCGTTTGTCGATTTTTATATTGTCTGTGAGTACTTTACTGCGCACAACCTTGCGCAATGGCTCAACGCCCGCCTGCACTACAATACAATAACTGCACGCTTCGAGCCGATTGCCTACGATGCCGACCTAAACTTTAAACCCATGCGTAACGCACCGCTCACCTGCCTCAACCCGCGCAATGAGTTAGCACTCACACTGATGGAGGATCACGCCTTTGCTACTCACTGGGCAAAGCGCATAACCGGGCTCGACAAATGGCTATCATCAGATCAGTTTGCGAACACAATATCCGAATGGGATCGTTCCTATCGAAAAAAACTAAGCGCAGACTACCCATGGTTGCCAGCTTTTGATTTCAGTATGGCACGGCGTCGCTGCCAACAACTCTGCGGACTGAATATTAACGATTTTTCACTGCCAATTACTGGCAGAAAACCATTACCCGAAGAAAATAGCATTCCGCTACACGAACTTCCCCCCGTTGTAACGGCTTACTCAGGAGAGGATGAACACGGTTCTTTTCTAACACTGCGTAATCGTATCACTGCCAATATAGTTGTAAGCAGTCTTAAGTATGACAACCAAATCAACGAGCAGCTGATTCCTCTGATCAGCGATAACAATACAGGTCACAACACAACACAGTTACCGGTAAATTTGGGGCAAACCACAACTGGTACTCGCATAGATATAACGGGAACCACACTAACTGAAGACGACAGCTTGTCATTGCAGGTAGATGTAAAGGGGCTCGGTACACAGCATACCGTTCTAAAGCCACTCCCCTTACCGCAACACACAGTAATACCCCAACCGATCCCGATTGACACTCTAGTACAGCGTTTTTCCTTTTTAACGCAGGACAAAACGGGCAAAGTGCTGAAGATCAAAAACGGCCAGTGGCAGATTGATGAGTTAATAATATTGCCTCGCGATACAGCACTGGTAATCGACGCAGACACCAAACTGCTATTCACACCAGATGCCGGTCTCGTGTTGAACGGTAATCTGACCGTAAACGGTACTGCCTCAGCACCGGTGCTATTCGATGCAACCGATGAGGCGTCTGGTTGGTATGGTATTTTTTCGCACGGCGTAGACAGCCACGTATCAATACAACACGCGACCATCAATGCTACCCGTGGCTTTGAGATAC
This sequence comes from uncultured Granulosicoccaceae bacterium, assembly GCA_937998875.1. Lineage (GTDB taxonomy): Bacteria > Pseudomonadota > Gammaproteobacteria > Granulosicoccales > Granulosicoccaceae. Next base: position 48,926 of record CALLBO010000027.1, read on the forward strand.
CCGGTTGGCGTCAACCCGCGGGTTTGTTGTTTCATCGAGCGAACGCAGTTTTGGAAAACGTCAACGTCACCCATAGTTGTGCTGAAGACGCAATCAACCTGATAAGATCAAAAGTACAAATCAAACACATTCATATCAGTAACAGCTGTTCCGACGCATTAGACATCGACGCGTCAACAGGGACATTATTCGGATCAGAGTTTTACCAAGCCGGTGGTGATTTGCTCGACTTTTCCGATTCTACAATGTCATTATCCAATAGCGTTTTTTCCGGAGCTGGCGACAAGGCAATTTCGGTAGGTGAAGCCAGTGATGTTAAAATTTCTGACATCAATATAAGCGAATCGAATATCGGCATCGCAGTAAAGGATCTTTCCGATGTATCGATTACCAAAGCAGACCTCACATCACTCGATATTGGCGTGATGGCCTTTCAGAAGAAGGCCGAGTATGGACCGGCATTTGTCGTAGCCCGCGAACTTGAGATTGATGCTATGCAGCAGTATGTACTGGAGGAAAGATCGAGTATTACGCAGGATGGACAGGAGCTGCCGATTACACCGTTTGATCTAACAGACTATTATTAGGCCGCGGTTTGCAACTCAGCACGCAGTGGATTCAACGTACACTTGTACGCATAACTGTTTGGTTCGGAGCATCTCGTAGGGGGGATAAGCTTGCGCATCCACCAATATGCCTCACAACAGATTTGTAATTGCCCACTATCCAGCAATTATTCACTTGCAAAGTGTGTAGTATTTGGTCATGCCGTTTGGTGGATGCGCAAGCTTATCCCCCTGCGAAAGATGCCAGATTTCTGATCCATCCCCGCTAACGGTACAAACAGATGATACCTATAGTTGCGATTATCAAGGCACCGTTAGTTGGCTGTACGGTACCAACCCTTCCGCACAGTACACAAAACAATATAACCTTTATAAAACCATACAATCACAACTAAAATTCTACAACGTCTCAACACCGAGTTCATCCGCCAGCACATCCAGCTTCTTGCGTAACGCGGGTGCTATGGGTATGCCGTTCTCGCTTCGGTCTTTAGTAATCGCTGCTAATCGTTCCCCGGGCAATCGTATTTCATCATAGCCAGGTAGCAACGGTGATGACTTCATTTGCATCCACACTTCATCTATCTCTTTTTTAAAGTTGCCTACATCGGTAAATGCTTTAATGTCGAGCGCGACTATAAACTGCCCGGTGTTAGTTACCGATTCACTGTCCGCATTGAAGTCAACGACATTACGGCCAAACGCAGCACCATTGAGTGTGCCTGCAAGAATACCGAATATAAGAGACAACCCGTACCCCTTCGGGCCGCCAATAGGCAACAAGAAACCCTCAGCGGCACGAGTCGGATCGGTTAGTGGATTGCCCTGTTTGTCAATCATCCAGCCCTCGGGCATTTTTTCACCACGCTGAGCTGCGGTTTTTACTTTACCATAGGCTGCAACGGTTGTAGCCATATCAAGCACAATTGGAGGATTGTTAGCTGAGGGAATTGCAACGGCGATAGGGTTGGTACTCAACAGCATTTCAGTCCCGCCCCAAGGCGGCAGATGGTTGGCACTACCCACAGCAACATACAAACCGATCATATCTTTTTCGAGTGGCATCATCGCGTATAAAGAAGCAGGACCGGCATGATTGGAAAACCGTGAACCTACCCACGCCACTCCGCTTGTGGCGGCTTTTTGCATAGC
>CALLBO010000028.1 GCA_937998875.1 uncultured Granulosicoccaceae bacterium
ATTTCCACCGGAACACCTCCGGGCGTCGGAATGGGCATGAAGCCGCCGCGCTATCTCAAAGCCGGTGATGTGGTTACCCTGGGTATCGACGGGCTGGGTGAGCAGCGTCAGGACGTGGTCGCGCATACCTGAGGCCTGAGCAGGCCAACGGATTTACTCACCGGTGTGATGGCATTGCGGGGGGACTGTCAATCTCGCTGCTGCCGTTCTACAATACAAGCTGCTCAATGCGCCCGTAGCTCAGCTGGATAGAGTACCTGGCTTCGAACCAGGTGGTCGGAGGTTCGAATCCTTCCGGGCGCGCCATTCGCCTCACACGTATACACCTATACAACGAGCAACCAGCGAAAATTGAGGAGGCAATGACATGAGTAAGCGGAAGAGTTCACTTCAAGCAGCTTTGGCAGGTGCAGCCGAGGCAGAGCCAGCCAAGCCAGTTACAAAAAAACGATCACCTGCAGGGCAGGGGAGGGCGGTTAAACTATCCTCGCCTCGCAAAACTGCAAAGTCGGCAATTGAGACGCCCAAAGAGAAAACCAGGCGTACTGCAGCCCGGGAAAATACAGTGCTGGTAGGCTGTCACTTTCCACAGCATGTATCGCGTCAGCTTAAGCTGATAGCGGCAGAAGAAGACACCACCAATCAAGCGCTGATAGCTGAAGCCCTGGACCTTCTGTTTACGCGTAAGGGCAAAGGCAAGATTGCAGATCTGCCGGTAGGGTAGAGCGAAAAAAAGGCCGCTCATAGAGCGGCCCTTTCCATCGTTTGCGGTCATCGGCGCCTCCGCCTGTACCGCTATTAAAATCTATCACTTTTTTCGTTGATAAGCAGGTTGCCGCTTGTTCTGTTTTTCCACTTCGACTCGCTGAATCAGATGTCTCACTTCGCTGAATTAGTCAAATGAGGGACAGAATAATTTTTGTTGGACAAATACATCTTTTAAATCAGTTGTTTACTACTGCATGTCCCACAATGGCATGTGGGACACGGAATTTGTGGCCCACGCTTATTATTACTTACGCTCAAATACAAAAAAATGTACATTCGACTAAGACGCGATAGCGGATCTATCGCTAAGTTAAGAGTTAAGAGCAAGAAGGATTGATGAATAAAACCCATGTTGCAGGAATATTCCTAGAGAGGGATGGTGCACATTTGCTACATTCGATAGCAGAGAAAAGTAGTTTACACGGGCCGTGGGATCTAGAATTTATCGATCAAATGGTTGTCAAATGGGATTCGACAAATCCAGATGAGGCCAGAGCGGGAATATCCAAGCTCGGTGACATGATTGGAGATATAGGGTCTGAACTCAAGAGTGTTGCTGTAGCGAGTTATGGACCATTTTTATCTCTAAATAAGGATAGCAATCAATATGGAACACTTCACCCATCTACAGCAGATAGCCCACTCACTGGTTTTGATCTAAAAGAACAACTTAATAATTCGTTACTTCGGCAAGGAGTAGGTGCCACATCAGGGCCGAAACTTACATTTCACACAGATGCAGATGCTTGTGCTTTAGGGGAAGCTTTTGAAAGAAAGATACCCAATAACTATATTCTTGGCTTCTTATTTGTTACGGAAGGTATTGGTCTTGGCTGGGTACGTGGCCAGGAAATACTAAGATCTGCTCTTCACCCTGAAATCGGCTTAATACACACCCGTTTAATGCCAAATGATCCATTAGTACTAAATAGATCTCATATTCAATATACCGAGACATTAGAATCCTCAGAGAAAGAATTATTATATGGTGGTGGATTAGAGCAGTACGCTGCAAACAAATCATTATATGAACGCTACTCTGCGCTAACCAATAAAAGATCACCTGAATTAAAAGACATTATTGACTATCGCGATGATGATCTATGGAATTTTCGCGCTTATTACATAGCCCAGGCGTGTTTCGCCTGTACTACGATATTCCCTCCACACTATTTAGCTATAGGCGCAAGCATTGATCCAAAGAACGATATTGGAATTAGAGTTAGGTGTATGTTTAACGAGTTTATGACAGAACGGCTTAATTCTGAGCAATCAGTATTTGAATATGACGCACTTTCTAACGAGAACTTTATTTCCAATTCTGTGATTTCTAATGAAGACTCCACAATTAATAAAGTAGGGTATGTGGGGGTCGTCGGAATGTGTTGCGCTGCCGCATCAGAAAATCTTCTAGGGGATGTGAAAAAAATATAATACAGCATATATATAAAAAAACCGCCCAATATAGGCGGTTTTTTTATTTCTATTTCCTTTTAGTATTAAGTACATCCTGTAAATGTACTAGCTTTCCTTTTCCACTTTTCTTCTTTAATTTCAAAAATTCTCCGATAGCCTCATGCATATCCTTTAACTCATCTTCTGTCAGATCATAAATCATGTCGGCATGATCGTCGGGTATTACAGATGCCTGTATCTTGTTATGACGCGATATTCTCACACGGCTCAAATGATGATGCTTTACAGATTCCAATATTTCACTGAGATTCCTTCGAAAATAACCAGTTTCATACTCTTTGATTTCGTCATTTTCGTCATTTTCGTCATTTTTTTTCATGGCCATGGTTTCATAATTACCTATTAATTAACCCGACAGAGTGGCCTCTGTCGGGAGTCGCTAGAACTAACTACTCTTTTATCTTACTTTCAGATTTTGTTGATACAGGGACATTATGCCAAGTGCGCTTCCTAGTATGAGTGCGTTACTAGCAAACCCACTCCACGTTTCGTGACCAGGCGCTGAATCGGGTACACCGATCTGGTTTCTGAAACCGTTTCTGGCTACAGTAAAAGTCCATCCATCGTTGCTTAAAAAACCGCTCAGTACCAACGTACTGTTGGCAATAATATCGTTACCAATAATACTAGTCACCGGGTTGTCAGCACCAGTTTGGTTACTAGTACCGCCTTTGGCTACAGCAACAATCCAGTTGTCGTTTATCGAAACACCGGTCATAGGTATTACCTGTGAATTGTGGCTTTCGGAAGATGCAATAACATTGTTCATTCGATTCAAAAAAGCTAGCTTTTCTCTACTTAGAACAGTTGTATCGTTATTGTGTCCGCTAGCAATATTGTTACCACCGTCGACACTTGCCGCTGTACTCATATCGTTAAGAAAAAACACCAGACAGATCAGGCTTGCTGCCATGCCAATACCAACTAACCTATGATTATCTCGCTTACAGAACTTTGCTGATATTTTTTTCTGCCACCTACTGGCGTTATCAGCGCTATCCTCTAAACCTATTGCAGACCCATTGATTTCTAATGCTAGGAAATTCCTATCAACGCTAGGTACCCTGAATGACTGATTCTTAAGTATGTATTTAGCAATTACCGGAGTATCAATATCACCATCGTCATCTAATAAGGCAGCTATTTGGCGCCCGATTTTTCGCGCAAGACTGTTCGCGTGATGCAAGTCCAAAACATTTTCACCATGCGTACGAGCAGAGTTGGAACCGCCTCCGCCTCCGCCTCCGCCATCTCCCGTGCTGAAATCAATGTCACTAATGAACAAGGTGGTGACGCTATTTGTCTTATAGAGAAAGTAGGAAAATACAACGGTGACAATTTCATCATTACAAAGGTGGATACGAACTGACTCAATTAGTTCGACTTCGTATCTAGGATATTCAATATTTTTAACTGCTTCCTTAAACGATTTAAAAGAAGCTTTTAGGATCGTTTGAACGCCAGCTTGTCTCTCATTAAAAGTGTCTCGTAAGTACGAGAGTGTTTCCTTATCTATTCGAGTGCGAGAGAGGTTTTCACCTGAAAATGACTTTATATTTTTCGCATTAGGTTTCATTAGCGGCGACCTCCAAAGTGACCTTTGTGCTCGTTATACAACGATAGTACAAAAACACATAATGTACAAAGAAACGTAACGTACATATATCACATAATGAACGTTTTGTACAAATATATCCACAGGCATTTATATATAAATCTATAAAAATCAAATAGTTAAACTATTTCTCGTGATAATACCTTCCCCGCTAATTTATCTCGAAAAATCTTTTTGTAAAAAATAACCCTTGATTTTTTGTACAAAACGTACAATATGTACATGCAGTATTAGTAACCACGGGGGTGGTTCATGACACCACCCCCGCGGATAGTGCCCACAAATCTATAGGAGAGACCTTATGAACACCGAAGTTAAAGTAACAAATAACGAGGAACATCGTAAGACACATCTTGGTGCATTGTGCGATGAACTTCGTTTAACTGGATATAGTTCAGTATCCAACAACTTGATTGTTGGTAATTCAACACCAGCTGACTGGACTGATCTTTCACGTGACTGTCGTATGATGCCAAACGATCCATATGCTAAACGCGACGGGGCAGGTAATCCGCGATCACTCGGTAGCTTTATAGTGCTTCCATCTGGCGAAGTTATTCCTTTGCCAGGTATTGAACTACCGCATGCCGATAATATTCAGGTTAGTCCGTTTGCAATTGGTGATGCCAACCCGTTAGTACCAAACGATCGCATGTTTCCAATACCCTCCACCCGTATACAGAACAACCCAGCGGTACTGGAAATGGTTCGCGCTGCTGTTGCTATGGATCCAGTGGCAGCAACAGCGTCTAAGCGAATGCCTTTTATTTGCCAAGTGTTTTTCCAAGGTTCAGAAGTAAATCTTCAGCACCCGGATGCTCCGGCAGCCCCACCGCCTCACGCTCATAAAGACAACTGCCGATTCAAGCTTGTTGTACTGATTGACCGTCATAATGTTACTGGCGGTGAGAGCGCTATCCTTCCAGTTAAACGGATTCGGCAAACAACCACTGAAGGAGCACTAATGCATATTAACCTAAAAAAACCAGGTGAGGGGTATGCCTTTCTTGACGAGAAACCAGGAGCGGATGAAACGCGAGAGGACAACGTCCACATTGCTGTTGATCTTGCGCTTGGTAACCAGTGTGATACAGGCTATCGTTATGTTGCCACACTAACTACCGCACCTTTGATCATCGGACGTGGTGACTCCTCGGAGCTTAAGGCGGGTGAGATACATTCGCGTTCTGTTGTGTGGCCATGGATTCATGGTGGTGAAATGGTTAACAAGAAAACACCAGCTGAAGTAGCAGAATGGCTGGGAAATCTTGCCCGTCCAGCCTAGAAGTAATATGGTGGTTTGGTGAGGTAAACTGGCTACTCATCTGACCTTACCAAACCACCTTGATAAGTTGCATGCCATTAGAGACGAGCACCTTGCATGCGGAAACCAATTATTAATAGCCAGTTAATTCTTCTTGTGTTGATTTAAACATAACGCCCCGTTATCGGTAGAAGTTATCAAGCAGCTTGAATATTTTTCCGCTTCATCCACCCATAGAGCGTAGATGGAGCACAGTCGACAATCTTCGCGATAGCTCGTTTATTAACCTGTTTATCGAGCAAGCCTCTAATCTCCATCTTGCGATCATCAAGCTTGTGTCGTGCTGCAGGCCCAGGTGGACGACCGAGTTGCATACCGGCTTGCTTACGAGCTGCCAGAGCTTCTTTGGTACGTTGAGAAACAAACTCACGTTCGATCTGTGCAGCCAGGCCAAGTACGGTTGCCATGATGGTACTGGTCATGTCTGACGACGACATGAACGGACATGCCAGCCTCTGCAGCGATCTCGAGTACTTGCAGGGTAGAGCGAGACATACGGGAGATTTCAGAGACAACGAGCGTGTCACCACTTTGCATTGTTGCGGTGAGTAGTTCGCCGATTTTTCTTTCGCGCCACTTCTTACGACCTGACACAGTATCTTCGATGAAACTTATCTGTGTGAGGTTGTGGCTATTGCAGTAATTTAAAATTCCGTGGCGCTGATTATCCACGTCTTGCTGGTCGGTAGAAACACGAAGGTAAGCATAAACAGCCATGACATTATCCTTTACTACTGAAGGTTAAATTATACCATTTTTTAGTTGGCTGTTTTCAGAAAATCCACTTCATGCCGCTATCCTGTCCGGAGCTTTATTGTCTTTGCGAAGAAGAAAAACGGCCTTAATTATTAGGTTGGTTGAGGGATGAGTAATTCCGCACAGTATTAGTTATTAAAGCGTAAAAGTTTCATGAAAAACCCGATTTCATCAATAACCTAATTTGAAGGGTGGGATAAGTTAGCGGTTCGCATTCGAGCGAACATCAAAACTATTCTATTAGAGGAATTATAAAATGATCTACTATCCAACAGAAAAGCGACGAATTATAGACTGTGTTGCTGACACAGGAATCGATATCGCGCCCTGGTACGAAACCAGCGGTGACCCATCCACTAATCCCAATTATTGTTACGAATGGTCTTATAGTGATCATCGGCGATTCCTATTTGTGTTCAACGTCTGGCTTGAAGAGATTGAGGACACAGGAGAGCAAGTGAGAACAGTGAAGAACTCACGTAAGACTGCCGAGATAGTCACCCCAGCTCAATCAAAGCGATACCATCGAGCCCGCCGTTCCGATCGCAACCTAGAGCTTGCATATTCTGTTGATGCCGCTGTTCGAATGATCGTGATTGACGGTGAAAGAGATGCTGAGAAGCAACGCGTGCATAAACGTGGACTAGATCCAGTCGCATGGTATGTGGAAAGCTACGACCCGTTGACTGGAAATGGAGTGGTGGTACGTGGCCCAAGGCCAGTAAAGCAGCTTGCTGCTTGAAGACGATATAGCTAAAGCTTCCGGAACTCCCAAGGCGGGATAGGATCGCTATCCCGCCACAAGCCGACACCTAAAAGTTTCGCTATATCCTCAGCGACAGAGTAACTTTCACGGTCTGTTTTTGACTGCTCGCCCTGATACTTTTTGAAGTGCCAGGCAAAACCGGACTCTACTAATCGCAGGTTGATGTCCTGATCATCGATAAAGACGACGCACACTTGCCGCTTGTATCGATCGATCTTGTGACACCTGGCTGAAGCTTCTCGATTGATAATGCACGAGCGGAGTACGTCTCGAGCTTCGATTCCGAACGCTTGTTTTAATTCCGGTGTATCGATACCCGACAAGTGAATCTTTATCCGGCCTTCTGCCTGTTACGAACAATAATTTCTAAATTAACTTTCGAGCTATCGTCGACTACGGGCGACTGTGGATCAAAATAGTTGTTGCACCGTTTTCATCGGTATAAATAGCCGGTTCCGTCCATTTGCCGTGCACAAAAAGCTAAAGCCATATTTGGAATAGAAGCTCTCCGCGTTACTGTCTAGGCAGTCGACAACAACTGAGTAGGCAGGCAATTCACTGTAAATACTACAACATCTGCACAGTGCATTGATGAGCGTAATTTTTCCTAATCCGCTGCCGTGATAACGAGAGTCAACAGCAAGCTGCGCCAATACAAATACTGGAACTGGATATCGCGGTAATTTTTTCGCATCAGCTGGGGATAGTGTTTCCCGTTCAATAACAGATGAGGAAAGTGTATAGAAAGCCCTGATTAGATGCTTTGCATCAGCGCTTTGATCAGCAGGTAGCACCATGGTTTTACTGATACCGGACGCCTGGTGTCTAAGCGCCCGGGTTTGAAGAAATGTATTTAGTGGCTCTTGACCACAATCAAATGATGTACGGTCGTGTTCTGACTTTGAGAGCTCAACAAATCGATCACTCAATACCGCGCTCTCGCGATAATTCGAGCGCTGCTCTCAGCGCCTCATTTGGTGTTGATGCGTTTTCACATGCTGCGGTGAACTGATCAAAAATGTCATCCTGTAAGGTTATCCTGGAGTGTTCCTCGATAACGCGGGCTGCATCTTCTCTCAGGACACGGTTAACGTAATCAGAAACACTGCGAGCGCCCGAGAGTTCAGAAGCCTTTTCAAGCATCTTTTTGGTTTTTGGTTGTGTTCGTATCTCTAAACGCTCGTTTGCAGTGGCCATCTCTAGTCTCGCTTTGGTCTCCCGCGTTAGCGGCTAACAGTAGGACAAATGTACGGGCAATTACCGTACATTTTCCACTAAAGTAGAAAAAATGCTAATTATTTGACCTTAAATAGCCTAAAATTGGCTATAAATATTTAGATATGAGCTATTTTATGTTTGAAGAAGTAAGGAATATCCTCATCTGGGGAAATAAGCCCATGAGAATCCCGAACTCTCAAGAGGCTAATGCAAATACATGGTACATACGCGCTGTGTGGCAACGTATTGGCGGAGTCTGGAGAACAAATAAGCAGGCTGATGTAGCCAATATTCTCGGTATCTCTTTATCAACACTGAAGCGCTATATGACTACAGAAGGCTCTTGTCCCTACCCGGTACAATTCGGTTTGGAGTCTCTGGCAGGAATGAACGAGGCGGGTCAGGTATACAGAATCGAGGGCAGCGGACTCTGTAACGATATGCTGCCGTTCGGCGCTAGTCTCTCTTCTCGCGACATCACACATATTGTTCTGACTAACGCTGAGCTTCAGGCGTTAAGTGCCGTTGCGCAAAGTAATGGCTATGACCTGGGTAAGATTTCGTTGATGCCATCGGGGAGGGCTTAAAGCGCGTGGCACCGCTCGAAGGTTTGGGGGCATACGTTGTTCTTCAATGACGTTTCCACGTCATAAGCACTAACCCGATCAATCCCGCCACCACAGATAGCCGTAACAGCAGTGCCAGTGAACTCCAGTCTGCACTTTGGCTGTCTGCCACCAGTAATGAAAATCCCGAAAGCACGATAGCGAAGCCGAGTCTGCCAGCCATACTTTGTAGCGATAGAAAAGTCGCCCGGTGCTGGTTCTCAATGAGTGGGGCAATGGCCGCATTGACGGGTGCGGTAGCGACGGCCATCGGTCCGCTTCTTAAAATCATCAACAAGGCGATAAGCGGATGCAGCATTATTGCCATCGCTGCAATAATGCAAAGTTCAATGGCGGCGGCCGTGAGCAGCAATGGCGCTAAACCCATACGACGTTGCCAACGCATGCTGTAAGCGGATGTGGTGGCTGCAACAATGGCAGTCAGCGCAAACAGGATTCCCGCCATGAGCGGTGCTTTGATACCAGCAAGGGAGTTTTGATTCTCCAGCAAGCGCAGATAGGGTTGATAAAATTCATACGGGATATGCACGAAAATTGTCATGTACATTGTGTAGATAAACAGCCACAGCAGAAGTGGATGTTTCAGGTAGCTGATACAGGTGTTTAGCTGTGTGAAAAAGCTGTTGTCATCTTTACTGGGTTTGTCTGTGCTTACTTCGGTAAAGGTGAATACGATGTACAAAGAAACTGCGGCCGTCAGCAGAGACAACAGATAGGGCCATGCGAGATCGATGGTACCGAGTAGTCCGCCGGCGATCGCTGCTATTGCCGTTGCTGCAAAACCGTATTTGCCGGCAACAGCTTCCCGGTCGCCATACTCTTCAGTCCGATCAAGTGCCTGCAATGATTCGTAATGAAAAGCGGTGTCTGTACCCGAACGAAAGGCGATGCTAACTGCAATTAAAATCTGCCCGGCAGCAAATCCGGCAAACTGACTTGATAACAGGAAGCACCCATACGCTGCGAGCAGCGCGAGACTTGCGAGCAACAACGTTCGTCTTCTGCCAATCACATCAGACATATACCCCGATGGCACTTCGAGGATGACAACGGCGATGTAGTAGAGTGCTTCCAGAAGCAGGACTTCCGGCAGCGTCAGTTGTTCACTGAAGAATAGAAAGAACACCGGCAACCAGGCCATCGCATCTGCGGCGGCACGGTAAACCGGATACAAGTTAACGTTGCGCTCCGCAGATGCGGTCATGTGGAATCCTGATGCAGTCGGGTACTGTAAAGTGTCAGAGGGAACCGGGCAATAGCGCGCGCTGGCCCGGATTGTCGGGGCTGGCCCGATGGTTGTCTGGTTGACCGTTTCCGGCGCATGCGAAGCTGCGAGCGTTAGCTACTTCGCGTTTTCAGGTTGTTTCGCCCATTGAATCAATGGCGTGGTCGATAACGTCGTCGACAATTGGTGTCGATTATGGTGCTGGATTTACCATATAATGACTGTAGGTTGTAAAAAAATCGGTACACGTGTACTGAATTTGGTACGTAAAAGGTTCAAGAATGCCGCTCCATAATCTCGACGACATTGATGCGCGTGATTTGTCTGAAGCCCCGCGACTCGCGAAGGATCCTCAATCCACCGGTTTGCTGATCGGGGTTGCCACTGCTGCCGTGCTATTTATTGCGCTGTTGATCTACGCCAGTCTACCGGAGCTGTCACCTGCAGAAATTGTTGCGATGGAAGGATACGAAGGCGAGCAGCCAACGAAGTACATTTTTAATATTCACAGCCTCGACGACGAGGCCGAAGTTGCCAGTGCAGGGGAAGCGCCAACAGACACGCTGCCACCGATCGCTCCCACTGAGCCAATTCCTGACAACGTGCCGGTAACCACGGCGCTGGAATCTACCCAGGCTGCAGTTGTGGTGAGCGAGCAACCTGTTGTGGTGACTGTGACGGCAGAAGTCGATGAGTCCGTTCCGGCAGAGACTGCGTTAGCGTCGACAGATGTGGCAACTGCAGAGGTGGTGCAAGCGGAATTGGTTCAGGTCGAGCCACAGCAGACTGAATCTACTGTGTCCGCTGAGCAACCTATCGCTGCAACGCAAACCGTGGTTACTGAGCCTGCGCCTGCTGTTACGGAGGTTGCCATTGCCGCGGACTCTGTTCAAATCTCCGATACCGATGCTGAAACGCCCAGACCAATGTCGTTCAACACTGATCGCAAAAAAGTTGTTGCGGCGATGGCAACTACGCCAACCATTGAAGAGTCCGCAGACACAGTTGTAGTTGCATCTGTCGCGGTTGCTGAACCGATTCCGTTACTTGTTAGCAGTTCAAGTCCGGTTGCAGAGGTGAACGGTAAGGGTAAATTGCTGCCGCTGCGCTCGATACGACAGGATGCAACGGAGCTAAAAGCATCGCCTTCTACGCGATCCAGAACACTTCTATCATTGAAGCGAGGTGTCGTCGTGACTGCGTTTGAAAGGTATGGCGACTGGATACACATCGGCACAAACGATGGATCTTCGATCACCGGTTATGTGCTTGAAGCTTCTTTAGGTGCTGTCGATTCCAAAAGCCCGGGGTAGTTAGCGGCCTATTTCAACCGCCTGTTTAACGCCTGATGAACCTGGGTGGCATAGCGATTCGAGTCGACTATAGACGCTCAAGTTGCCACTGTTGTTGTGAGATGAATTTGCCGTTGATATAGACATCCCGACTGACTGTTAGATCGGCCGCACTGATTGATACTGTTTTGATTTCGTGAACAAGATTCAATGCAAATGGTGCCAGCGCATTACCGCTCAAGTCATATCTTCTGGTGTTCGCAATAAATCGACGGTATTTTTCATCGAAAACCAGCGTGTCGGGTGCCGACACATCAATGGTGTAGCTTCTGTGGCCGGTTCTTTGGCCGAGTGAATTGTCGTTCAGTTCCGTTGCCAGTGATGCGTCGAGTTCCGTTTTTGGTGACAGAGGAATGGTGTCGAATTTTACTTGCTCGGCATTTTCCTGTTGCACCTGCATTATTAGCGCGCCGAGAAAGTTCTTATCGATTTCTGCATCTACATCATAATTGTTGATGGTAGTGTGAGTGTTATCGTCAGCAACAATGCATCTTATGTCCAGTCCGGTACCATGCCATCTGCCATCCAGTCGTGAAGTAAAATCTCGCACCATTTTGATAGTGGCATCATCAATCGAGATAGTTTGCAGGTCGTAGTACTGGTTGTCCCTATCTTGTATATCGGACGTCTTCGTATCGGAAACTGCCTTACTGAGAAGTTTGTATTGCGGGTGCTCTGAACCACACTCCTGGGCAGGCACAAAACTGTAGGCGGGTGTCGCGACTATTGTAAGGCCTGTCAGTGCAACGGCTGCTGCCAGTTTATTGGTGCTGTGCATTCTAGTCTCCCTGAGAATTACCGATGAGAATCGCCGAAGAGATAAACATTAAAAAGCAGAGTTTATCCGGTGATAAGCTGCAGTTCTCTGAAGCAGTCATCCTAACCGTCAACTACTGTTGAATTATTGCGTACCAGTTCAAGTGAATTTCATGGTTTGCGATGAAATACCGCTGCAGGTTTTGAGGTGCCAGGTAAATCATGCTTACCAATTCACCGAATTGGTGGGTCTTTGCAGATAGACTGCGCGAGCTGTGCTCCAATGTTGTAAAAACCCGAAAGTTGTTTAACACGATCAGGACGCGGTTTTATATGAGTAAAGAGTTTAAGGATCGACTGGCGCGAGGCGAGTTGACAGACACCAAAGACTACAGACGAATGAAAGATGCGCTCGGCGATACAAAAGAACAACGCGCTACAGAAACAGCAGGTGATTCACAGGAATGGAAGAGCTGGGAATTGTCACCCGTCTGGACTCATTCAGATTCTAAAAAGAGCAAGTCTGTGGTTGAAAGCATCCGTGCGGACAGCGTTCAACGAGCGCTCGACAGGATGGATAAGATCTAGCCTGCGTTATTCATGAGGCGACCAACGAGTTTAAGTACGAATCTGTGTTTATAGATTTTATTAGGTAATTTAACCTGTTATCAGAAATAACACTCTGTCTATTCGACACCAGAGACCCCTTGGTTAATGGGAGCAGGCGCGTCACGTCTCACCCATTCCCCTTCGGCACGTGGCGAGCCACGTTTCTCAGGCGATCGGGTGACCTGTCTAGCGCTATTGACTCTGGATGCCGAATCCTCATGAATAATGCAGGCCAGGAGCTTGTCCAAGACAAGGATCTACTGCGGTCGAGACCCTCATTCTCGGACAGGCGCCTGGCAATGTTGGTAATAGTCTAAACGCGAAATTCAGCTGCTCGTGCTGATCATTACTTTAACAAACAGTCCGACTGCCAGCAGGAACATAAGTGTCAGCAGAATACCGGCAACAATGAAATGAATCGGTTTGCCCTGGGTAAAATCCCGCTCGCGGTTTTTTGCAGACTGGACGCCAAACCCTGCCGCTAAAGCACTTTTCAGCACATTGAAAAATCCAGTGCCTTTATTCGATTGATTTTTCATCTGTCGGGTCGTGACTCTTTATCTTTTTTGTTGCTGATGATGGATAACTTGTCTTTCATTCGTAACAGGTTCGGCATAGCGCGCCCCAGTTTTAATAAACGTTCTATTTCTCCGGGGGACAATTTCTGCAAGTCATGTGACCAGGCTGATACCAATTCCATTAATTCGCACATTTGCTGCATGCGATCATGGGCATGCTCCTCGACGGTATCTGCCGGTTCCTCCATCAAGGTTTGGCGCAACAACGTAAGCGTCGGATCGAGTTCCCGTTTGCGGCGCTCTTCCATCAGTGTCAGTGCAATCTCGACAATGTCTTCCGGGGTGGAAAAGTACTCCCGTCTGTCGCCAGGCAGATGCTGTAAACGGACCAGGCGCCATGACTGAAGCTCTTTCAAACCCATACTGGTATTGCTGCGTGAGATACCGAGCGTATCGGTGATTTGATCTGCGTTGAGAGGATCTCTGGATAAAAACAGCAGCGCATAGATCTGGCCGACAGTTCGGTTGATTCCCCAGCGACTGCCCATTTCACCAAAGTGGAGCACGAACGCCTGAACTGAAGCCGTCAGAGCAGAAGCGTTAAGCGTCATTTGTAGTGGCCCGTTGCGTTGGTTCAGTCTGTGGCGGGTATTATACGCGTAAAGTGTGCTGTGGCTTGCGTTGGCGTGTGACAGAAATTGCACAGCTTTGCAATAACGGCTTGATTTTAACCACCGCGACCCCATAAGGTTGACTATTAACGAGTAAGTGGTGTGAAGATAAAGATGACTGTGAGAAACCTGTTAGCAACAATCAGCTTTTGCTGTGGCGTGACTCTGGCGTCACCTGCGTCTGCAGAGACTATGGTCTCGCGCTTGTTTGACAGTGAATTTTTATCGGCCGCCGTCTCGGTGGCGGCGGAAACCGTGCTCGAGGACTGGTTTGGTAGTGATGACGATGCTTCTTCAAAAGTAACGCCTACGGCAACGCCACAGGATCCGCTGGAAAAATACAACCGCATGATGTTTAAGTTCAATGCGCGTCTGGATGAGACTGCACTGAAACCACTGGCTGAAACCTATGTTGAGTACACACCGGATCTGCTGCGAGCCGGGGTTCGTAACTTTTTCAGTAACGTGGGCGATGTTGGCGTTGCTGCAAACTCGGCATTGCAGGGCAAAGTTGGTCAGGCACTGAGTGACTCTTCGCGTGTTGGACTGAATTCGTTGTTCGGTCTGGGTGGAGTTTTTGATGTTGCATCAAAACTGGAACTCGAAAAGAACAATGAAGATTTCGGTCAGACACTCGGTGTATGGGGTGTGCCGGAGGGGCCTTACATTGTATTGCCGGTATTGGGGCCAAGAACACTGCGCAGCGCTGTGGGTACCGCATTTGATACGTATCTGCAAATGGAAACGCTGGGTTCTATTGGCGAGTTATCCGGTGTTGATACCGTCACAGAGTTGGTGGCATTAAACATTGTTGACCAACGAACCAAACTGCTTGGCAAGGAAGCGTTGCTTGAGCAGGCAGCGCTGGACCCGTATGTTTATACCCGTGAGGCTTACCTTGCCTATCGGCGTTGTCAGGTGAATGACTGCGATAAAATAGACTACCTGCCTGCAGATCCGGAAAGGCCATCCTCCAACGATGAAGCGCTGAATGAGCTCGATATGCTGGATGAACTCGATGGTCTTGAAGACTAGTTGAGGTTTCCCGGCCGATTAACAGGCTGAATTAGTGCAGGTCGTCGCAGCGGTTTTTCAGGAAGCGGAAAAAATTCTTGTCTGTCGCAGGAAAATTGATCTGCACAATGGCGGTTTGTGGGAATTTCCCGGAGGTAAGCGCGAGCCCGATGAATCGTTTGAACACGCACTCGCTCGCGAAGTCGCAGAAGAATTACATGTGCGTATCGATGCAGGTCAACTGTCAGGTTGCTCTCTTGGAAACTATGTACACCAAACAGGTTCACTGGTGATCGAGTTGCACTGTTTTATGGTTCTACAGTGGCAGGGGGAGTTTGTACCGACTGACCATGATCAAATAAAATGGTGTGCAGTTGAAGAGCTTCGATCGATGCAACTAAGCGCCGCTGATGTTCCGTTTATTGATCGAATAGAAAATTATTTGCAGTCTGTTTAGTGCGGGCTAGCCAACAGCATCACCGGGCGCATCATCCTCAACGCCAAGAAAGCCTGAAGTCTGTCGCTTCCAAAGACTTGCGTACAAACCATTCTGGTTTAACAACTCTGCATGGGTGCCTTGTTCAATAATACATCCATTGTCCATTACGATTAATCGGTCCATTGCGGCAATTGTGGAAAGCCGGTGGGCGATCGCGATGACCGTTTTGTTTTCCATCAGTTGTGTGAAACTTTTCTGGATCGCCGCTTCCACCTCTGAGTCGAGTGCAGATGTCGCCTCATCGAGAACCAGTATTGGTGCGTTTTTAAGCAGTACCCTCGCAATGGCAATGCGTTGTCTCTGGCCCCCCGATAGCTTGACGCCCCGCTCACCCACTTGTGCATCATAACCGACGTTGCCAGTTGGATCGGTCAGACTGTCGATGAAGTCGTGTGCCTCTGCTTTTACTGATGCCTCCATCATTTGCTGCTCGGTGGCTTGTGGCCTTCCGTACAGGATATTCTCCCGAACCGTGCGGTGTAGCAGAGAGGTATCCTGCGTTACCATGCCTATCTGCAACCGCAGACTGTTTTGTGTAACCTGGCTGATGTCCTGCCCGTCTATGTATATCGTTCCGTTTTCTACATCGTGAAAACGCATCAGCAGATTGACCAGTGTAGATTTACCTGCACCTGAGCGACCGACTACTCCCACCTTCTCGCCCGGTTTGATCGTCAGTTGCAGGGCTCTAATAACCTGTTCCTCACCACCGTAGTTAAAATCCACTGCATCAAATTTTATTTCACCGTGTGGAACTGCTAACTCAGAGGCGTTTGGAGCATCCACCACAGTGAGTTTTTTTGAAAGCGTATTTTTGCCATCAATGGTGCTGCCAATATGTTCGAACAGTGCGCTGAGTTCCCACATAATCCAGTGAGACATGCCGTGTAGACGTAATGCCAGACTGATGGCAATTGCGATTGCGCCGATACTAATGGCATTGTCGATCCATAAACTAATAGACAGTGCAGCAAGACTGAAAATTAGCAAATAATTAAGCACACTCAGGCAGATTTCTATTCCGGAAGACAGCCGCATTTGGCGGTAGACTGTTTGCAGAAATTCATCCATTGCGGATTTGGCGTATTCTGTTTCCCTTTCTGTATGCGCAAACAGTTTGACTGTTGCAATATTGGTGTAGCTGTCTACTACCCTGCCGGTCATAAGAGATCTGGCGTCTGCCTGCTGTGTTGAGATTCTTTTTAGCTTTGGAATAAAATATAGCTGTGATGCTATGTACAAACATAGCCATATAAACAGAGGCAGCATCAGAATAACGCTTGATTGCATTACTATCACCAGCATTGACGTAAAGTAGACAACCACATAAACGAATACATCAAGCAGCTTCATCACCGCTTCGCGAACTGACAAAGACGTCTGCATAACTTTGGTCGCAATACGGCCGGCATAGTCGTTCTGGTAGAACGACAAGCTCTGTTTTAGCAGATAGCGATGCGCGCTCCAGCGGATTGCCATCGGATAGTTTCCCAGCAACGTCTGATGTGCAATCAGTGAATGGAGCAGAGATACCACCGGCAGGGCAACAAGTAACACTAAGGCCATCATCCACAGTGTGGCGCTTTCTTCAGTCAGAAAGGTTTGCGGGTTTTTATCGCCGAGCCAGTCGACCAGCTGTCCGAGAAAGCCAAACAGCATGACTTCAAGGGCCGCGATGATGGCAGTCAGAACGGCCAGCGCCAGCAACGGCCATTCCATGCCACGGCTGTAGTGTCGAAAAAACGCGAACAGGTTTTCCGGTGGTGTCGAAGGATCTTCAGCCGGGTAGGCTGTGGTCAGTTTTTCAAAAAATGAAAGCATGAGTGTGCTACTTGACGGCGTGCGAAACTCTTTTGGAGCATCGCCTGCGTAGTGCGTGGTGAGGTAGCCGGAGAGTAGCACGACGAGGCTTTGGTAAGCGATAATGATTTCACGGTGGACAGGTAAAAGAAACTTACAAAGTTCAGTGAATGCGGCAACTACTGAACTACACTATCTGCTGTAGGAATTACTATCCGAATTAATGATGGCAGGTACCCGAGTGAACACAGACACTTCAACAACTCCACAGCCGGTACGCTTTTTTGACAGCCGTGAAAAGTATTTGCTGTTTGTCACAACCACTGATGAGAAGTGGTCTATTGCACAGCGAATCAATGAAGAGCTGGAAAAATTGAACCCGAAACCTCCGGCATTGCGGATGTTTGATGCGGGTATGGGAGATGCGACTGTTCTATCTCATGTACTTCGTGCAATGCATGATCGCTATCCGGAAATTCCATTTTTGGCAGCAGCGAAAGAAATAAGTATGGAAGATGTGCGGCTCGGTCTTGAAAAAATGGCCGATCGATTTGCTGAGCATCCGCAGATGGTATTGGTACTGACAAATATGCGCTATGCCGAGGCGGCAAATCTATACCCGGGAAAGCCAGAAGAACAGAGCCGTTTTAAGCGTTGGGATATAGCGCTTGAGGGCACCACTGCGAAGCACTTCGACAGTCAGCTACGTGATCTGACAGACATTGTGCATGAAGGATGGCAAACCAGGCCGAGCCCGAAAACCGGTAACCCGTTGTATGTAAATCCATCCATGATTGTTCTATATCGTCAAGATCAGAAGTTTGCACTTGACGCAGTAATCCCGGATGAAAAGCCGTTAAAAGATGGCTACGACATGATCATCTGTGCGCAGCCGTATCGATCCAGGACACCGGCTGAAAAGAAAGTCAAAACAGTGCTGGCACCCATGGCGAAATCGCTGGCCATTGACGGGCGCATGATTGTTGTGCAATCGACTGGCTATGATCCGGGTATGGAGATTGTCAGAAAGATCTGGCCTGAGGAAACGCCTTTTCCAACACCTCGCCACGATATTATTGAAGCGTTAAAAAAAGAGTTGGGAGAAGCGTCTGATTTACATTGCTGTGTGACAGCAGAAGAGAATGCCTTGTTTAAGTACCGACTGCATTCGCTGCCGGAAGAGATATCCAATATCGGAACTTCCGCCCTGTTAGCTGCCTGGAATGCTGCTGTTTACGTTGCGCAAATGTCTGATGACGATATAGATCGAGCCATGCTGGATAATTCTTATATTGATGCAACGCGGGAAGTGGTCAGCCGACACGGCGGATTGTGGTTTTTGAATGAGTCTTTTGTTGTAGCGCGAGAACCGTCAGAAGACTAGTTAAACGTTTAACCGCTACCAATGAGGGTTTGTCATTTGCCTGGTCCAATCAACAATGGAGGTGAAGGTACCGCTCGCAGGCAATGGCCATAGTTTATGCATAAGGCCCTTTTCAAGAGCTGCAAAGCAGCTGTGGAACAAATGGCGATTCATTGGTGGCGTTTGGGTGTTTCACTACACCAGTTGCTTTAATTCAGCCAGCGAACCCACCCTGCAAGTAGTGAGCTCAGGCCAGTGTTGCACACCGTCAACGTCAAAGTGAACCGTGTTTACACCTGCGCGATGGCCGGACTCGAGGTCAAACTTATAGTCACCGACCATCACCGTTGAATCAGCCGTTGCCTGCCATGCAGACAGATGCAGATTGACACCGGCAGGATCCGGTTTGGGCGCGCAGCTTTCGCGGCCCAGTACAGACTCATTGGAAAAAAATTCTGACAGGCCCGCGGCTTTCAGGGTCGCTGATGCTATCTCAACACCGTTGCGGGTAAGAATTCCCAGCTTACAGTTGTTATGTACAAGATGTTCCAATAACGCCTGCGCTCCGGGTTGCGGCGTCGCCGATGCCGCAATTTCCATTTCAATATCAAACAACTGTTGCATCTTTGCTAACGCTTCTGTTTGTGGCAACTCATCAATCGCCTCCAGGATTGGTTTGCCTTCTGCAAGACCCAGTGTTTTGCGGATGGCGTCGAAGTCATGAACGGCAAGGGTTAGTGTGCCATCCATATCAAAGATCCAATGTGTGCAGTGACTTAGTGATGTTGTTGTCATGCCGGTACCTGTTGAAAAGCTTACGTATCGTATACGAATTTGATTCGGTATAGTTCGTCTACAGGGTCACACAGCGGTGTTATGAAAGTAAATATCGGAATTATCGGCACGGGTCGTATTGCAGATACGGAGCTGGTACCAGCACTCAATCAGGTTAACGGTGCCTGTTTTTGGAGCGTACTCAGTCGTGACAAACAACGAGCTGAGTCGTTTGCCGACCGGCATGGCGCACAGGCAAAATATTCTTCGTTTGATTCCCTGGCAGCGTTTCTTGCAGACCCGGCCCTCGATGCAGTGATCATTGCCACGCCGGATGGCCTGCATGCACAGCAGGCTATCGCCTGTGCCAGAGCTGGCAAACATGTGCTGATTGAAAAGCCAATTGCCACGACTGTAGAAGATGCCAAACAGGTTTGTGACGCATGCCTGGAGGAGCGTGTAAAGCTTGCGGTGGCTTATCACATGCGGTGGCACGATGGCCATCGTCAAGTGGCGAGTATGCTGCACAGCGGTAAGTTTGGTAAGCCGCATTATGCCCGTGCTATGTGGACCTGGAAGGCTGATGACAATAGCAACTGGAGGGCGCATTCAGAGAACGGCAGGTGGTGGGGGCTTGCAGGTGTCGGCACGCATTGTGTCGATTTTTTGCGCTGGATGTTAATGCCACCTTGTGGTGAAGTTACCGCTGTTGCGTCATTGATTGATAAAAGCACTTACGGAGGACCACACGATGAGACGGCCAGTATCTCAATGCAGTTCGGCAATGGTGCTGTCGCCGATGTAATGACCTCTGTAATGTTCAGTGCAACATCACGTTTTGAAATCTGCTGCTCTAATGCGGTGGTCATTGGTGAAGGAACATTAGCCACCAATGGAGGCGGCATTATCAGCATTAACGATGAACCGCTTGAGTTTAAATTGGTAAATCCCTATGTTGGTGAGCTAAACAATTTCGTTAACGCCATAGGTGGTCACGCGCGGGTTGAAGTTTCAGGTGCTGAAGGGCTACGAAATATTGAGATTCTGCTGCAGGCCGATCAGTGAAGTTGTTTGTAGATCGCGCGGGGAAGTTCGTTATAGACCTTTCAACCGCAACAGTCTTCAGAGCAGGTTGAGTTTTCCCGTTCAAGCTACGGTGAGAATCCGTCTATATAGGCGCTTCAACTGGAACAATCTCATAGCGGACATTCAGTCACGAGTATTAGAGTGATGGGTGTCAAAGAAGTGTGTAATCGCTCCGGCTTCTATATGAGTGGTCTGTTATTAGAATTCATAGTTATGAACGATATGTTCAACAGCCGAAACTTTATCTGCAGGAAAGCCTGCAATTTTCGCATGTTCCATAATATGTTTCTCATCGTCGGTTCTATAAACGCAGAAGGTTCCTTCCTGAGTAAGGAATGACTTATCCCACTCCAACGAATTACCGATCTGTTCGACTACCGACTGTGACCCCTGAGATATTTCCTTTTGCTTCTCCAATGGCATGCTGGAAATCTCTGGTACAGCTCTCTCAATGACATAGATACTATGCCCGTCTCGCGGAACGTCTGATGCCTTCGGTCCCCCGCCTAACTCTGGGCTGTTAGTAAATTCAGATTCAATTATACTGATCGGTGTTAGTTCAAGTTCAGCTAGATATGCTTTTACATCTTCCTGAGTCTTCGCTTTCAGAATTTCATATCGATAGTCAGGGGTTAAAAATTCCTCCTTTAGCGATACACCGAATTTAATCTCAAAAGAATCCGCCGCTGAAGAAGCAGCCGCGGCCGATTGAGACTTGGATAAGACAATCCCGGATTCGTTATCCAGTGTAACGACAAATGTATTAAGCGCACTGCTTTCGGCGTGTGCTGCGTTTGTTGCTACCACAAAAACGGGTAAGAGAATGCTCAGTAAACACCATACCGATCTTGCTAACTTTTCCATGTATTCCTCACACATATTGGTTAAAGCATTAACTTACAATTTTCAGTCAACCCATGGACGCTGTAAATGTTCGAAATTCCATATAACATGCCCAATCGTCCAGTAATTGATACCTCAACCACCGAAATACATACGCAGCCATCAAGGCGCGCATTGCAGGCTATGGGGAGCGTAGTTATAGTAACTTCACCGACTACATTTCAAGGGTATGAGCATGGATGTACTGGCGGATGTAACAAGAGCTATTTCATTAACAGGGGCTCTGTATTTTGAGGTACATGCCTCCCACCCCTGGATATCGATGAACCCGTCGATGGATCAAATTGGCGCTGCGATGATGCCGGATGCCGATGTCGTAATTCCATTCCATATTGTGCTCGATGGGCATATCCACACCAAGCTCGGCGATGATTCCTTTGGGCCGGTCCCGATAGATGCTGGAGATGTGTTAATCATGCCAACTGGGGGTAAGCACATCATCACATCCGACCCAAATGTTTGGGAAGGTACACCTGCTGATATCGAATTCTATTTACGGGCAGCGAAAACTGATCCGCCGTACACCATGATGAACATCGGTGAGGATGGCGAAAAGGCCAATTTGGTGTGCGGCTATTTTGGCTGTGACAAATCACCCTTTAATCCTCTGTTGGATATTTTGCCAGACATGCTTGTTCTAAAGAACATGCTTGGTGAAGATCAGTTGATGACAGAGCTGGTTAAAGCCGCCATGGTAGAGAGTGAGGTAAGTTCAAGAGGGGGGCATACGATGGTCGCAAAGCTCAGTGAATTGATGTTTTTGAGAGCGCTACGCCAATGCATGGACACGCTTGAATCAAGGAATGTCGAGAACTGGCTTACCGCACTAAAAGATAAACACGTTGGGAAAACACTCGAACTCATTCATAGTGATCCTACAAAAAAATGGACGCTCGACTCTTTATCCAAGACGGTTGGGCTCTCGAGCTCAGCGCTGTCAGAACGTTTTAATTTATATGTTGGCGAACCACCGATCAGCTATCTATCGCGTTGGAGGATGGAGCTGGCGTGTCGATTGTTGAATCAGGGGATGAAAGTTGATGCTGTCGCACATCAAGTTGGGTATGCTTCCGAATCTGCTTTTCAAAGAACGTTTAAGAAAATCATGGGTAAACCGGCTGGGCAATGGCGAAAAGAGGCTGCCGAACAGGTTGAATCGATTTAAGTCGTATTAGGCGTGGCAACGATGTTGACCTGGATTAATGTCACTGTTCAGGCTAACTCAGGGCAACGCCGGCAGTCACTGGCACACAACAATTTACACCGCTTGTGATAATACCTCAGCGTAGTCGGCCAGCAATGCATCCCGATTTACTTTAGTTGCAATGGACTTGTTGCTTTTGTCATTGGTTATAATTGTCGTCTTACCAATTGCCTCGCCGTCGGTTACAACGTCAAGCGAACCTTGCTCCAAAGTGTACCATTCAGGATTGCTCAGATAGGAAAGTGCCAGCTGATCATGCGGGCAGCAGCCGTCAAAGTTGAGTTGGCTCTTGTAGAACTTGCTGTAGAACTTTGCCGCATCGCGCAGAAAGCCTCCTACCGTCGGTGAATTTGCGGCTATGGTTGCAAGATAGTCCGCTGAAAAGCTGATCTGATAAGTGACATCAAGACCGTGTACTGTCAGCGGCCAGTCCGCAGTGAATACTTGTTGCGCTGCATGTGGATCGTTCCAGATATTCGCCTCAGCGTGCTTGCTGACATTGCCGTTGCGATGAAAAGCACCACCCATGACTACCACCTCACTTACCTGACTGGCTATTTCCGGTGCCAACTCGAGTGCAAGTGCGATATTTGAAAGCGGTCCGACTGCAACCAGTGTTACTTCACCCGGGTGTTTTTTGATTGTGTCAACGATAAATTCAGCAGCGCTTGAAGTTATCGGCTTCTGCGCGGGAGATGGTAGCTCAATCTCACCGAAGCCATTGGACCCGTGAACGAAATCTGCTACAGGATGGGGTGCTATCTGAAGTGGAACGGCAGTACCTGTAGCTACGGCTACATTGTGTTTATTCAACTCGCACAGGCGTAGTGCGTTCTGTGTGGCAAGCTCGGTGGCGACATTGCCGAAAATGGTCGTTAGCGCCAGTACATCAAGTTGCGGATGATTTAGTGCGTAGCAAATTGCAATGGCGTCGTCTATGCCTGGGTCTGTGTCGAGTATTATTTTTTTCATCGATGCAGCTTAAACCATTAAACCTCTATATCGCCACTTTGAATGCCCATGCCAAGACGAAGCAGTGCCGCGATGGAAATACAGTCTGTGATTTCATTATTCACCACCATATCAATGGCCTGCTGTAGTGGCAGCCGTTTAATGATTAGATCTTCGGTTTCCTCGTGCTGCATCTCGCCTTGAGTAAGATCAGTGGCCAGATAGATATAACCTGACTCATCGGTGACAGAGTTTGAAGGGTGTAGTTTCATCAACTGTTGCCAGTTGGCTGCGGTCAGACCGGTTTCTTCTCGCAGTTCCCGCTTAGCGCCGTCGAGCGGAGTGTCAGTGTGCGGTGATCCACCCATTGGGATTTCCCACGAGTATTCCTCCAGTGCATAGCGATACTGGCCGACCAGCCAGGTATGGCGGTCTTTGTCGATGGGAATAATGCCGATAGCGAGGTTTTTAAAATGCACGACGCCATAGATTCCCGCACCGCCTGAAGGGTTGATGACTTTGTCCTCGCGCACGGCGATCCACGGGTTACTGTATATTTCCTCGGTGCTTACAGTTTGCCATGGATTATGAGTTGGTTTTTCAAGCGACATCTTATTAAGTGTTCCGATTGGCCAGCGTTCTGTTGCAGGTGGGATTATAGATGGTACCCTGCCTCCTCGTAGCGCTGAGTTAAGCCGTTGCAAACGTATTAGCTGATCCTCAGTTAGCGGACACCGGTACATTGATATTAAGCGTGAATTCAAGTCTGCGACGGTGATGTACCTCGCACGTATTTAAGGTTAGTTACTGTGCATATCACCTGGTTCGGTCTTTATTGCGGATTGATGCTCAGTATTTCTGCATTCTCAATAGACATTATTCTGCCAGCGTTTCCCGGTGTCAGTGCCGGCATTGGCGCTTCCTCCCAGCAGGTGCAGTTGATCGTACCGGTGTATCTCTTCGCGCTTGGCCTCGCTCACCCGTTGTTCGGTGCGTTATCAGATCGATATGGCAGAAAGATCATCATCTATCTGGGTTTGGGGATATTCAGTCTCGGGGCGCTTGCGTGTATTTTTTCGACCTCACTCGGCACTCTATTAGCCGGTAGGTTCCTGCAGGGTATCGGGGCGGCGTCCGGCACTGTTGTATGTCGGGCAATGATCAGGGATCGATTCTCTGGCGCTGAACTCGCACAGCATATGGCGGTAGCAAGTATGTTTTTTGCCATTGGTCCGGTGCTCGCGCCATTGATTGGCTATCTGATATACGACTCGGTTGGCTGGCGCGGTATTTTTGTATTTTTAATTGTGTTTTCGGTAGCAATGGCGCTGGCAACTTATAAGCAACAGGAAACGCTACCACCGGCGCTAAGACGCACGACCGGGCTGCGAGACATGTTGTTAAATTTTGGCCTGGGATATCGTCATCCGCAATCTAGATTTTTTATTCTGATGGGTAGCGTGAGTACCTGCCTTATCGTGACATTTCTAGAACATGCACAGATGGTCTATGAACAGCTTGGCGCTGACAGCAGGCGCTTTACCTATCTGTTCGCGTTTTCCTCACTTGGCATTGTCGCTGGTCAGGTTCTTAACTACAGGTTGATACGTCATTCAGGTGCGGTAGTTTCGATGCGTGTCGGTGCGTGTATCGTATCCGGAACTTCATTTTTAATTATGCTGGCGGCTCTGTTGGATGTGTTAACCGATGTAAATATGACGTTATTGATGCTCGCGTTTCACACCTCTTTTTTGATCATCTATGCAAATATTGTCAGCCTGGCACTTGACCCTCATCGCGAGTGCGCTGGTGCTGCTGCAGCAGTTTTCGGCTTTACCGGTTATGTAGCTGGCTCGTTGATGGCGGCCATGATTACTTTTATTGCAGATGAATCGTTGCGTCGATGGTCAGTCTGTTTTTTCCTGACGGCACTGATAATTCTTGTAGCAACCTTTAACTGGAAGAGGCAGCAATAAAAAAGCCCGGTGAGGTCAGCACCGGGCTCGTTAACCGCACTGCAGGATTAACCGCTAGTCGATTTTGCTGGTCGACAAAACAAAGTTATCAAAATTCATCGTCTGTTCAGTCGAAGGTGCCCAGCTTGCATCATTGCCACCAAAGAATGTGCTGAAGTAAAACAGGTTGATGCCAATGTTATTTGTTTTACGAAACTCAAGGTTATTTACAGAAAGCACTTTTGTGCCGTCAAACCAGGCTTCCATAATACCGTTCCTGAGCCCCGGGGTGTTCAATACAACGCGGTGCTCAACGCGATGCCATTCACCCGGTGTGGCACTGACGTTCCAGAACTCACTATCGCCATAGTAGTTGCGCTGTGACGCGTGATAAATATAGTTTTCAAGTGCCCCATCTTCGCGCCACATGCCACGTGCACTCCAGCCGTCATAGCCTGTCGGGTAACCACCACCGGTGTTGCATCCCGTGCTGGTTGCCTGCGTTACGTCTGCGCCACAGAGTCCCGGTAATTTGCCGCCTCTGACAAAGTCAAACCCCTCTGCAAACCGGATGTCATAAGCGACGTAAAGTTCTTCATAGGTTTTGGGCAGTCCCATACCGAACTGAACATCTGACAGAAACGCGCTTGCACCACCCGCGCCGTAGCGTCCGGCTGGATAGGTGACTTGCATCGCGTTGCCGTGACCGTCGCCGGTATCCACGATACTGACGCGGCCCTGATCGAAACCGAGATGCCAATGCGGTGATTGCCAGTCGCTGTTTAGCTGATCAGCCTGATACAGGCCTTCAGCGGAGCTGGCGAAGTCCTGTTCGTAGACAATACCGACTTTTGAATTTGCGTTGTTACCTTGTGGTGCAACTTCGGGCGTCGAACCCGGTGCAACATATCCTTCCACTACTTTACAGCTCACGTGATACTCAAACCCCCAGCCATCACCATCGATATCTGAAGAAGGGCTCGAACATATTGCGGTTCTACCTAGATAGAGGCCGTTGATGATATCCGAGGTTGGTTCGGGTTCAGCCTCTGTCGGAATGCCACTTGTTGCCGCTTGTGTGGTAACGGTGACAAGGCAACTGGCATGGTTTTCCCAGCCCCAGCCATCACCGTCGGGATCAGCGTCTGCACTCGTGCAGACGGGTGTCCCAGAGGGTGCTGCTGGAGCAGCGGGTGTGGCTGGTGCAGAAGTGACCGGCGGCGTGCTGGTTGACGGCTCGCTTGTGTTCCCGGCTTGAGTTGTCACGGTGACAACACAACTTGCGTTGTTTTCCCAGCCCCAGCCATCACCGTCCTGGTCAGAATCGGTGCTCTGGCAAACAGGTGTGCCTGAAGAGGTGGGCTGAGCTGTAACGGTGCTCGTTGTAGACGCCGCGGCTGTGCTGCCAGATACCAGGCAAGATCTTGAGTTTTCCCAGCCCCAACCATCGCCGTCAGGGTCACTGCTTGCAGACTGGCATGATGGGGTTTGGGCATGGGAAACGGGCGAAATCAATGCAGTCGCTAAGGCGACGGCGGCAATTGAAATTCGGGCTCTGATCATTCTTGTCGCACCTTGGGCTCATTAAACGTTGGACCGGCCAGTGGTAGCGGCCGGTTTCTGTGTTCGAGAAAGAGCTTAGGACACAATTTTTAACTAGTTACGCAAATAGTGGGAGTGTGACTGACGGGTAATGCCCGGAATGGCATTCTGAGGGGATGCGGTGAACCCGACCATGGATCATGGAACGGGCTAACTTTATGATTTGCTCAAGCTATCCCGTGCCAGTAGCTCACCTTTTCCTCGCGCACGGGGCGCTTGCGTTCGTCCGGTTGGTCCTGCTTTTTGCCAATATGAATAAAACCGGCGATCCGATCAGAGGCCGGATCCCCGCCGAGTGCAGTAATGACCAATGGATCATAAGCGGGCCATTCCGTGATCCACTGTGCCGCATAGTCCAGTGACTGTG
Organism: uncultured Granulosicoccaceae bacterium; assembly: GCA_937998875.1. Classification (GTDB taxonomy): domain Bacteria; phylum Pseudomonadota; class Gammaproteobacteria; order Granulosicoccales; family Granulosicoccaceae. Next base: position 27,199 of record CALLBO010000028.1, read on the forward strand.
CGGCGATGAGAAGATGTGAACACACTGCACCTGCTGACAGTTGTTGTTCCCAAACCGGTATTTTGTGTGGCAGCACAAAGCTGCACAGCACCGCTATCACTGTACCGCTGCGTTGCATTCGTTGTGATTCGAGTTGCACTACTGCCTCACTGAGCGGTTCGTTGCTGGATGCCAAAGCGGCTTTCAGGATGACCTCTTCATCAAACTGTTTGCGTGCATCCCCTTGTATAACGACTAATTTCCACGGTTGTACATTTGCATGATCAGGTACCCTCAGGCCACACGAGATGATCTGCTCGAGGTCTGAATCTGTCGGTGCTTCAGGAAGCATTTTTTTGGTAACGACTGAGCGCCGTTGTTGCAGGAACTGAATAACGTCGTTGGACATGGTGTAGTGCCGGTTGAAGAACTGGTAAATAGTGCCTATTGCCTGTCGACACATCAAGCGGCCACATCAGCAGGTAGGAGAACCGAAACCGACAGGCGTGTGAAATACAGGTATTGCAGGTACTATCTTTACCACTGGATGAACTGCTGATTGCAAATAACATCCGGCACGTAAACACGAATGGTAAAGCGATGGCGAATATCCTCACAGTCGAGCAGATGGATGAGTCCTGGGTTGCAAAAGATATTGCGACACTCTTGTTTGTGCTGCGTGATGACGAAGTACTGTTAATTCGCAAGAAACGCGGCCTCGGTGCCGGTAAGATAAACGGCCCTGGTGGCAAGCTTGAAGCGGGAGAAACGCCACGACAGTGTGCGTTACGAGAAGTGCGCGAAGAGCTGTGTATATCAGTGCTGGACACGACGCCCTGTGGTGAGCTCCGATTTCAGTTTACCGATGACTACTCAATACATGTTCATGTATTCGTCAGTAGCAGCTTTGACGGTGAACCAACAGAGACTGACGAGGCAATTCCAATCTGGTTCAAGCGGTCAGAGATTCCCTATGGTGAGATGTGGGCAGATGATCGAATCTGGCTGCCGCGGGTGCTCGACGGTGCCAGGGTATCTGGTAAGTTTGTATTCTCAAACGACGTGATGCTCGCCCATGAAGTGCATTTTGAGTAGCGCTGACTGGTTCGCCTGATAAAACAATTGCCAGTTATATCTGTCCGGTTGAGATTTACCAGTCTGTAACCAGTGCCGGTCATTGACTCGAGTTACCGGAATCGTGTTGAGCAATGTATTAAAGCTGCAAATACCGGACTTTCAGGCGGTAGAGACTTATGGCTGTCTGAATTGTATGGAGTCGGCCTTATATGTAGCGTTTCAGTTTTGAATTGTCTCGGGTACGATACGAACTTGGGCAGGAGTTTGCCCACCGCTTCTTTTGTAAACCGCTTTCCTTGAAGCTGCGCTGCCTGTATCAGATCAGTTGTGTGATCGGATCCACGGCAGGCAGTGAAGGTATCTACTTAACGGAAACGCCATGCGCACACTATTACCAATCATCGTTCTGGGTTTTTTACTTTCAACCAGCACCCGTGCTTCGGGTCTTGATCTCTCGCTCAGTAATGAAAGCGCGAATATCGAGTATCTCTCCCCAGTGCGGAAATTCACTCGTGGTTCACGTGGTGGTCAGCTCGAGTCCACCGGACTGCTATCGCTGGGTGTATTTTATAACGAGCTCGACGATGTTGTCGGTCACGCCAAATTGATCGCTGTTGGCACGCAAACCAATACCCGGGTGCCTTATCAGCTGGAGTTCGGTGTCAAGGCGTTTGCCGGACAAGTAAAGCAAAACGATACTGATGTTGGCGCGCTGGCCGTAGGGGGTGGAATCAAAATTCAGAACCCTGCCAGATACAACCCAATCGACTTAAAAGTGGAGGCGTTTTTTACCCCGGGTATCACGACTTTCGGTGATACCGATTCGCTGCTTGAAATTTCTGCAAGAGTCAGTCTTGAGATCGTTCCTGCTGCAAAGGCGTTTATTGGCTATAGGCTGCTGGAAGTTGAAGACGATTCTCACATGACGCTTGAGCTGGATGACAACGTCCATCTTGGTATCCGGTTGCAATTCTAAATCGGCAACTAGTCGCTCATAGATCGGCTAAGGTTTCTGCTGTTTCGGTCCAGCTCAAGCTGGACCACTGCATTACTTTCCCCGGCACGGTAGACTGACGGCTCTCGTTTGATACTGGTTTGCTATGACTGCTGAAAAATCTGCGTTGCCGAACATGGGCGCATTGCTTGATGTGATGGCCCGGCTCCGGGATCCCGAATCCGGGTGTCCGTGGGACATCGAACAATCGTTCCAAACTATCTCACCCTACACCATTGAAGAAGCTTATGAAGTCGCCGATGCAATCGAACGCGATGATATGTCGGCGTTGCGTGAAGAGTTGGGTGACCTCTTGTTGCAAGTGGTGTTTCATGCACAGATGGCTAAAGATCTGAACCTGTTTGAATTTGAAGATGTAGCGCAAGGCATTGCGCAAAAGATGATTGATCGTCACCCGCATGTGTTCGGTGATACAAAGTTCGATACCGTAGAACAGCAAAAAGCCCACTGGGAGTCACTCAAGCAGAAGGAACGTGAAGGTAAGTCTGCGGAATTATTATCTGCTCTGGATGGTGTGGCGATCGCTCTGCCAGCGTTAACGCGTGCTGAAAAAATTCAAAAGCGCGCTGCACGAGTGGGGTTTGACTGGGATGAATTAACCCCGGTGATGGATAAGCTTGATGAAGAACTGAATGAGTTGTGGCGGGCCGCAGCAAGCCGTGAGCATGCTGCCATTGAAGATGAACTTGGCGATCTGCTGTTCTCTGTGACCAATGTTGCAAGGCATATGAAAGTAGATCCGGAGCTTGCACTGAAGAAAGCAACCGCAAAGTTCGAAGCGCGATTCAAGCATGTAGAAAAAGCAGTAAGAGCAGATGGCTGCGAGATGTCCGGAACCAGTGCCGAAGTTCTGGATCAATACTGGCGGCAATCAAAGATAGAATTTTCCTGAGTCGTGTGGCTATACGAGAGCTGTAGCGGAAGTGTTCGTTGAGTAAGGGTTGGCAGCTGACGTTACTGGCAGCGTCAATATTAATCGGTATTGCTTTGCCACCGGTTGCGGCATTTTTTAAGCCTTTCCTGTTACCGATAATTTTTCTACTTTTTCTCTCTGCTGTTTTACAGGTGAGTTTCAAGGATGCAGCGCAAGCAGCGCTTAAAGGTCGAACCAGCTGGATAATGCTGTGCTGGCAATTGGTGTTATTGCCGTTAATCTTTTATTTTTTCTTAAAGCCGTTTCTGTCGCCGCAGTTACATCTATTTGCTGTGGTTTCGATGTGTGCGGGTTCTATCACTGCAACCACGGCTCTCTGCCGCTTGTTCAACCTGAATAGTGCATTGTCTCTAGTGGTTGGTTTGGCGGGCGCTGTCCTGATGCCGTTGCCGTTGTATGTTTTTCTGCACCTCATGGCTGGGGCTCAAACGACGATAAATTTATATAACTATGGTTTGCGTATCGTTGCATTTATTTTTCTGCCCATTCTCTGTGCCTGGGTATTGCGTAAATTGATTAGTGTGGAAACTGATTTTAAATTGCAGCAGATCATGCCGAGGATAACGTTGGTGCTATTGGTCTTTTTCGGCCTGTCTGTGATGGATGGTGTTGGCGCAATGATGCTGGATGACACTGGGCGCTTACTTTCCTACTTAGGATTGGCTTTTGGTGTCAGTATCTTTGTGCAATTGCTTACCGTAGCAGCGCTATATTTCCTCGGTACACGTGATGCGACTACCGGTGCGTTGCTGTGTTCCTACCGGAATATGGGGATGATAGCCGCTATTGCGGGCCCCTCGCTTGGGGAAGACTTCTTTATCTATCTTGGTGTCTGGCAATTGCCGATGTATATCCTGCCATTAGTAATGCGGCGGTTTTATGAAAGAAGTGGTAACAGCTGGTGAACCATAGGTCTTAGCTCCGGGTTTTAACCAGCGATTGAAGTAACTCCATGTATTCCTGTTGATCCGGTTCGGTTTGGTCTCTCTGTGCCTGCCACAGCACCTTCCCTAATGGCTCCATCATGTGATGCTCCATTTCATGGCTGTCGCGGTATCTGAGCAATAGTTTGCGAGTCAGGTCTGCAATTCCAGACGGTCGATCGGTTGCCACTTGCTCACGTAAGGCGATGTGCATACCCATATGCAGAAAGGGATTGGTGGTTCCGTGTTCAGGATAAAACTCAGAGCTTATCGCGGCATCCTCGTTGGCGAGCAATGGATGGTATTCGGGATGATCACGAATAACGTCTGCAATCAGTTCTTCAAGTGGTTCGAGTTTCTCGCGCCTATTGGCTTTTTGCCAGACATCAAGATATTGCTGACGCAACTTTGTGCGGTCTTGTGAAAATATCATTGCCGGTCTTTTTCTTGTGTGCAAAGGTTTTTTAGTACCAGTAATAATCCGAACAGTACGAATGCTCCCGGTGGCAGAATGGCAATCAATAGTCCGCGGTAGTGTTCACCGAGATCAATCAGTGGCGGCAGTGGTGATGTACCAAAAAGTAAATGTGCATCCGCCAACAGCGTGCCGTGACCTATCAGCTCGCGGATCGCACCTAGTGCAATGAGTACCGCAGCAAAACCGGCACCTGTCGCGATTCCGTCAATGGCTGATTCGAAAACCGGGTTTCTTGATGCAAATGCTTCAGCTCGTGCCAGAATTGCACAGTTGGTGATGATCAGTGGTATAAAAATACCCAGCCGCAGATACATGTCATGGGCGAAGGCGTTCATCAATAAGCCGACAATAGTCACAATGCCACTAATAATGATCACATACGTGGGTATGCGTATCTCCGGTACTAAAAAGCGTTTTGTTGCAGATACCAATATATTCGAAAGCAAGACGGTAAATGCGGTAGCGATCCCCAGACTCAGGCCATTGATAGTTGTATTGCTAACCGCGAGCAGCGGACACAGACCAAGCAATTGCACGGTTGCCGGGTTGTTGTGCCACAAGCCGTCGCCAAGTAATTTTTTCCAGTGATTCGCTTGCGCGCTGCCGGTGTTGCCTAAACTGCTCACGGTTTCATTCATAGTTGAGGAGTTGCGGTTTTACTGACTCGAAAAAGAGCAGCGTATTCTTCACTTCTTTTACAACGGCGCGTGGTGTTATGGTAGCACCAGTGAACTGATCAAACTCGCCTTGTTGCTTTTTTACGGTCCAGCGTGATTCAACCGGGGTTGTCAGGTTCTTACCGTCAAAGCCTTTTATCCAGTCTGAGCGCTGTAACTCAATCGCGTCACCGAGCCCCGGGGTTTCGCTGTGTTTGGTGACTCGAACACCGCTGACTGTGCCATCCGCCATGATGCCGACGAGCATTTCTATATCACCCGAGTAACCATCAGCTGCAGTAGCGGTAATCACAACGCCGCTGAACCTGCCATCAAGCGTTGCGATGTAGCAAGTGCGATTTTTATTTGCTGTTAAATCAAGAAATTCAACTGCATTTTGTTGCAGCGGCAGATCGTAAATCTGTGGAGGCAAAATCTCAGTCAGTGTATTTTGTATCCGTAGCTCTTCGTTTCGTTGGATACGATTGCTCGTGGCGCACTGAGTGGTTGCCAGAACCAGGGTAGTCACAAGTGCAAAGCAAGCCAGTACAATACCATGCTTGTGGGAAAGTAACAGCTTGCTACTGTCCATTACCAGGCCTGTTTAACCAGATATCCAGCCGGTCTATGGCTGGCACTGTGCAGTTAGCCAGTAAAATCGCGAAAGCTATACTGTCCGGGTAAGCACCGTAAACGCGAATTAAATAAACCAGCAATCCGGTCATCGCACCGAATATGATACGACCTCTCACGCTCGCTGCAGCCGATACCGGGTCGGTGGCGATAAAGAATGCACCTAGCATCGTAGCACCACCAAACAGATTAACGGATAGCGATAGTGGTGAATCGCTGAGCAACTTGTGCAGCGCCATTGCGAGCAACAAGGTACCCAAAAAGCTCACCGGTATGTGCCAGTTGATCACGCGCTTCTTAAACATCCACAGGCCACCCACCAGGTAGGCGAGATTTAACCACTCGCTGTTAGCTACTGCAAAAAGGCCCTTCGTTTGGGATTCTATTTCAGCCAGCGCGCTGTCTTGTAGCACGAGTGTTCTGTGTTGATCCAGCGCGGTAGCGCCGGTAAGCACATCCCAGTTCGGTAACACGGTGAGTCCACCTCGAAATACAGCGCCGATTGCCTCATTGAATGACACCGAACCGCCAACAGGTTGCTGTAACCACAAACTGAGATCAGCAGGGAAACTGATCAATACTATGGCGTAGCCAACCATGGCCGGGTTAAATATATTGTTGCCGATGCCTCCGAAGGCATGTTTGGCTAGCAGTATCGAAAAGCCGGTAGCGAGCACTGGTATCCACCAGGGAATCAGTGGTGGCAGACAAAGCGCGATAAGAATTGCAGTGACAACCGCAGAGAAGTCAGAGAGTGCTGTGGTGATAGTTCGACTGCGGAGCTTTTGCGCCACGGCTTCAAATATAAGCGCACTGATCACAGAAAGGACGATATTGATGATCGCACCCCAGCCGTTTAAGTAGGTGAACACGAGTGTTCCGGGTAACAGCGCTAACAGCACCAGCTTCATGGTTTGTGAAACTGATAAGGGGCTTTGGATGCTGGTAAATTGATTCACAGCGTTGAGTCCCGATCTGATTTTTTATCGGTTTCAACAGCTCTCTTGTTCTTCTTACGTTGCAACGCTTTTGCGATCAGGGCCTTTTTAGCCTCGTTGTCAGCATTTGTTGTTTTGAGAATTTCGGTTTTTGAGTCCAGCTGCTTGCGCTGCCTGACGGTTTTTTCACTTTGCCTGGCTAGATGTTTTTCGTATCGGTACTTTGCAAGCGCGGCTTTGTGTTGCTCTGTTTCTTCCTTTTCTATTGTTCGTTTGGCGCTATTGAACAGGCCTGCCAAGGGAATGTGGCTTGGGCACACTGCATCACAGCAGCCGCATTCAATGCATTGATCCAGTTTGAGTTCCTGCAGTTTTGCTGTGTCCGGTGTGGTGGCATGCCAGTAGAGATGCTGTGGTAGCAGACTCTCTGGGCAAACTTCTTCACAGGCTCCGCATCTGATGCATGGTGTTGCAGCTGGGTGATTGTCTGTGTGTAGCAGAATGCTATTGGTACGTTTGTCGACACAATGATCCTGAGTGACAACCCGGCCCATCATTCGCCCACCACAGACTACTGAAGTTGATCTTTCCAATGGTGTCAGCAATTCTTTAACAGGGGTGCCAATGCGCACTTCAAGGTTTCTTACTCGAGCATTCTCAACTATCGTGACAATGCGTGAGATTAGAGGCCTGGATTTACTGACCGCCTGGTACATTGCGTAACAAGTGGCGACGTTAAAACATATTGTATCGTTTTCTTTAAGAGCGCCGGTTTTACCGGTGCAGAGTCGCAGCAAGGTTTTCTCGGCACCGCTCGGGTAGATGGCAGGTACACAGATCAGCTTCATATGATCGGGTAGATGCGCCTTCATTTGCTCAAGCGCTTTTGACTTATTGTCTTCAATGCCGATGATGCATTTTTTAGCGCCGGAAGCTACAATGGCTATTTCAATGCCTTGAATAACTTTTGCAGATCGCTCCTGCATCAGTGCTTCATCGCAATAGATCGCAGGGTCACATTCGGCTGCATTGATAAGCAGTGTTGTCGGCTCAAGAGAATTGAGTTTTTTATCTACTGGAAATGCAGCACCACCCAGACCGACGAGTCCCATGGATCGGAATAACTGTTGATAGTCGTTCTTATTGTGAAGTGACTGAACTTTGCAAAGATAAGGCGTATCCAGCTGGTCTGATTGAATTGACACTGTGTTTTGGGTGATGCTGATTACTCTGCCGGAAACAGATGCATGGTTTGCAACAATTTGATCATTGCACGTTGTGACCGGCTGACCTGTGAGCACAGTATCGCCGACAGAGACGGAAATTTCTGATTTTGCGTCAACGGGAATATGAGCGATTGCTGGAAGGGGCGCGACCTCAATCTCACCAAAAGGAAGCGGGTCAATATACAACCCTCCACGTACTGAATGCTGTTGATGCGCCTGAGTATCAGGCATCACAGAGGTACCAGATCAATGCAGTCCACCGGGCAGGGTGGAATGCATAATTCGCAACCGGTGCAGTGATCTTCAATGACGGTGTGCATCAGCTTGGCAGCACCCACAATCGCATCAACCGGACAGGCTTTAATGCACAGAGTGCAGCCAATACACTCATGTTCTCTTATCACTGCAACTTCGGGAGGAGACTCAACACCGAACTCGGGGTTTAATGGAATAATCTTTCTATTTAGAAGCCCGGCCAGTGCAGTAACTGTAGCCTCACCCCCCGGTGGACATTGATTAATGTCGGCAGCATTGTCTGCAATTGCTGCAGCATAAGGTCTGCACCCAGGGTAACCACATTGTGCGCATTGCGTTTGTGGTAACAACAGATTGATCTTGTCTACCAGAGACTCTTCGTCTGATTGTAGTCTGCCGGCGGCAGCGCCAAGCGCTGCACCAAGTAACAGAGCCAGGAGAGTGATGACAAATACACCGGTCATCAATTCATACCGCTGAAACCCATAAAGGCGAGTGACATAAAGCCTGCACTGATCAGTGCGATGGCGCTGCCCTTAAAAGGTCGGGGAACATCTGCTGCATCTATACGTTCCCGCATTGCAGAGAATAGAATCAGTACCAGCGTGAACCCCAGTGAAGCACCGAAGCCATAGAAGGCTGCGCTGATAAAAGACGTATTGGTTCTGATGCTCAACAATGCCACACCGAGCACCGCGCAGTTGGTGGTGATAAGCGGAAGAAAGATACCCAGCACGCTATGTAACAACGGGCTGGTTTTTCTGATAAAAAGCTCTGTGAGTTGAACCAGCCCCGCAATAATCACTATGAACGAAATGAGTCTTAAATACTCAAGGTCCAGTGGTTCCAGTACCCAGAGGTTGAATGAATAACTGCAAACCGACGCAAGCGTTAAAACAAATGTGGTGGCCAGCCCCATGCAAAGTGCGGTATCAAGTTTGCGTGATACGCCCATAAACGGACACAGGCCGAGGAAGTTCACCAGTACAAAATTATTCACCAGAATAGTACCGGCTAGTATCAGCAGAATTTCCTGCACGGTTTACTTAACCCGCATCCCGGCTTGCGCACCATCATCCGGTGACAGTATAAAAAGATCTGAACCACCCGGGCCCGCGGCGAGTACCATGCCTTCAGACAGTCCAAAGCGCATCTTGCGCGGTGCCAGGTTCGCTACCATCACGGTTTGTCTGCCAACAAGCGTTGAGGGATCATAGGCTGACTTGATGCCTGCAAATACATTGCGCTGTTCACCACCCAGATCAAGCGTTAGCTGCAATAGTTTATCTGCACCTTCAACATGATCTGCCGCGACAATAGTGGCAACCCGCAGATCAACTTTTGCAAAGTCATCGAAGCTTATTTCGTTGCTTATCGGATCATCTGCCAATGGTCCGGCCAGCTGAGCTGTGGTTGCTGCGGCTTTAGATGCTTTAAGGTCTTCTCTTGAAGCTTCAACAATTGCATCAATAGATTTTGATTCGAGTCGTGTGATCATAGGCTTGAACTTATTAATTTTATGGCCAAGCAGTGGTGAATCAAGATCACACCACATAAATTCATCGTGATTCAGGAATGCCTCTGTCTGCTTTGCGATATCCGGTACCACCGGTTTGAGATAGATCACCAGGTTTTTGAATAGATTAAGACCGAGTGTGCAGATCTCCTGTACTTCCTGTTGCTGATCTTCCTTTTTGATTAACGTCCACGGTTCTTTGTCTGCAATGAATTGATTGGCCTTATCTGCCTGTTCAATAATTTCGCGAATCGCACGGCTGTATTCACGGTTCTCGAATGCTTCGGCGATCGAAGGTGCTGCATCTTTTGATTCCTGAAACAGCGTGTTGTCTGGAAGCCGGGATGCAAGCGTTGCATCGAAGTTCTTATAGATAAAGCCTGCACAGCGACTGGCGATGTTTACAATCTTACCTACCAGATCTGAATTTACCCTTGCAACAAAGTCTTGAAGATTAAGGTCAAGGTTTTCTACCTTGTGATTCAGCTTGGCTGCATAGTAGTAGCGTAGATAGTCTGGCTGCAGATGGTCAAGGTAAGTACGTGCTTTGATAAAAGTGCCGCGTGATTTAGACATCTTGGCACCGTCTACCATCAGAAAGCCATGGCAATGCACAGCGGTTGGCTTTCTGAATCCTGCGCCCTCAAGCATTGCAGGCCAGCATAGTGTGTGAAAGCGCGCGATATCAATGCCAATGAAATGCACCAGTTCCGCGGTTGAGTCTTTGCCCCAGTACTTATCTAATGCGTCTTTGTCTCCTTTAAGCAGATGAAGATGACTTGCCATGTAGCCGATCGGTGCATCCATCCAGACGTAAAAATACTTGCCCGGCGCATTGGGTATCTCAAAGCCCCAGTACGGTTCGTTGCGGGAGATATCCCAGTCTTTTAAACCGCCTTCAAACCACTCCTGAATTTTATTGCGCATCTCCGGCTGTATGTGATCACCGCTGGTCCACTGGCGAAGCATTGCGCCGAAGTTATCTATTTTAAAAAAGTACTGTTCCGAATCTTTGGTGACCGGGGTTGCACCGGAAACCACAGACTTCGGGTTCAACAATTCAGTAGCGTCGTAAGTGGTGCCGCAACTCTCACAGGCATCCCCGTATTGATCTTCGGTTTTACACTTCGGGCAGGTACCTGTGACAAACCGGTCTGGGAGGAACATAGAAGCTTCCGGATCAAACAACTGTTCGATCGTTCTGACGACAATATGGCCTCCCTCAAAAAGTCGCTGGTAAATTGTCTCGACGCAGTCCTTGTTTTCATCTGAATGTGTCGTATGGAAGTTGTCAAAGCTGAGTTGAAAATCGATAAAATCCTGTTCGTGCTCTTGTTTCATTGCAGCGATCAGGGCTTCCGGGGTGGTGTTGTTGTTACGGGCACTCATCATGATCGGCGTGCCGTGCGCGTCATCGGCCCAGACCCAGGTGACATTGTGGCCGCGCAGTCTTTGAAAGCGGGTCCAGATGTCTGTTTGAATGTACTCGACCATATGGCCGATATGAATCGAGCCGTTGGCGTAGGGCAGGGCACTGGTGACCAGGATGTCGCGTTTATCGGGTGCTGTCATTTGCGTGGCCGTGAGGCAAAGGTCGGGGATGTCTCTTAAGTATAAGCGCTTTGCGTGTTTGGTTCAGTGGGTGTGATCGATTCTCACCTGTGATCGATTCTTTGGAGGATACTTCGGCACGGCGACCGGTACGGTGTATTATTGCTGCATCGATACTTTTGAATGAGAGGCCGATGTGGCTAGCGTAGATAAGACGGCGGTTGAGAAGGTGCTTTCGGCACATACCGATAAGTACACCGGGCGTACCCTCGGTGCAGACAAGGTCGTGCGCGATGTGTTGATCGAAGGCGGTGAGGTATCGGTGAAGCTACAGATGGGTTACCCGTGTCAGGGTTATCTGCCGGAGCTGGTCGATGAGCTGACTGATCTTGCCAAATCTGTTGATGGCGTGACCGACATGTACGTTGAGGCCAGCATCAAAATCACCCCGCATTCCGTGCAGCATGGTGTGAAGCGTCTTGAAAATGTGAAGAACATTATTGCCGTGGCCTCCGGTAAGGGTGGGGTGGGTAAATCGACTACTTCAGTGAATCTGGCGCTGGCATTGTCGGCCGAAGGTGCAAAGGTCGGACTGCTTGATGCGGATATTTATGGCCCGAGTCAGCCGCGTATGATGGGTCTGAGCGGAAAGCCGGAGTCGACCGATGGCAAGTCCATAGAGCCGATGTGTAACTATGGTATCGAGACGATGTCGATTGGTTATTTGATTGATGAAGAATCACCGATGATCTGGCGTGGTCCGATGGTGACTCAGGCGCTGGAGCAGTTACTCAACGATACGAACTGGGATGATCTTGATTATCTTGTGATTGATTTGCCACCAGGCACCGGAGACACGCAGCTTACTTTGTCTCAAAAAGTGCCGGTCAGTGGGGCGATTATTGTCACCACACCACAGGACATTGCGTTACTTGATGCCCGCAAAGGCCTGAAGATGTTTGAGAAAGTTGAAGTGCCGATTTTAGGCATCGTTGAAAACATGAGCACGCATATCTGTAGCCAGTGTGGTCACGAAGAGCACATCTTCGGCCAGGGTGGAGGTGAGGCGATGGCAAAAGACTATGACATCAAGCTCCTCGGTTCGGTCCCGCTCGATATTTCCATTCGCGTGCAGGTCGACGGTGGCAAGCCATCTGTGGTCAGTGATCCGGAAGGTGCTATTGCTGAAAGCTATAGAGATATCGCTCGCAAAGCGGCCGCTTCTCTGGCCGGTCGTGCCAAGGATTACAGCGCCAAATTTCCGAATATTGTTATCCAGTCAACCTGAGCGCAGAGACACATGGCTATAAAGTCTGATCGCTGGATTCGTGAGATGTCTCAGCAGCACGGTATGATCGAACCGTTCGAATCAGGGCAGGTGCGTGATTCGGATGCCGGACGGATTATCTCTTATGGTACGTCAAGCTATGGCTACGACGTTCGGTGCTCTGATGAATTCAAAATATTCACTAATATCAATCATGCGGTGGTTGATCCAAAGAACTTCGATACCGACAGCTTCGTCGATGTGCAAAGTGATGTTTGTATTATTCCGCCGAACTCTTTCGCGCTGGCACGAACAATTGAATACTTCCGGATTCCGCGCAGCGTGCTGACAGTGTGTCTTGGCAAATCGACTTATGCGCGCTGTGGCATCATTGTGAATGTGACACCACTCGAGCCGGAGTGGGAAGGTCATGTCACGCTGGAGTTTTCCAACACCACACCGCTGCCGGCAAAAATTTATGCCAATGAAGGCGTCGCGCAGATGCTTTTCTTTGAATCAGACGACGTATGCGAGACAAGCTATGCTGATCGCGCCGGAAAGTATCAGGGGCAGCGGGGCGTTACCCTGCCAAAAGCGTGAGGTTTGCTGGCAGTGATATAAGAGTTTGCCAGAGATGTTTAAAAGTTGCGCTTCAGGTCGATTGAAGCTGCCCGAATAATATGGAAGAATCAAATCAAAAGAGAATGTTCCAGATCCGGCAATGATCGACACCGACGGCTTCAGACCCAATGTAGGAATTGTCCTCAGCAATAGCCAGGGGATGGTTTTCTGGGCGCGTCGAGCCGGCAAAGATTCCTGGCAGTTTCCTCAGGGTGGAATCAAACGGGAGGAGACGCCGGAGCAGGCCATGTACCGGGAGCTCGATGAAGAGACCGGTCTGGGTCAGGATGACGTCAAAATCATGGGCTGCACGCGCAACTGGTTGCGCTACCGCCTGCCGTCAAGATACATCCGCAAACATCAAAGCCCGCTGTGCATCGGCCAGAAGCAAATCTGGTACATGTTGCGCCTGGTAGGTGATGAGTCAAACGTGCAGCTGGATAAAAGTGATCACCCGGAGTTTGATCGCTGGCGCTGGGTTGACTACTGGCTGCCAATGCAGAAGGTTATCTTCTTTAAGCGTGATGTCTATCGCGGGGCGCTGGAAGAATTAGAGCCTTATCTGAACGCTGACGTGGCATCTGATAAATCAGTGTAGCGGTTGCTAATTTACCGCTGATTTCAGTTAAATTTTCCAGTGCCTTGCTCCGGCACCGAACGCCCTATTAAAACCTACATCATCATTCCCTCCAAAATTAGTCTCTGCGAGCGCGTCTGTGTCATCGGTGCGAGTTGACTGGCACTCGGTTGATAATGATACATTGTATCATTTCATTCAAACCGGTAAAGTAGGCGTACTGGCCAATCCAGCGGGCGTCGCGGAATGTTATGCCTGTGCCATACTCCTTTTATTAATTCACGTATTCTTTTGAGGGACTTTAAAATGAAACTTTATGGGTCGAATACCAACCGGAATGTTGGTCTTTTGTCTGCAGTTACACGTTCGCTAATATTGGCTGGTACATGTGTCTGTTGTGCACAGACTGTGGCGTTGGCGAATACAGAAAGAGATCTCGACAGTCACGAGCACGGGGCTGCGAATATCAATGTTGTTATTGATGGTGCGACGGTTTTCGTAGAGCTCGAAAGCCCGTGGAATAACCTTGTTGGTTTTGAGCACAGTCCTACAACAGAAAGCCAGCACAGTGCTGTTGATGGTGCAATGGATACACTGGCTGATCCGAATAACATTCTTTCGTTTAATAGTAGTGCTGGTTGTCAGGTAGGTACGGCATCGGTAGAGAGCTCGCTGGATTTAGGCGCGGAGCATGATCATGAAGAAGACCATGATCATGAAGAAAAAGAGCATGGCGAGCATGAACATGACGAGCATGCAAAAGACGAAGAGCATGAGCACAAAGATGAAGAACACGCTGACCATGACGACCATGGTGATGAAGAAACTCACTCGGAAGTTTTGGCGATGTATTCATTTGACTGTGAAAATCCAGACGAACTCGAGTCTGTTGAAATCAGGTTGTTCGATCTGTTCGACGGTTTTAGTGAAATTGACTACCAGGCTGCGGGTCCCTCCGGTCAGGCTGGTGATGAACTAATTCCATCGAATACAACTCTGGATCTCTCCGGGGTTCGCTAGTGTTTTTTATGATGCGGTGTGCTGAGTTGTGAGCAATGCAGACCACATGGTGAGTTTGAGTGATGTCCGGTTCAGCTGGGCATCACAATCAACTCAAGAGCCAGCACAGCCTACCCTCGATATTGAGAGTTTTAATCTGAGGCGTGGCGAAAGGTTGTTTTTATATGGTCCCTCCGGATCAGGTAAAAGCACTTTATTGAGTGTAATTGCGGCAATATTGAAGCCTCAGTCCGGGACTATTCGGGTTAATAACACCGATATACAACAGTTAAGTGGCGTGGCTTCTGATCAGTTTCGCGCTGATAACATCGGTCTGGTATTTCAACAGTTCAACCTGCTGCCATTTATGAGCGTGGTAGATAACGTCACGCTGCCTTGCAGATTCTCCAGCGTAAAACGAAATGCAGTAGTGTCTTCTGGTGGATCATTGCGATCAGAGGCGATCAGATTACTCGAAGCGATGCGGCTGCCGGATTCGCTGTTCAACTCGCGCAAGACCATGCAGCTCAGTGTTGGTCAACAACAAAGAGTTGCTGTTGCAAGAGCATTAATGGGGCAGCCGCCCTTACTCATAGCCGATGAACCGACATCATCACTCGACACACAAGCCAGAGTGGCTTTTCTGGACCTTCTGTTTGCTGAGCTTGATCGATCACAGTCAAGTTTGTTGTTTGTCAGTCATGATGAGTCTCTGAAGCATTTGTTTGATCGTTCTCTGTCACTTGCAGAGATCAATCATGCTTCGTTAAGCGTTGAAACGGCGTACTAATGCTCGACATAGCAATTCAAAGCCTGCGCAACCGCGCGCTGACTGCAAGCCTTGCGGTGATTGCGATTGCAATGAGCGTGGCGTTGATTTTATCGGTTGATAAAATCCGGCGTGATGCCCGTGAGAGTTTTCTGCAAACAGTATCAGGTGCGGATTTGATTGTTGGTGCCCGTAGCGGTTCGGTGCAGCTGTTGTTGTATTCGGTATTTCGCATGGGCAGCGCGACCAACAATATCAGTTGGGAGAGTATTGAAGATATTAAATCCCGCAAAGCAGTAGACTGGCTGGTGCCTTTATCTCTCGGAGACTCGCACAAAGGTTTTCGGGTGCTTGGTACCTCCATAGAATACTTTGATCGCTACAAGTACGGTAACAAACGATCTCTTGTGATGGAGCAGGGTGAAAAGTTTGATGATGTATTTGATGTTGTGCTCGGCAGCGCGGTGGCGAAGCAGTTGCAGTACGGTATCGGGCAGTCACTGGTTGTGGCACACGGTACCGGCAACGTCGGGCTGGTGGAGCATGATAATCAGCCTTTTAAAGTCAGCGGTATTCTGGCACCCACTGGCACACCGGTTGATAACACCCTTCATGTTAGCCTTGAGGGTATTGAGGCAATGCATGTCGATTGGCAAAGCGGTATGAAAGTACCCGGTGAAGGAACCCATGCCGACACTATTAGAACTATGGACCTGTCTCCAAACGCGGTGACCGCCGCATTGGTAGGATTGAAGTCACGTGGTACGGTATTTCGTGAACAACGCGCTATCAATACTTACCGTGAAGAGCCGTTATTGGCGATACTGCCTGGTGTTGCAATGACGGAACTTTGGTCGCTGGTGCGGGTCTTTGAGAATGCGTTGTTAGTGGTTTCGTCATTCGTGTTGCTCGCTGGTCTGGTTAATCTGGTCTCAGTTTTGTTTGCGGGTCTCAATGAGCGTCGACGGGAAATGGCAATTTTGCGCGCTTCCGGAGCGCGGCCTGGTCACATTTTCCGGCTGTTGTGTGCTGAGTCTGCCCTGTTAAGTGCAGTCGGTATCGTGATTGGAACGTTGGTACATTATCTGGTGGTAGGGATTGTGTCTGTCTGGGCGCAGGCCCGGTTCGGCATCGACATGAGCCTGTCTTTGCCGGATGTGCGCGATCTGATGATTCTGCTCCTGGTTTTTGTAGCCGGAGTCGCAGTAGGCTGTCTGCCGGCCTGGCGTGCCTACCGGCAGTCAGTGGCTGATGGTATGGCGCAGCGTTTATAGCGCCGGTGACGGCGACGCTGCAGTAATTCGATAGGTAACCATTATGGCTAGAAAACAAATGCTTCGAATCGGTGTGTTAGCTGCCGCAATAACTTTGTTGATCGGCGGGTTTACTGTGGGTCATGCCTGGTGGGGCAAGGTTGATAAGCCTGAAGAGGTCGCCTCTGATGCACTCGAGCTTAATTGGGAAGATATGGTGCCGGAAGGGTTCGAACCACCGGAAAATCCCATGGCTGACATGACCCGGGAAGAGATCGATAAGCTCTTTGATGGCAGTGAAGAGTCAAACAAACAGCTTGAAGAGTTAGAGACGGTCTTATCGTATGCGCCAACTGTCGCAGCACTTGACGGCCAGAGAATCAAGATACCGGGTTATATCGTGCCGCTGGATTTTGATGGCCAGACCGAACTTAGCGAATTTCTGCTG
The DNA here is from genome assembly GCA_937998875.1 of uncultured Granulosicoccaceae bacterium. Taxonomy (GTDB): domain Bacteria; phylum Pseudomonadota; class Gammaproteobacteria; order Granulosicoccales; family Granulosicoccaceae. The sequence goes on from CALLBO010000028.1 coordinate 44,314, forward strand.
GTGCCTTATTACGGTGCGTGTATTCACACACCTCCGCCACCTGCTAATCAGGTCATTCATGCTAATGCAGAAAATACGATCACTATTAAGAACAACTACGATCCGGTTGTAGCGGTGGGGGTGATTCGCACTGAAACGACAACCAGTGAACTGGCGGAGGCCGGATATACCATTGAGATAGAAAGGGTTCTGCCTTATCAGTCGCAGTGAATACGCTTGGTCAGCCTTCACTCGGTAGAGCCCGAACTAACCGAATTAAACCCGTCATGCAACGCCCGTACCAATGGACGCTTTAGATTCGTTCCAAAGTAGATGCCTGTCAGGGCTTTTGCTTGATACTTATCTAGCCTATCGCGTAGCTAGCTGCTGCGGTTGAAGTGCTGCAACAACCAGCTCCTCAGCGTCGAACTCTTTTATCCTGCCAATGTGCTTCCAAACGATCCTGCCATTGCCATCAATCAAAAATGTCGTCGGTGTAAATCTCACTCCCGGGAACGCATTGCTCATTTCGCCAGTACTATCAAACGCCACCGGATAGTCCACATCGTATTTCTCTATGTGGGCGTCAATATCGGACTCAATGGTGTAGGGCATAGCTATCGCAACGACCTCGAAAGCATCATTTGCAAATCGCTCGTGCAGTCGCTTCATCGACGGAATATTGCGCTCGCTGATCGGGCAATCCGGTGCCCAGAAGGTGATTAGTCGGGTTTTCCCGTCAGGCACCGCCAGATTGACGGGTTCGCCTGCAATGGTCTTCAAATTGATCAGCGGTGCGGCTTTCAGGCCGGGTGTATCTGCGAGGTAGAAAAGTGATGCTGCCGCAGTAAGTGCTGCCAGCAGATAAGGAATTCTGAGTTTCAAAAGCTCTATGTCCGGAGTTTAGCGCCGAGATTATAAGTCTCAATAGTGAAACACAGCATTGCGATCAATTAACGGTTGGCACGATTTTTCCGCGGATTGTGCTGGTTTTTGGCTAATCCGAGCCATAGAGACTCATAAGATGGGCTCGATCTGCCTGTTTTTAATTTTTATCTAAAGTTTGCGCTGCCTCTTGCCGTCGACGATAGGAGAGGCACGCGTTTGTGAGCATGTGCTGAGATCAGATGGATGACGGGTCTTGCACCACGGTTACCAAGATCCCAAGAAAATAGAGAACGAGAGCGGAGATATTCGATGAAAAAAACAATGGCCAGTGCGGCAGTTGCGCTGCTGTTAGCGTGTGGTGCTGCGGATGCAAACACGCTCGATTATTTGCGTGACTTCAACCCGCGCGAAGATTTTAACAAGAAGAATTTCTACCTCGGGCTGCAGGCTGGAAACACCGATATCGACGGCGTCGATGGTGCAGGGGATGATGTAGGCACTTTGACTGGTACGTTGGGCTTCTTCTTTAAGTGGGGCATCTCTCTTGAGGCTCGCGTCGGTCTTGGCTCAGATCAGCCAGCGAGTTTGTTTCAGGATCCGGTATCACGATTTGCAGCTGGCATGTTGCGCTACCACTACACATGGAATGAAAACATCATGGCTTATGCGAGTGCCGGTGCTGGTATTCGTCTACATAGCGGTGATGTAGATGCTGATAACACCGCAGGTATTGCGGCAGCGTTCGGCGTGAATCTCTTTGGTACTAAGCGAACTGCCCTCAATGTTGAGTACACGTACATGGGTGGCTCTGATGCTGCCAGTGCGGTGGGGATTGGTTTTCATCATTACTTTGGTAAGTACTAAGTCACATCTGGTTTCCAGATATCTGTTTGTTTGAGTTCGAAGAGAACAACAATGAAAAAAACTATAGCTCTTTTAATGGTCGCAGCCCTCTTTCTAGGTGGGTGTTCGAGCCGTGATCCGGATGAGGTTGCTGTTCCGGATGTATCTGGCCTTGATATCGGTGCCGCGATTGACGGGGAGACTCCAGAGATCGTAGAGCCTCCAGTTGATGCTGCAAATATCCTCATATTCAGCGATCCCCCAGCTTTAAGTACCGGTGACAGCACCAGTGCTATTATTAAAGCGGTAGTCATGGATGCGCAGAACAATGCCATTGCGGGCCATGAGGTTAGCTTTGGCAGTGATGGTGGCGTACTTCAGAACATACAGTCAATTACGGATGAAACCGGGGCTGCAACAGCTGAGCTTAATCTTGCCGGTGATTTCATTAATAAGACTATTGCCGTCTCCGCTACTGCACAAACCATAAACGCAGAGTTGTTAATTGTTGCGCAAGGCTCAGCGATAACAATGACTGCCCCGGAAGATCTTATCATCGGCGATATAGCTAACTTGGAGTTTTCCTTGCTCTCCGGTGCCGGTACGCCAATTCCAAATCAGCTCATTCAATTCACTTCGCAGGCCGGTAATTCTTTCAGCCAGAGTTCCGGGGTAACCAATTCACTGGGTGTTGTGAACGTGACCATGACAACATCAGCCGGTGCTGATGTGATAGGTGCGATTGCACTGGATGGTACGGCGCTGGAAAATTTTGAGTTACCGGTTGCGGAAAATGTTCAGGCGGTGGTAACACCGGTTAGAATCCGGGTAATAAGTAATGAATCAGTGATAGAAACAGGTGGTAATGATGTAGCGCGAATCACAACACTTGTTACCGATGAAGACAATCGGGTTCTGGGCAACAGAGAAGTATTGTTTTCATCTACTGGTGGCGTGTTGCAAAACATATCCAGTGTTACAAACGAGGCTGGCCAGGCAACAGCCGAGCTTAGTCTCGCTGGTGACTACCGAAATCAGGATATTGTTGTAACCGCTGTGTTGGATGATCAGTCTGGTGATGTGCTCATTACCGCCGAGGGAAGCAAGATAAGCGTTGCCGGACCGACGGCGCTGGTAAGTGGTGATGAAGCTGAGCTTGAAATTACGCTGGTCGCTGGTAACGAGCAACCTATCCCCAACGAAGTGTTGTCTATAAGTACTACTTCCGGAAACACCATAGAGCCTGCAACTGCAGTGACTGATTCAGATGGCAAAGTTACTATAACCGTTGGTAGCGAATTGGGCTCGGATACCGTTATTGTCGAGGCGCTTGACAGCACTATATCTGCAGAACATGACTTGCAGGTTGCGGCAGATGTGTTAACAGTGGTGCCGGGATCGTACGATAATATGCCGGTCAGTGAGTTCTCGCCATTTGCTGTCAAATGGACCAGCAACGGATTGGTAGTGGCCGGTCAGTTGATGCGCTTTTCAACCACTGCAGGGGTAGTTCGCGCAGCGGGTACTGGTGCGGCGGGTTCCAGCAGCATAGATGTACTGACCAATGCACAGGGTATTGCATCGGTAGAATTGTCTTCCAACAGTGCTGGTCCTGCGACGGTATCTTTTGCAGACTCGGGTGACGCCGATCCGGCCTCGCAATATGAAGTTGAGTTTGTTGCAACCAAGCCGGCGGCAATTACTTTAAACGCCACACCCGCGAGTGTTGCTACCGGCAACTCAAGCACTGTAACAGCAGTTGTTGTGGATGCTTTTGGTAACCCGGTGAAAGATACGATTATTGAGTTCAGTAGCGAAGACCTGCGCGGTGGATCTTTGTCACCGGTTTCTGCTGTTACTGACAAAGATGGCAGCGCGGCAATTACATTTAATGCAGGCGAGCTGCCGACTGAAACTGACGGCATAACTATTTCTGCTAAAGCCAATGATTTTGTGAATGTTGGAGCTGCGAGTGTTGATTTGACCGTCACAGAACGACAGTTGAATGTCATCATTGGTATCGCAGGCTCGATCGTTGAGCAGGACTCTGATACGCGTTATCGTAAAACCGGAGTTATTCAGGTAACTGACGGAGCCGGTCGTCCGGTACCGGATGCAACTATTCAAATGAGCCTTACACCAACTGCATATCGATATGGCTTTTTGTTTCAAGCGGACACCAATGATGATGGCGAACCTGATGTCTGGGCATTGAACACTACGACTGAGTGTGTTGCTGAAGATTTAAACGGTAACCGAATACTGGATGGTGCGGAGGGAGAAGATCTCAACAATAACGGTGTACTGGACTACCTCGTAGAAACGGATTCCAACGGCAACGGGATACTGGACCGACATGAAGACCTGAACAACAATGGGTTTCTGGACTATGCTGAAGATACTAACAACAATGGGGTACTCGATGCCGGAGAAGATTTAAACGGCAACGGGCTTCTGGACCTGGGTGAGGATTTAAATGGTGATGGTCGTTTAAGTACCGCAGTTGGAGAGGATCTAAACCTTAACGGAGTTCTGGATCCTGGCGAGGATGTTAACGGCAACGGCATACTTGATCGCGTTGATGATCTGAATAATAACGGTATTCTGGATATTGCTGAAGACTTGAATCTAAACGGGATACTGGATGGAACTGACTTGAATGGTAACGGCCTCATAGATCGCTCAGAGGATGCCAACGGTAACGGCATTCTCGATCCCCGGGATCCGGCGCTGGTTGATGTTGACCCGGATAATACGCCAACTGTTATTGGTGGTCAGATCACCACTGACTCAAGTGGTGTCGGCTTCTTTACTATTGTCTACCCGCAGAGTAATGCACTTTACTTTGACACCATCGTAACAGCGCGTGTTGAAGCACTTGGAGTAGAAGGCGTTGCTGAATATGATGTCGAACTTACAATGTCTGCTGCAGATGCCACTAACCTTGAAGCTCGCCCACCGAATATAGTCAGTCCTTACGGTGTTGGTCCGGCGGCTCCTTGGCGTGGATGCGTACTTAAATAAAGGAAATATAAGCATAACCCCGCGGATTCGCGGGGTTAACGGTTGCACATCATGAATTACTGCCTGGGATAGCAATGAAAAAATCAGCCGGAGTCGTGATTGCCATACTGCTTGGCACCTGTCTGCAATATGGATGCGCTGGTTCCCCACCAGACTACAGTCAGAGAACCAGCCATGCAGTCTTGAAACAATCGGAACTGGCAGAGTGGTTGTCACAGGATGCAAAGCGTAAAGTCAGTAACCCGATTGTCGCGCCGGTTTGTTCGAATGATGTCGGTCGCCCGCCAACCGGCTGGGCCTTAGAGAATGAGAGCTGGTGCGTTGTTGCCTGTCCCGCAGCTTTGACAGACACAGATCTTAATCAGTGGGTAACTGCCAACGACGGTCAGCGATGTTTTGTAACGGACCTTACAGCAAATGCGTTGGTCACCACCGAATACGAACCTGATCACTGGCAACTGGAGTCACTCGATCTGTTTACCGGGTTTGATCGATCATTTGTGAGTGACACAGAATGGAACTGTATTGAACAGGAGTATCAGATTGATCCGGAAACTCAGCAGGGTTTTTGGGTTTATGTTGGCGCTGGAAATACTTATCGTTTTTATAACGATGGCGCATTAATGCTTGCTCGCGCGGGTTCACCAATGAAACATGCCGGTGACTGGCGTGGTAAACAGGGCAGTGGCGTGGTTGTTAATGATCGTGAGATGTTTCGTTTTGCGGTCAATTACAGCGGTGGTCACTTTGATGAATACAGGACAGCGACTCAAAAACAAGTGTGCCGGTTTAAAGATCATCCCGGGCCGCGAATTTAGTAATTTACTGACAACGTTTTTTGCAACACACATCTAAACCAGCCCGGTAAAACAGCCACGTAAATCAGCCATGTAATCAGACTGGATCAGTTACTGCGGCTTCCACGTCACATAACCGCTACCGGCAACGTTTTCCTTCAGTATTTTTATCAGCGGTATGGCTCTGGTTCGCAGACTGATCTCCCTCTCACCGTCTTCATCTTCTGCATCGGGCTCTTCTTCGGGCAGGTTGCTAAGTGCTGACTCAAGTTTCTCTAGCGCCACGGGCACATCCGGTGCGCTGATTGCGCCTTCGCTATTGCCGCTTAAGCCCATCATTTTAAGCATGGCTGTTGCGGCCTTGCCAAACATGACTACGCTGCCAGAGTGCTCGCCACTGAATTCAATCAACATAATTTTTACCTGTTTCGGGTACCTTAGCCAATCGGCTGCGCGAAGGCGACTGCATCATAAACGATGCCATGATTTGCCGCGATCAGTATACAACAGATGACTTATAACTAGACTGATTCCAATACAGCATCTCGTTGCTGTCTTGCAGTTTATCGGTAGTCGTCAATACTGCCTGTCAGATATTTGTGTCTATGTAACTTTATGTTTACAGGGTGATATTGCGTATTTACGAAAGTTTATTATTGGATTTGTTTGTTTAAGTTCGGTAGAGTTACCGCATTAAGCTGCTGTGATTTAGTTAGCAGCGGTGATCTAAACATTAGTAACAGTTGGGGGTGGGGTAGCGCTAGTCGTTGCCCCTTTTTTTTGGCTTTGATGCGGCTTCCTGCCGTCATCGTTGCGCATTGTCGTTTCTGGCCAGGTCACGACCCGGTGGTGGTTATGCCTGCTGCTGTATCATCCGACCCTGCAGCCTTGCCACTTCCGCTCTCAGTTGAGCTGCTTCAGATTCCGGTACCTGCAGTGTTAGTAAAATCGATTCGGCAAAAGTTTTATCAGTAACCTGAATGTTTGATTTGCGGATCCAGTACTCGAAGCTGTCGAAAGCTGTGTATGGCAGCGCGATCAGCACCTCTGATTTTGTATAGGTTAGTTGAGTGTCGAGGGTTTTTAACGCCTCGGTCACTGCTTGTGTATACGCTCTTACAAGGCCACCGCTGCCAAGTTTGATGCCACCAAAGTAGCGCGTCACCACGGCTACAATGTTACCTATACCGGAATGTTGTAGGACATTAAGCATTGGTTTGCCTGCCGTACCTCTCGGCTCTCCATCATCACATTGGTGGTGTTGATTATTGTCTGCAGGTTTGCCGGCAATCATCGCCCAGCAGTGGTGATTGGCATCGGGCATTTCCTGGTGTAGCGAGTTAATTAACTGTATTGCCTGATGTTTGTTGGCAACGTTACTAATGGTAGTGATGAAACGGCTACGTTTTATTTCCAGATGAGATCTTTGTGTGCCGCCGGGGGTCAGGTAAGAGTCCATAAGTGCACTTTACCCGGTAAACATTGTTCAGGCCAACGATGCTGTGTATGTTTGACTCTTGATGTTGTTTTACAGCGTGCCTACAACGCGGTCCAGTACTGTGCTGAATTCTTCTGCGGGCATAAACCCGACTACCCTTGATGACTTAAGCTCAACGCCTTCACCGTCATAAAAAATTATCGCCGGTGGTCCGAAGATGCCAAACTCTTTTAGCAGTGCTTTATCGGCTTCATCATTTTTAGTCACATCGGCTTGTAGTAGTAGTGTTTTTTTCATTTTTGCAGCCACGACCGGATCAGTGAATGTAAATGCCTCCATCTCTTTACAACTGATGCACCAGTCGGCGTAGAAGTCGAACATTACCGGTGTGTTGCTCGCGCGTGCAGCTACAAGTCTTGCATTTAGCTCTTCAACAGTTTTGACTGTTTCGAATGTCGGGTGCGTGTTGGTGGCTTCTCCGTCCTGGTGGCCTGCTAAACTCAATCCTTGCATGGGCTTGAGCAAAGTACCCGTGCCGGTGGCAACACCGATCATTAGTAGCGTGCCGTATACCAGAGCAGCAAAGCCGAAGCCTTTGCTGACTCGCCGCCAGCCGGGGGTGCCGGTTGGTAGTGAGTCAAAAGCTCCCATGAACATCGCCACTGTGATTAACAGTAGCGCTGATAGCAGCATGGTGGCCCATCCCGGAATAACACGATCAAGCATGTAAATCGCCAGGCCGAGTAGCATGACCCCGAATATAGATTTGGTCACATCCATCCATGCACCAGCTCGTGGCATGTATTTACCAAATGTTGTACCGATGATTAACAGCGGTAGTCCCATGCCCATCGATAGAGCAAAGAGAGCAGCGCCACCGAGTACAGCGTCACCGGTTTGACCGATGTAGATCAATGCGCCAACCAGTGGTGCCGTGACACATGGACCTACAATTAATGCAGAAAGGAATCCCATTGTAGCCACACCTGAGAAGCTTCCGCCTTTTTGTCGGTTGCTGACGTTGGATAAACGGTTCTGTATGAATTGTGGCATCTGCAGTTCGTAGTAGCCGAACATTGAGAAAGATAGCACCACAAACAACAGGGCAAATGCTGTTAGCACGTACGGATGTTGTAGTGTTGCCTGAATATTTTCACCACTCAATCCAATGAGTACCCCCGCGATAGTGTATGTCAGTGCCATGGCTAGTACGTAAACGAGTGATAAAGTAAATGCTCTGCTGGTACTTATGTTTTCACCGCTGCCGACAATAATCGATGAAAGGATCGGTACCATAGGCAGTACGCAAGGGGTGAAAGTCAGCAACAATCCCATGCCAAAGAAGGTGGCGATAGTGATCCACCGGTTATTGTTTTTTAAGCTGTCTGCTAGCCGGTCCTGCTCGGCCTGCGGTTGAGTTGAATTGGTGCTGCTCGCAATAGTTGATGCACCAAGCCCGGTACCTGCGGCAGAACCTGTCGTAGAAGATGCCACGCTTGTGACGGGTGTGGCTGCTGAGAGCTTAATGTCTTTGAATATCGGCGGGTAGCAAATGCCAATGTCTGCGCATCCCTGATAGCCGACTTTGATTGTTGTATCAGTCTGGTTGTCTGTAAGGATCACCGGCAGGCTGACTTCCGCACTGCCACGGAAGACTTCTGATTTACCAAAGAATGCGTCTTCTTCCCAGATCCCTTCGGGAATTTGTGCCGCTCCTATTGAAGTGTTGTCTGTAGCTTCAAAAGAGAATCGCTTTTTGTATAAGTAGTGACCTTCACGAATGTTCCATCGTATAGTCGCAATGCCGTTGTTAAGTGTTGCAGGATCAAGCGTAAATGCAACTTCCGGATCGAGAACTTCATCATCGCTCTGGATGCTGAGCATATCTGTAAGCGATGATCCACCGGAGAACGGTGAAGACATTGCGCTACCAGATGAGCTGCCTGCAGAATTGATGAATCCGGTAGCACCTGCTATGGGATCTTGCTGCACTGTCGGGTTATTAGTAAGCTGCGACAGAAGATTGCCCGATTGCAGTGAATTTGGTTCGCTCGATTCTGATTGAGTGGCCTGTTGTGCATTTCCTTGTGCTGCAGGTTTCGGCAGTTGCCGAGAATTGAGTTGCACGGTGTGCACTTCACTATGCGGTGGATAGCAAATACCAATGTCGGCACACCCTTGAGATGTGACAGTAACTGCAAGCGAGTCGTTTACGTCGGCGTTTATTATCGCAGCGCTGTAGTTAAGCAAGCCACGATACGTTTCAACCTCACCGAAAAATTGATCTTGTTTCTTTTTACCTGGTGGCACATCAAGCTCGCCAAACTCTGCATTATCTGAACTGATGTCGAGCTTACTTCGGTACAGGTAGTAGCCTGCAGCAATGTTGATTTCAACATTGAGCCGGTCGTTGGTATCGAGTGAGACCTGCGTCTGAAATGCTTCAGAAGGTTCGAGCAGCGGCTCCTCTTCCTTCTCACCAATAAGAGACAAAGCGCTGGCTGTGATTGCCCATAACAGGCAGGCACTCAATGTCATTGATTTGATCAGACGTATTTTCATTGCGCTAAGGATTGTAACTTGCCAGTATGACCATAAGTATTAAGTATCGTTCGAGTTAAACCGGTTTAGCAGCGGTTCTGCTACCCCGGAATGGGACTCCTTCGGAATTACGTGCACAAATGCCCGGTGGCTTACAAGCAACGAAGTATAGCCTTGGTTGATTGCCGGTTTGCTGTCCGTTTGCAAACTGCGCGAACAAGTGAACTCGAGCTGCTGAGTTCGGCGCGGGCCGTTGTCACATTATAGTAGGTGTTGCCAGCCATCCCGAATTCGGTTTCGTCTGCCGCCGTGCCCGGCCGGATGGTGTAGCATGGGGCAACAGCTGATACTGGTTCTGCTTATGCAAATTTCGCGCAGAACCGATTTATGGAGCGTTATGGTTTTTCCAACAATATTTTTTCTTTTTATCGCCATGCCGATTCTGGAGATTTTTCTCTTGATCCAGGTTGGTAGTGCTATTGGTGCACTGGCGACAATTGCCATCGTCATACTCACCGCGGTCCTCGGTACATGGATGCTACGTGCCCAGGGCTTGTCGACACTGGCGAAAGCCCAGGCTCGGCTGACAGGGGGTGAAGTCCCCGCCTTCGAGATGATGGAAGGGCTGGCGCTCGGGGTGGGTGGTGCGCTATTGCTGACACCGGGGTTTGTTACCGATGCAATTGGCTTTGCCTGCCTGATCCCTTTCACGCGCAGGCTACTGGTGCGATCATTGTCAAAACGAGTGACGGTTGGTTCAGTAGCTGGTGGTTTCGGTGCCACAATGTCTTCAGGCTCTGCAGGGGCACATGCAAAGCAGTCGTCACCATTTGGCAGCGCGAGCAAAGCGAAACCTGAAATTGACGGTGATGTGATTGAGGGTGAGTACACCCGCAAAGACCAGTAGTCAGTTTGCCGTTAACCGGCAAGTCGAACCGCAGCGGTGACCCTGTGAATGTGTTCCTGCTTTGCAGTGCCGTTTAGCCTGTATATTTTTCCGACTTCAGTCAGCAGGCTTTTGTTGTTGCTTTTGAGCTCGTAGGTGTTATGCAGCCACTGGCAGTAACTGTGAGCCAGATCATTTGCTTGTTGGTATCGGTGCCGCAGTGCATCGCTTAAGTCTTCGCGATAGCTGACTTCACAGAATAGCCGATGTAGAAGTTTGTCAGGCGCATCACTGTATCTGGTATCGAGAACTGCAAACAGAAACTTATCTATCTCTGCCTGAAGTTCAAGATCAAGCATGCTTACTTGCCGATCATAGTGAGCGTTGAATACCATGTACAGGAAATGGCTCGCTCCTTCTAAAACAATGCAGCCATTGTCGAACAGATTTCCTGTCCAGCTTTGTTTATAGGTTTCCGTGCAGATGTCTGTCAGCAGTGACGGATTGAGGAACAGGCTGATATCAAGGTTGGTTCCGTCTTCGCGATAGACCAGCATTTCGGGTGTGGTGCCTTTGCAGTTTAATGAACCCGTATCTGTTTGTGCGCTGTGGCAAACGAATTCGCTAATACTGTAAGGCGGATCAATGTCGTAGTAGTTCTCGAGTGTTAACTGCAGCATCGTCAAAAATTGCTGATGCACGGGATTGACCGGTGTTAAGTATGCGGTATGAACGCTCATGTCAGCTCAGTGCGTAGCCGGGTCCAGATCAAGCAGGATGCCCGAGCAGCGCAGTTCATTGGCAAGCTCGGGATCACCAGTGCGTTGCCACTCATCGACTTTTTGTAGCAAGGTCTCAAATTCGGTGGTTTGTTTTTCCGGTTTGCTACCGACTGCTTTCAGAACATCCACAAAGCTTGCAAATCGTTCAGACAGATCGGAAAAAATGGCAGCCTGGCTTTGTTCACGATTGGTCGCGCCTGCGGTTTCTGCCAGCGTGGCGTAGGCCGTCTCTCCCATAGACACATAATAAGAGACACCCACCACTCGTTTGTTCAGCGCTTGTGAAAACATACCTGAGATAAACATGGCCACATCCCCCAGGCGTTGCAGGTGCAGACGTCGTTCGTGGGTGGATTCCGCCTCGGCAGCTCGCTGGTAGTAGTCGGCCAATGGGGTGAGGGTGCAACGAGCATGAGCAGGTTCATGATGGTAGTCGAAAAACTGCTCGGACCGGCTGTAGTTGTGCAGGAGATTGGTGAGATACCAGAGTGTGTGGTCGGCAATGTCGAGCCTGTGCAATTCGCTTTGCCGCGATAGTGCGTGATGAAAGTATTCCTTCAGACTCGATTCTGTATTGATCAAACCGTCGCTGCTTTGCATTGAACACCTGCCTGCTTCTATGCGGTCAATACCCGCCCTGTTGATTTCGCGGCTCTGTTGAGAATTCCCCCCTCTCTGTTGAGAATCCCACCGTACCGGGCCGCTTCCAGTGGGCAAAGCGCTGCAGTTTTCTTACCTCTTAAGGCGAAAACAGGCCTGCATCGCACTTTTATTTGTTTAAGACCTTGAATTCGTCCGCGAAATCACTACCATTAGCACTCGCTGAGGGTGAGTGCTAGCACTGCCTGACTGAGGGCGGTATCTGAGCTGTATTCCCCGGTGAAACCCAATTCCCTAAAACCTTCATAACTCTTAGAAAGAGAGGAGATCGGACATGAATATTCGTCCACTTCACGACCGTGTGGTCGTGCGACGTATGGAAGAAGAGCGCACCAGTGCCGGTGGCATCGTAATCCCTGATTCTGCGACTGAAAAGCCAATCCGCGGCGAGATCACAGCAGTTGGCAATGGCAAAGTGACAGACGGCGGCGACCTTCGTGCGCTGGACGTTAAAGTCGGCGATACCGTTTTGTTTGGCAAGTACTCCGGTACTGAAATCAAAATGGACGGTGAAGAACTTCTGGTGATGCGTGAAGACGACATCATGGCGGTTATCGAAGGCTAGACAGCCTCAATCGTTTTAACACCAAGTATCACTAAACAATTATCCTACTCACGGAGATCGAATCATGAGTGCTAAAGATGTGCAATTTTCGGATGCTGCGCGCACCAAAATGCTTAAAGGCGTAGATGTCCTCGCCAATGCTGTAAAAGTTACCCTCGGCCCTAAAGGTCGTAACGTTGTTCTGGATAAAGCCTTTGGCGCACCCACTGTCACAAAAGATGGTGTTTCTGTTGCCAAAGAAATCGAGCTTGCAGACAAGTTCGAAAATATGGGCGCACAGATGGTAAAAGAAGTTGCATCGCAAACTTCTGATATCGCCGGTGACGGTACTACTACTGCAACAGTTTTGGCTCAGAGCATTGTCCGTGAAGGCTTGAAAGCAGTTGCCGCCGGTATGAACCCGATGGACCTCAAGCGTGGGCTTGATAAAGCAGTCAAAGTTGCAGTTGAAAATCTGGCTTCACTTTCTCAGCCTTGCAATGACACTAAGGCGATTGCTCAGGTCGGAACTATCTCTGCAAACAGCGACGAGCAAATCGGTAACATCATTGCAGAAGCAATGGAAAAAGTTGGTAAAGAAGGCGTTATCACAGTTGAAGAAGGTTCAGGCCTTGATAACGAACTTGATGTTGTTGAAGGTATGCAGTTTGATCGCGGTTATCTTTCTCCTTACTTCATTAACAACCAGGATGCGATGAGCGCTGAGCTCGAAGATCCATATGTGCTTCTTTACGATAAGAAGATCTCTAACATCCGTGATTTGCTGCCAACACTTGAAGCGGTTGCAAAAGCCGGGAAGCCTCTGTTAATCATCGCTGAAGATATTGAAGGCGAAGCACTGGCAACTCTGGTTGTTAACAGCATGCGCGGAATCGTTAAAGTCTGTGCGGTTAAAGCACCGGGCTTTGGTGATCGTCGTAAAGCAATGCTGCAGGATATCGCTATCCTGACCGGTGGCCAGGTGATCTCTGAAGAAGTGGGTCTTTCTCTTGAGAAAGTCACTCTTGAAGACCTTGGTAATGCCAAGAAAGTTAACGTCGACAAAGAAAACACAACTCTGGTTGACGGTGCAGGTGCCAAAGCTGAAATCGACGGTCGAGTTGAGCAGATCCGCACCCAGATCGAGCAGGCCACTTCTGACTACGATCGTGAAAAGCTGCAAGAGCGTGTTGCCAAGCTTGCCGGTGGTGTTGCCGTGATCAAGGTCGGTGCCACGACTGAAGTAGAGATGAAAGAAAAGAAAGACCGCGTTGACGATGCACTGCACGCGACTCGTGCTGCTGTTGAAGAAGGTGTGGTTGCCGGTGGTGGCGTTGCACTGATTCGCGCAATTGCGTCTCTGGATGGTGTTAAAGGAGAAAACTCTGATCAGGACCACGGCATCGCAATCGCGCGTCGTGCGATGGAAGAGCCACTTCGTCAGATCGTATCCAACGCCGGTGATGAGCCATCTGTGGTTGTTAATCAGGTAGCTGCTGAATCTGGTAACTACGGATACAATGCTGCAACTGGTGACTATGGCGACATGATCGCGATGGGTATCCTTGATCCAACCAAAGTGACTCGTTCTGCGCTGCAGAACGCCGCTTCAATCGGTGGTCTGATGATCACAACTGAAGCGATGGTTGCTGAGCTTCCTAAGGAAGAAGCTGCACCTGCAATGCCTGACATGGGCGGCATGGGCGGTATGGGCGGCATGATGTAAGCATTGCCGAAAAGTCTGTCATGGCAGATTTCAGGCAACTAAAAAGCCCCGCATTGCGGGGTTTTTTTTATTTTTGCGAACCTCAACCGGACCTGTGTTGTGGTTTGAATGGGCAAAAGTCACAATAGTTTGTATGTGTTCCTTGCATTGACGATATGCAATGTTAATAATGGCTGGTTGCTCTTTCACCGAAAGCCAATGTATGAGAATTTGCACCCTCTTGAGCGAGCGTCAACTGACAAATCGCGCAAGTATTTACTTAAAATTAGAATATTCCATGGAATTAGCCATGGGGTACAGAAGACTGAAAGTGATAAAAATAACTATAAAATCTTCAGTTCTGTCAGTGGCAATGATCACCGTTATCGGTAGTGGAGCTAATGCGCACGCCGGTGTGTTTGATCAGATTGCTGCTGTCGCGAACACCGCACTTCCCGGCTACGGTCGTGTACAAACCATGAGCGCTCAATCTGAACTTGAGCCTGCTCTTATAGAAGCCGGTATCAGGGAAGCGATTGCAGTTGCCAGTGATCGTGCAGTCGTAAAGTTCGAGACAACCTACCTTGCTGCCAGTGAGGGTTCATTGTCATCTGATATGCGTCGAGCTCAGAAAATGGCTGCCAAAATGGGTCAGGATGCTTCATTTGAGCAACTTCAAAAGCAGGTTGAGGAAGCAGTTATTGCAGCAGCACCTGCCACAAGCGAGTTATTTAAAGAAACAGTAGAGCGGCTTGAGCTTGGTGAGCCACGCAGTCTTCTTGCTTCACACGATACTGCCGCAACAGATTTTCTGCGGCACCGGGTATCTGTGAGTTTGCAAAGACAGTTGCAGCCCATTGTGACCGAGTTGCTCGAAGATTCGGGTGCCGCATCAACCAGCGCAGCCCTGTCATCACAAATTAGTTTCGGTACACTGCTCGACACCATCGTAGAAGATTATGTGCTGCAACAAAGTATTGATGGCTTTTTTGATCACCTTGAGGCTGAAGAATCCGAGATCAGGCAAAACCCCGCGTCCCGCACAACGCGCCTGATGCGACGGGTTTTCGGCTAGTTCAACTTCTACACTTATATTCAGTAACACCTCCGATGGAGAGGTGGTGCTAGTCGTCGACACAAGACCTGAAAGGTTGAAGCGCTCATACTAAGTGCGTATAGAGACTGTCGATTGATCGAAAACCGGTAGAACAGGTTCCCGGGTGGGTAATAACGAAGAACCAGGTCCCGTGGTACCATAAACGCCCTCCAGACCTACCCCTAAGTGATGAATACGAAAGCTGCCTCTGACCACGACCTGGGTTCACTTTTAAACCTTAGTCGCGACGAACTGTGCCATTTGGATTGGCGATCGCTACAGTGTTTTACTGGTGAGTTGCTCGACCTGCATGCTGAAGGTGCGCTTGGAAACGAAAATTTTGCCAAGCTGCCACGCCGGCCGATTTTGTGTATTGATCAGATCGATGTCCTTAATGAGGAGCGGATAGAGGCGTCTTTTCAGTTCCCTGAAGATGCGTCGGATTGGTCGTTTGCCGCAAGTGAGTCTCTTGAAATGCTGTTTCAGGATCAGCTCGACCAGCTGGTCGGATTCTGGGGTGCCCGAAAAACAGATGGCATCGGCAGAGCACTGTCCTCTGGTGTGTGTAATCTGCACCATTCACTTGACTATGAAGCTGGAAAACGCCTCCGCTACGTGATGGAGAAACGTAAATGGATGGAAGGTGAGTCTGGAGGGGGTACAGCAGTTTTTAACGGAAAGATAATCGACGATAAAGATCAGGTCCTGCTTGAGACACGCAATGTCATCGTCGGGATTCTAAGTCCTGCAGTTATTCGCGATTTGCGCAAAAAATTTGGGGGTACTGGTGGTGTCGATGATAGTCGCGCGCAAGATAAGGTCTCGAGTCTAACTATCCCAATATACGATACCGATCTGGGTGTTACCGGTGTCGAAGATAGTAAAATCGCTACACGACAAGCAACCCAGAAAATCACTCCTGATTTATGGCCCTTGCGATATCACTTTCGCGCAGATCCGGTTGTGCCCGGTAATTTTGGCACGCATGGCATGATAGCCCTGCTAAAAGCCACAGCCAGGGAACGGTTCGGCCTCACAGATCCTGTGTTCAGGTCCATGAAAAAGAAGTCGTTTTCCGGAATGATCTTCGAAGATCCTAAGCAAATTCGGTTCGAGCTGCTGGATATCAGCAAAACCGGGTCTGATGAAGTTGTGGCTAAGGAAGCCAACCTCTACCTGGAAGATACTCAAGGGCAGAGACTCATAGAAAATCCAATCTATACCTTTAAAGATTTGCTGGTCGCTGAACGTAAATAGTAGCGACATTGCACCGACCCGTTTGGCAGCCTGATGCCATGTCGTGCACCCGGCAAGATAATTAGCGAAGGGTAGTGGTATTGTTGCACTGCTGTTAAGCGATAGGTGTATGGGTTCTGATAAACTAGCAGTCGGCAGTGGGCAGTAAAGAAAGTTTGTCACCTGAACCTTCGAAACATCCCACGAGAACAGCAAATATCTTTTGACGGCAAAATTCCAGGGGAATAGCGTGCGAAGAGCGGTAGTTACCGGACTGGGCATTGTGTCTTGTCTTGGCAATGACAAACATCAGGTTACCGAAGCGCTAAAGACAGGTCGCTCCGGCATTTCATTAAAGCCCGAATATGCCGAAATTGGCATGCGCAGCCATATTGCTGGCAGCCCGGATATTGATTTTAAAGATCTCATAGACCGCAAGCAGCTCCGCTTTATGGGTGGCTCGGCGGCCTATGCTTATATTTCCATGCAACAGGCGATTGAAGATTCAGGTCTGACTGAAGCGATGGTATCTAATGTTCGCACCGGCATCATTGCGGGTTCCGGTGGCGCTTCTTCAGCAAGTCAGGTGGAGGCGGCCGATGTCATGCGTGAAAAAGGTGTACGGCGTGTCGGCCCGTACCGGGTAACGCAGACGATGGGCAGTACTGTGTCAGCCTGCCTTGCAACACCATTCAGTATAAAAGGGATTAACTACTCCATGTCATCGGCGTGCTCAACCAGTGCGCATTGCATAGGTAATGCTGTTGAGCAAATCCAGTTGAATAAACAGGATATTGTTTTTGCCGGTGGTGGTGAAGAAGAACATTGGACAATGAGTTGTCTGTTCGATGCGATGGGCGCATTGTCTTCCAAATATAACGATACCCCGACGGAAGCATCACGTGCGTACGATGCCGATCGGGATGGTTTTGTTATCGCCGGTGGTGGAGGTATGCTGGTTGTTGAAGAGCTTGAGCATGCACTGGCGCGTGGTGCAAACATCTATGCAGAAATTATTGGCTACGGTGCGACATCAGATGGTGCAGACATGGTTGCTCCATCGGGAGAGGGTGCCGTTCGCTGTATGCAATTAGCCATGCATGATATTGGTGGTGAAATTGACTACCTCAACGCACACGGTACCAGCACGCCTGCCGGAGATGTAACCGAGCTGCGGGCTGTAAACGAAGCGTTCAGTGGTAAGACACCCAAGATTAGCTCTACAAAATCTTTATCCGGCCACTCTTTGGGTGCCGCTGGTGTACAGGAAGCGATCTATTGCCTTTTGATGCAGCAGGGCAACTTCATCACTGGCTCTGCGAATATCAGTAATCTTGATCCGGAAGCGGGAGATGCAGATATTGTTCGTGAAACGATTAACGATGCGAAGATAGACACAGTCATGTCTAACAGTTTTGGATTTGGCGGTACTAATGCTTCGCTGGTGATGCGTCGTTACACTGACTAGGGGTGCCCTTGTGATTGCAGAGCAGGCCAGCTAATGAGCCTGAATTGTCATTGGCGACCCCAAACTCCTTTCAGATGTAGAGTGCAGAAGTTTGCGTTTTTGCTGTACTAAAAGACCGAACTAAATTGGCTTTATTTATCCAGGCATCAGGTTCACTGAACAAAGTACCTGAATCCAAAACCAAACGTTAATCCATCAGCTGATTCGATTCCGGCATAGGCTTCTGATCTGTTTAACGGCAACACAACTCCGCCACCAAAGCCCAAAACGGTATCGTTATCGCCGCCCCTTTTTACCAGCTGCATACCTGCATTTGCATACCATTGCATAGCCTGCTTCAGTGATGCAGCGGTGATGTCGCCACTGATCAGTAGTTCAAGTTTAATATTGCGAATATCTCCGCCGGAACCAGCTCCTGAAGAACAGGAACCAGGCACCGTCACAAAAAGTAGATCTTCCGTAAAGTACTGGATGCAGGTTGATTGTCCGGAACTGCCTGCAAAGTCAGCTCGATGAAATGAAACCTTTGCTGCGGTCTCGGTTTTGTTAAAGAGTTGTTGCCCGAATCCATAGAATGCACCAAGCCCGTAGGATATTTCGTCTGCAGCTCCAAATTCCGACTGTCCCAAATCCCCGAAGAACAGAACATTCGGCGCAAACTTATAGTTCAGTCGAAATCCCAAATGGCTGTAGTCAACGTCGTCCATGTCGCCGGTTGAGTATCCCGTTTCAAGGGTCATCTTTGGATGGGTCGCAATTTGCGCCGTGCGGCCAATTTGAAGACCGAAATATTCAGCGTGGCTGACAGGCGAGGCGCCTAGTAAAAGCAGAAGGGCAAACCATATCGCGTGGTGTTTGTTTAATTTTGCTGCAACGTTTAAAACAGTGCGGGTAAGAATTAGTCGGGGCTCAAAACTAGACGTCAAACTACACATTAACTTTCTCCGGTTACTACGCACTTTCCCAAGCGGATGCTTGCTGCCTCCACCCTCGCATACGCCTACATTACTATGCAGCTGAAGTAGTAAAATAAGGTGTTCCAGCTGTGTAAAATTCCCGTTACCATAAATTCCTTTAAAGTGATGGTAACATACGAAAATTATTTTACGAGCGAATACAAGACACCGATAGCGAAGTGTGATGTCTTACCCATTGTATAAATTAGCCATTGTATAAAAACGAGCTGAAGAAAAAAATCTGGAAAGGGATTTTGTGTGAGGTTTTTACCTGTCACCTACACGGATTGCCTGAGACACCCTTTTGCATCTATATGCAAAGTAGCACGATTGCGCAGAAAAAATACAAGGGATAGTCACGAGATACCCGAAGTCAAAAATGCTCCCTTGGAATTCGTTTGCAGTATTATTCTTAAACGTCCGAAGATATGAGGCAGGCTTGTGGAAACAATAAACATTCAATTTACACTGTTTTCGGCATTTTACTCGCCATTGATTGCAGTATTTTCCGGTGGGTTTTTGAAAGAGGAAGGGCTGGACGCACAGTGGTCTGTGGCCAAAGCGGGCACATCGGCACTGACCTCACTGGAAGACGGGTCTGCACACGTTGTTCAGTCTGCTCTCAGTCAAGGTTTAACAGCGCTGGATAAGGGTGAGAAAAGTAACATTCGCCACTTTGCCCAGGTGAATGAGATGGACGGATTTTTCCTGACCGGGAAAGAACCGGATGATAATTTTAGCTGGAGCAAGCTTGAAGGAGCCAGAGTCATATTGTTTGGCGGCGGTCAACCGTTGGTCATGTTCAAATACGCCTGTCACCAAGCCGAAATTGACTTTGATAAAATCAATGTGATCAATGTTGGTGGTGCTGCAGACATGGATGCCGCATTCCGTGACGGGCAGGCAGACTACGTTCAGCAACAAGGCCCTTTTCCTCAGCAATTAGAGGTGGACGGCGTGGGTCGTATCGTGACGCTGGTGGGTCCTAAAGTCGGGCCTTGTGGATTTTCAAGTCTTGCTGCCACCACCGAGTGGTTATCAACCGATATGGCTAAAGCATTTACCCGTGCCTATAAAAAGGCTCGTGTCTATATGAATACTGAAAGTGCTGCAGAGATTGCGCGCTCACAACAACCTCACTTTCCAGAGATAGATAACAAAGTCTTGAGCGACTGTATTGCGACTTATCAGCAGTTGGGTAACTGGTCGCCGCACATCGAAATCACTCAGCAAGCGTATGAGGCGACGCTGGATATCTATCAGTATGCTGGTGGTTTGAAAACACGGCATGCGTATGAAGATGTATGTAGCAAACCGCCTGTTGCGGCGTAACTACTAACCGAGGCGCTGGTAGTGCAGGTATAATCCATTGGTATTCATTAAAACCAAACACTATGTCTTTCGCCATTTATCCTAGTCTAAATGAAAAAACAGTACTCATTACCGGTGGTGCTGCCGGTATAGGTGCGGAGCTTGTTCGGGAGTTTTCAGCACAAGGAGCGAATGTTGGTTTTCTTGATTTGAATGAGCAAGCCAGTAGCGCTTTAAAAGCCAGTAGCGAACTAAAGGCGAACACGAAGGGCAGAGTCGACTATGAAATTTGTGATCTGCGTGATATCGATGCAATGCAAGGTGCTATTACTGCGCTGAGAGAACGACTTGGTCAGTTTCACGTACTGGTTAACAATGCTGCACATGATGACCGCCATGACTGGAAAGAAGTAACCCCTGCTTACTGGGATGAACGCATGGCGACCAATATGCGCCATATGTTTTTTGCGATTCAGGCGGTCGCACCGGACATGATCAGTGCGGGTGGTGGATCGATTGTTAATATTGGCTCCAACTCCTGGTGGGAGGCGGGCGGTGGTTTTCCGGCGTATGCAACGGCTAAGTCATCTGTTCACGGATTGTCCCGGACCATGGCTCGCGATCTTGGTGATCATCGCATACGGGTAAATACAGTGGTGCCTGGCTGGATAATGACACAGCGGCAAAAAGAAAAGTGGGTTACACCTGATTCCATTGAAAAACACCGGGAGCGCCAATGTCTTCCTGATCTGATTGATCCGATGTATGTTGCTCGAATGGTGTTGTTTCTGGCGTCTGATGATGCGGCCATGTGTACTGCGAATAATTTTATGGTAGATGCGGGATCAATATAAACAGCTCTGGAAAGAAGCTTCGCTATTGTCAACTGGATTTCTGCTCAACCACCATTAGTTCAAATGTCACCGTGACTGGTGCGCTGCCTTTCAGAACGTTTCCGTAGAACAGTTGGCCGTTAACATCTACGCAATGCATCGGCAGTGTCAGCGTTTTATCACACCATACGGCACCAGAGCCGATTAAAACCTCTGAGATAGGGCACAGCATTGGCTCACTACTTTCAAACCGAGTGCCTATAAGACTGCCAATGCCAAATAAAGCAGCGCCGTTGTAACCGGATTTGAGGATTAGTTGTTCTATGATGGTAACGATATCTTCATGGGGATATATCTTGGCGATAAAAGCATTGCCGGTATCAGTGCCGCCGAGTACATGAAACAGCGGGAAAGCGGTTTCCGGATCGTGCTGAACGTCAAAGCTTCCACCGTTAAATGCGTACAGCGTTACATTAACATCATTAGAGATTGTTACTTCATCTGGTAAAAGATGGCCCATGCCGGCCGCATTTTCGGTGATATTTTCAGTGGTATTTTCGATTTCCCATAAGGCATGACAGTGCAACCACCACTTTCCGTCACGTTTGCCGATAATCGCAGTCGCATTTCGTACCTTTGCTGCATTGCATGTCTGGGTGTTGCTGTACCATGCTGCGTGTATACCGTCATTAGAATGATCCGGCATTACATAGTTAAACGGGCCTAATTGCGCTCCATCAAGTACCAGTATGCCGCTCTCACATCCGCTGTTGTCCATTAGTGTGGAAACAGCTGGCAACAGTTGGCTGCCTGCTGGCAGCGTAACAGCATGGTTTGAGACAGAGCCAAAGGCAGATGTGCTTCGATACGCTAACTCTTTACCCGGGTGTCGAATCAGCTCACGGCTATTCATGTTCAGGACTCATCCAGTAGTCCGCGGCTTATCAGTTCATCGCGTATTAGCTTTTTCGTGATCTTGCCGTAACCGGTTTTCGGCATCTCTTCAAAGAACACAAAGCGCTGTGGAATTTTGTATTTGGCCAGTCGCTCACCGAGCATTGCCAGCAGTTCTTCCTCGGTAACACTTTGCGATTCATTACAAACACAAACTGCCAGCCCCGATTCTCCCCATCGTGGGTCTGCCACGCCAAGAACTGCGACTTCGCTAAGCGCGGGGTGCGTAAGCATGACTTCTTCTATTTCGCGCGGGTACACGTTAGAGCCGCCGGAGATAAACATGTCTGAAGATCGGCCGGTAATATAAAGATAACCCTCGGCATCTAAATGCCCCAGATCTCCGGTTCGAAACCAGCCATCGCGAAAGGCTTTTTCGTTTGCTTCATCATCCATATAATAGCCGGCGCATACCGCTAACCCTGTGACACATATTTCACCGGTAGCAAGGGCCGGTAGGTGCTCGCCGTTGTCATCTTGTATTGATATCTGTATGCCGGTGCGTTCGAAGCCACATGTTCCTACCCGGGCCTCGGGTATATCTTCGACGTAGTGATCATGCGGCGGTAGGACAGTGATGGCACCGGTAACTTCACCTAAGCCGAAGTATTGCACCATTACCTTGCCCAGTTTGCTTAAAGCGAACTTCTGATCCTCGCGATACATGGGAGCGCCTGCATAAATCACGTAGCGCAAACTTGAGTGATCATATGCATCAACAGACGGATGCTCGGTGAGAAACTTGACGATGGTCGGTACGGTAAACATATTAGTTACCCGATAGTCCTGTACCAGCTTCCATGCAAGAGCAGAATCAAACGCACCCTGTGGCATTAAAACGGAAGATGCACCAGCCGCCAGATTAACCAGTATATGCATGCCTGCCCCGTGAGATAGCGGTGCAATCACGAGGCTGACATCGTCAGGTGTTGTGCCAGGCATTAAATCGTTGAGATGATTTAAAGTGGTGAAGGTTAGCTGGCCATGAGTAAGTACGACGGCTTTGGGGCGACCGGTTGAACCAGAGGTAAAGAACAACCAGCAAGGGGCATCGCGGTCAACGTCTGCGTTGATCACATCGGCCCCGGTGTAATCATTAAGTAGTTCCGTATAGCTGATACCAAAGCCCTTGTGAGCTTCATGGTTACGGGCTTGTTGGTCAATACAAACCACATGCTGCAAGCTTTCTGTAGCTTGCATGCAGGTGCTGGCGTGTTCAGGGAAAGTGGCCTCACAGAACATTATTGAGGCTTGTGTTTTTTCTGCCAAATAGGCAACCTCTTCAGGTTGCTGGCGTAAGTTGGATGGAACCCATACTGCTCCAATCCGCCAGCAGGCGAGCATCACTTCAACAATCTGTATGTTGTTTGCTGACTGCAACAGCACACGTTCACCGGGTTGCACATTGAATCGCTCCAGCATTGCCTGAGCCAATGCACTAACCGTTTTTTCCAGCTCTGCCCAGCTAAGTGTTGCATCACCCTGGATCACCGCAGGGTGATTGGGCAGACGGCGGGCGTTGTGGGTAAGAAAGTGAGCAAGATTAGTGGTACGGGTGCTCCACGGAAGTTGGGGATCACGGTTGAGTGCTTGCTTAGCTGCATCACTCACCGGGTACGCTCCAGTATGGAAACGTAGTTTGCCACGGCCACGCCACCCATGTTGAACACACCGGCAAGATTAACGTCGGGCAGTTGCATATCACCGGCTTCTCCTGCCAGTTGCATTGCCGCCATCACATGTTGCGAAACGCCGGTTGCACCCAACGGGTGCCCACGCGACTTTAATCCACCGGAAGGGTTGACCGGTAATCTTCCTTCGCGGGTGGTGAGTCCTTCGCGTATAACATCACCGCCTTTACCACGCTCTGCAAGACCCATGGCCTCATACTCAAGAAGCTCGGCGATAGTAAAACAATCATGTGTTTCAATCATATCGAGATCATTCAGTTCAACACTTGCTTCTGTCAGTGATTTATCCCATGCGTTGCGCGCGCCTGCGAACTCAATTGGATCGCGCTTTGACAATGCCAGAACATCATTAACCTGGTTACGCGCACGGAAAAGAATTGATCGTTGCATTGAGCTGGCAAGATCCGGGTGAACCAGAACCAGAGCCGCCGCACCATCTGATATCAACGAACAATCGGTACGGCGCAACGGACCACCGGCGACCAGCGGGTTCTTTTCAGTGACGGTATTGCAGTATTCGGTACTGAGCTCCTTCTGCATATGGGCATAGGGGTTCAATAGACCATGCTTATGATTTTTCGAAGAGATCATTGCCAGCTCCTCGGAATGATCACCGTGCTCCTGAAAATACCTGGCTGCGATTTGACAGAAGATACCTGCGAATCCGCCGTCCACGTCGCCTTCTTCAGTGCGATAACAGGCGGACAGCATTATGTCACCGGCCGCTTGTGTAGAAGTTGAGCTCATTTTCTCCGCACCGGTTACCAGCGCGATTTTACCTCTGCCTGCAGCAATAAAGTCAGCTGCGGCATACAACGCGGCCGAGCCGGTTGCACAGGCATTCTCACAATGCACGGCCGGCACGTTAGCAAGTTCCGGCACTGCCATGCCCACCAGTGAGGCTTCAAATGCCTGCGGTGAAAAACCATTGTTATACACACCAACAAATACCCCATCAATGTCGTGCGCATCGACACCTGCATGCAACAACGCATCTGGTACTACTGCGGCGATAAGCTGCTCGAGTCCGGATTCATCAGCACGACCGAACTTGCTGTGCGCCCAGCCTGCGATAGATGGATGTTGCATTTACGTATTCTCCAGATCAGTATTGTGTTGTGCTGATTTCACTCTTCTATACTATCGAAAAACAGGTGTCTCCACACCTCCATTGGACTACACGTCTGCTGAATCTGTTTGTAAATATATCTGTTCCGAGCTGTAACTGTGACTGGCGGGCTGCGAGGGAAGTTCGGTAACAAACCTTTCACAGCCACAGTCGTCAGAGCAAGGCGAAAAAATGCAGGTTAGCGGTAGGTAGTGAAAAGCTTCTTTAGTAATTTTTCCAGGACTGTATTGTGATTTATCTTTCAATAAAAGCGCTACATATTGTCGCAGTGATACTGTGGATTGGCTCACTCGTTCTGGTCACTGCAATAACAGCGTCAAGTAAATTGAATAGCGATCAAATGCGTGTTGCCGTGCGGATCACCGAGTCAGCTATAGGAGTAACCTGGCTTGCAGGAATTGCTCTTGTGGTGATGGGTAGCTGGTATACATCCACCTGGTGGATAGTAAAAATAGTAGTTGTTT
>CALLBO010000029.1 GCA_937998875.1 uncultured Granulosicoccaceae bacterium
TATTCAGTCAACCGATACGCAAGGTTACGCTGAAATGGCAGAGAAGATGGTTAGCCTTGCGCAAACACAGCCGGGTTACCTCGGCATCGAATCAGCTCGGCAGGAAGTCGGAATCACGGTATCGTACTGGAAAGATCTCGAATCGATAAAACAATGGAAAGCCAACGCCGAACATATGGAAGCACAGAAAGCAGGAATGTCGCGCTGGTACGACCACTACACGACTCGCATCGCACTTGTTGAAAGGGATTATTCGAAATAGCTGTCAATCGGGAGTTACAGGGAGACTCCGGGGGAGGATGTCGCAAAAGCCCTTCCTGGTTTCCGATTGAACAATTAAAAGCGTACGTACGATTTGAGGTCACTCTCTCTGCGGGAGATTCCAATGCGTTGTTCGCATTGAGACTATAGATTCAAAGTTAAGCTTGATGTTTTTTTAATATCTGACCAAGCACATCCCCTCTTCCAGTGCAAACTAAGCGCGAATTCTTCCCAGGAGGCTGTCGTAAAGCCAAAGCGAATCTCACCGTGAGACAAAACCCTCCCCCCGCTTAGACTGGACCCTCCCAAAGGGAGGGTGGCTTTACAGGTTCCCATATGCGGCAAAAACGAATGGAGTTGTTGACAGAGGCGCAGGTTAAGGCTCAGGCCGGTTGTTGCATGGGTTGCTATAGAACAATCATTAGTAACGATTGCCACCCGCCCGCTTGCGGGAGGGTCGGCGTCTAAGCGCCGGGGAGGGACCTTCGCACGGCGGCTTGCAGACGATAAACTGCAGCCTAAAAAGCGTGTTACTGTACTTTAGCGACACCTACGAGATGCTACTGACTTTTTTACAGATAAACTTTGAGCTAGCTGTCAGAGTCCGTTTCCGCAGCTACATTCTCAGCCTGTAACTCATCAAGCTGCTCCTGAGATTTATCAAACCACAAGCGGGATACGTAATTATCTTTCGGCCACTGCAATTCAAACAGGCCAAGTTTGATACCGGTATGCCGGTCTTTCAGCGAGATAAAAATTTCCTCGGCCTTTTCTATATTGCCAAGCTCATGCTGAGCAAGCCCCTGGCTGTACAATGCGGTATCAACATAGCTGCTATCGGGATGCTGATCGATTAGTACCTGAAAATTATCGTACGCCGTTTGATAATCACCGTAATCAACCATTTGAATATAGGCGCGCAAGTACTTTGCATCATCAACAAGATAACTGTCGTTATGCTGTCTCAGCAGCGCTTCAAGCAATTGCAGTGATGCCTGAATTTCACCCTCATCACGCTTGTCAATTGCTGTTTTATATAAACCGAAATCACTTCCGGTTCCATATACATCAGCTTCCTCGAGCAGCGGTAGCTTGATCATGGCTCGCGCTTTATTTTCAGTAGTCGCATCGGAATTCAGATATTCCCGATAGGTACTACTTGCGGCCACATAGTCCCCTGCCTCCTCATAGTCACGTGCGGTGTAATACAGTGATTCAACACGATTAGAACCGACACCGACAATCGTGTCGTAATCAATGTTTAAAGAGGCCGTGCGTTGCCCCGCACCCTGCGGTGAGAAGGCGACATTGATCTCTATTTCGTCACCGGGTTCAAGTGTGATGCCTTCAGGAATTTGTGAGACAAAATCCTGCGGGTTATCACCGGCGATCGAAATACTGTTTATCGGGTAGGTATCAACACCTCTGTTAGACACCTGAAACAGTTGTGGTGTGAAACTACCAACATCCTGTACCCCATAGCGAAAATCAGTCAGTGAAACCTGCAAACCTTCAATTTCCGGGAGCTTCGGGTCATCGTCACTGCCGCCGGTGCACGAGCTCAGCAAAGCAGCCGTCAGCACGGCTGCAATTGTGCTTTTAGGAAAGTACTTAATTTTTAATGTAGGCATCTAATTAGTACCGCACCGATCTGCTAAACACACCCGTCAGAGAATCTGTTTATCGTTGAAACAGGAAATAATTTCGTCGTTAACTCGCTGCATCTGCAGTCTTGAAAAAGTCCAGCACGTTGCTGCAATTTTCCAGTGACTCTTGAATTTCGTCTGCATTGGCTGCTTGCTGCTGTAGCCTCTGCACAGTTTGAACCTGGCCTTTCGCCTCGGCAATCTGATGGTTAATGCTAACAACCGCTTCCTGCAAAGCATCTGAAACGTCACGAAACTCTTTGTTATCCTCGGCACGCAGACGTACATTGAGGTTGCCTTGCCCGATCTCGCGCAACGCGCGCTTTACTGCCAGAAGTGGGGTACCCAGCTTGCGTATGATGTACATGCTAATCAGCGTGGTGACCACAATATTGACCACCATCATCATCACAATCCAGCGTCCGAGAACACTACCGAGACTGGGAATCTGCTCATTCAGCATATTCATGTCTTCGGAGACAAACAACATTGGCGAGTTGCCAGACACCAGCTGCCCGAGCATATGGTGATACATGACTGCCAGCATCACGGTGGTGATCACCAGATACAGGGTTGCGAATGCGATTACTCGGCGTATTTCACGCGCCTGAAAAGTTTTGTCTTTTAGTAACGCGAGCAGGAAAAACGAATCGGATGACCGGGCCATAGTTGACTCTCATGTTGAAACCAGTGGCTATCACTATTCTTCGACATGTAGGCAGACAACTTAACCGTAAATATCCAAAACCGGTTCTGATTGGCGGAAGAACGTGGGAGTCGAACCCACCAGACACGTCTAACGCGTCTCATCGGATTTGAAATCCGCGCCCGTCACCGGATCAGGACGTTCTTCCTCAGATGCAACACTATAACCTGCAATTTCGGGGAATGCCTGTTGCAGTTCAGCGCATCATGCCACTGAATCGAGCAGGCGCTGGTAAATCTGTGCATCGGTCGCACCCTCGCACCCCAGAACCAGTACCCGGGCATTGCTTAGTTCGTATTGCGCCGCGCCTGCACTCGCCATCAAAGCCAGAATCCCCGGTACGCCACACTCACCGGCTTCAATCGGCTGATCAGACATCTCGCCTTCGGCAAACAACTTCATCGCTGTTGCTACCTGATCATCAGAAATCGTCATCACCTGATCACAACAGTCAGACAGGATCTGCCAGGCAAGCAAAGACATCTCTCCGCAGGACAAACCGGCCATCACTGTCTCTTCGGTGATTTCTACCGTTGCAGGTGACTGCTGCACAAAGCTCTGTAACACACAGTCTGAGTACTCAGACTCAACGATTACAATACTCGGCCGGTCTGCACCGTACTCCATCCATAATCGCGCAGCGATTGCACCTGCCAGCCCGCCAACCCCTGCTTGCAGAAAAACGTGCGTTGGCGGCTGATCCATTTGATCAATGGCTTCCGTCGCAAGCACGGTGTAGCCTGCCATGACATTTGACGGTATTTCGGTATAACCCTCATACGAAGTATCGGAGATCATCTGCCAGCCGTTTTCCTGTGCTTCTTTCGCACATAGCTTCACTGATTCATCATAGTCACCGTCAATACGAATAACCTCAGCACCGAGTGACGCCATCGCCTCCGCACGACCACGACTGACTTCTGCATGAATGTAGATGCGACACGGGCAACCGGCATTCTTTGCCCCCCAGGCAACGGATCGACCATGATTACCATCGGTGGCGGTAACGACGGTTAAAGATGACGCAAAGTCTTTAATACTGCCCTGCCTGATATCACCCAGCGCCACCTCCGCACTGTGCTGTTTGCGGTACTCTGCGGCAACATACTTAAGTACCGCATAGGCACCACCGAGTGCTTTAAAGCTGCCCAGGCCGAAACGCGAAGATTCGTCTTTATAGTAGATAGCACCGCACCCCAGAACCTGTTCAAGCTTATCCAGCCGGTGCAGCGGTGTTTGCTGATACTCAGCCCATGAGCTGACTTCACTGTAGGCCTCATGCGCATCAGACCTGGAAATCACACTTGCGGCCGCGGCTGAATAAGGCAGACGCTGCTGTTCAACGTTGAGCTGCTTGCGCCACTTAACGCCGTCTGGAAATCGCGACTTGATATCCGCTGTCATTTGCTCGGTTCTACTGTTGCACTTCAAACTTGGGGCCGCGCACGCTTTGCCATAGCAACCAAAGCACCGCGCGCGCCGCCGACATTGCTCAGCCGTTTGCCAATAGTTTGTACAAACGAAATGCGGGTTTGATGTTTTTCTCCGTCCATCTTATACGTCAGGCTGATGCCATCAGTATCTATATCCGTCATATGGATGTTCTGAATTGAATCTGTGTCAATTTCAGTGAACGCCTGAAGGTAGTTCTGAAGCGCATCGGCGTGATCTTCGTTCATGTGATCGACAATACTTCTCACAGTTTCAGCGTCGAACGTCGACGGTATTTCGTTCATGAATTGTTCCCCGTATGTCTGGCCGGTTGTGCGACCTGGTGTGCAGCCCTGGTGTGCGCGCATGATGCAGATACAGTATTCTTATCGGTATACCGGAATCGTCCAGACACATCCAACATTACAACCGCCCGTACCGGGCAAGGTAACTCTATGCTCTCCAAACGCCAGTTCTACATTGACGGTGCCTGGGTCGATCCCGCTTCAGCTAATGATTTCAACGTCATTAACCCATCTACCGAAGAGGCCTGTGCAGTTATTTCATTAGGTACCGAGGCCGACACTGATCGCGCAGTCGCTTCGGCACGGTCGGCATTTGCCCCATGGGCAGCAACACCCAAGGCTGAGCGTATTGCACTAATTAGCAAGCTCGCAGATATTTATGAAGCGCGCAATGATGAGATGGCAGAAGCAATCTCACTTGAAATGGGTGCACCGATAGACATGGCGCGACAGGCTCAGGCAGGAGCCGGCAGCTGGCATATCCGCAACTTTCTAACGGCACTGGAAGATTTCGAATTTGAACGCCCGCTGGGTGATCATGCACCGGATAACCGGATTATTCTGGAACCGATTGGTGTCTGTGGTCTGATAACACCTTGGAACTGGCCGATGAATCAGGTCACGCTCAAAGTGATTCCGGCAATTGGAACGGGTTGCACCATGGTGCTTAAGCCCTCTGAAATTGCACCGCTTTCGTCATATCTGTTTGCAGAGTTTATGCATGAAGCGGGTTTTCCAGCCGGCGTTTTTAATATGATCAACGGTGACGGCCCGGGCGTCGGGTCACAGATGTCTGCCCATCCCGATATCGACATGATTTCTTTTACCGGATCAACTCGCGCGGGTGCTGCGATTACCCGCAACGCCGCAGATTCAGTTAAACGGGTAAGCCTGGAACTCGGAGGCAAAGGTGCCAATCTTATTTTTGCAGATGCCGATGAGAAAGCCGTTGTTCGCGGTGCACGGCATTGCTTTAACAACAGTGGTCAATCCTGTAACGCACCAACGCGCATGATTGTTGAGCGCAGTATCTATGACGAGACCGTGAAAATTGCGGCGCAGACGGCCGAGTCTACTGCTGTAGATTTGTCTGCCAGTCAGGGTCGTCATATCGGCCCGGTTGTCTCTGAAATTCAGTTCAATAAAATCCAGGCGCTGATTCAAGCAGGTATTGATGAAGGTGCTCAGCTGGTAGCAGGTGGTACCGGTCGACCAGACGGTATCGACAAAGGTTACTTTGTAAAGCCAACGGTCTTTGCAGAGGTTAATAACGACATGACCATTGCACGTGAAGAAATATTCGGTCCGGTGCTATCTATCATTCCATTTGATACCGAAGCTGAAGCAGTCGCCATTGCCAACGATACACCCTATGGATTAACCAACTACCTTCAAACCGGCGACTCGGAGCGTGCCAACCGGATCGCGCGTCAACTGCGTTCCGGCATGGTGGTGGTTAACAGTTCATCCCTCGGTGCAGGCTCACCATTTGGCGGGTACAAGCAATCGGGTAACGGTCGTGAAGGCGGGGTCTGGGGACTGGAAGAGTTTCTGGAGGTGAAGGCGGTTTCGGGGATTTAGCGC
>CALLBO010000030.1 GCA_937998875.1 uncultured Granulosicoccaceae bacterium
TTGAACGTGCCAGTACAACTGTTGCATCAAGGTGAGAGAACGTGGTTGCCGGAGATGGATCGGTCAAATCATCCGCCGGTACATAGACCGCCTGAATTGAGGTGATCGAACCTTTCTTGGTAGAGGTAATACGCTCTTGCAATACGCCCATTTCTTCAGCCAGTGTCGGCTGATAACCTACTGCTGACGGCATACGGCCGAGCAGTGCAGATACTTCCGTTCCAGCCAGTGTGTATCGGTAGATGTTATCGATAAACATCAGAACGTCACGACCTTCATCACGGAAGTACTCCGCCATGGTTAAACCAGTCAGTGCTACGCGCAAACGGTTACCGGGAGGCTCGTTCATCTGACCGTATACCAGAGATACTTTATCGAGTACGTTTGATTCTTTCATCTCGTGGTAGAAATCGTTACCTTCACGAGTACGCTCACCCACACCTGCAAACACCGAGTAGCCCTGGTGCTCTGTTGCGATGTTACGGATAAGCTCCATCATGTTTACGGTCTTACCAACGCCCGCACCACCGAAGAGACCAACCTTACCACCCTTTGCAAACGGGCAAAGTAAGTCGATTACCTTGATACCGGTTTCAAGCAGCTCAGTAGAGCCAGCTTGTTCTGCATAAGTCGGTGCAGCGCGATGAATCGCCCAGCGTTCATCTGTTTGTACCGGGCCCTGCTCATCAATCGGGTTACCCAGAACATCCATGATGCGACCAAGCGTCGCTTCACCAACGGGTACCTGAATCGGATTACCAGTGTTGACTACCGGCAGACCGCGCTTTAAACCTTCCGATGCACCCATCGCAATGGTTCGAACCACACCATCACCAAGCTGACCCTGAACTTCCAGCGTGGTTTCAGTGCCGTCGATAGTCAGTGCGTCGTAAACCTTAGGCACTGCATCACGGGCAAATTCAACATCGACGACAGCGCCAATGATTTCAACAATAGATCCAGAACTCATTCGTGTTCCCCGAAAAATAAACTGTTAAACGGCAGCGGCACCACCGACGATCTCAGATATTTCCTGAGTAATCGCGGCCTGACGCGCCTTGTTGTATACAAGTTGTAGTTCGTTGATGATGTCACCGGCGTTATCAGTCGCACTTTTCATGGCGACCATCCGTGCGGCCATTTCACAGGCAACATTCTCTACAGCTGCCTGGTAGATCAACGATTCTATATAGCGACGCATTAACTTATCCAATACGTCTTCTGATGAGGGTTCATACAGATAATCCCAATGATGCCCGTACGCTTCATCGGTATTGGCCTCAGTAGGGATAAGCTGTGTCAATTTGGGTGTCTGCGTCATTGAGTTAACAAACTCGTTTTCAGCAATATAAAGCCGGTCAAGCTCACCGGCTTCGACTTTATCCAACATGACAGTCACCGCGCCCAGCAGATCGCCCATTTTAGGCTGGTCACCTAAATCGGTAACGTCAGCCACAATATTGCTATTCAGGCGTCTGAAAAAGCTGCCCGCTTTTTTACCAACCGTACAAACATCAATCTCGACACCTTTTTCATCCCACTCGCGCATTGAAGCGACAGCGTTTTTAAAACTGTTGATGTTCAGACCGCCGCACAAACCACGGTCTGTGGAAATACAGATGTATCCAACACGCTTAACGTTGTCGCGCGGTTGCATGTAGAGGTGTACATACTCAGTATTGGCGGCTGCCACGTGACTGACCACTTCCCGCATTTTCTGCGCGTAGGGTCGGGTTGCCGCCATGCGATCCTGAGCTTTACGCATCTTACTTGCAGCGACCATTTCCATCGCTTTGGTGATCTTCTGCGTATTTTGAATGCTTCGGATCTTGGTGCGTATTTCTTTGGCGCTGGCCATAGCTTAGCTGTCCTTACGCCTGGAACGCGCCGTTATCGACAAAATCTGTCACCGCGGCTTTCAAGCCATCGAGAATTTCATCGTTGTACGCACCGGTGTCATTGATCTTACCCAACAGAGCACTGTGGTTTGAACGGACGTGATCGTGCATGGCTTCTTCAAACTCAACAACACGGGTTACGTCGATGTTATCGAGATAACCTTCGTTTGCTGCATAGAGAGAAACCGCCATCTCACCCACAGACAACGGTGAGTACTGTTTCTGCTTCATCAGCTCGGTTACACGCTGACCACGCTCAAGCTGCTTACGGGTAACATCATCAAGATCGGATGCAAACTGTGCGAAAGCCGCAAGTTCACGATACTGCGCCAGTGCCAGTCGAACACCACCACCGAGCTTACTGATGATTTTGGTTTGTGCTGCACCACCGACTCGAGATACCGACAAACCGGCGTTAATCGCAGGACGAATACCGGCGTTGAACAAGTCAGACTCCAAAAAGATCTGCCCATCTGTAATGGAGATAACGTTGGTCGGTACGAATGCCGATACGTCACCCGCCTGTGTTTCAATGATTGGCAATGCCGTCAGTGAACCGGTTTTGCCTTTCACACGACCGTTGGTTTGCTTTTCAACATACTCGGCACTGACTCGTGCAGAGCGCTCAAGCAGACGCGAGTGGAGATAGAAAACATCACCCGGATACGCTTCACGGCCCGGTGGACGACGCAGCAGCAGTGATACCTGACGGTAGCCCCATGCCTGCTTGGTGAGATCGTCATAAACGATCAGTGCATCTTCACCGATATCACGGAAGTACTCACCCATGGAACAACCAGAATAGGGAGCGATAAAGTTCATCGCCGCTGATTCTGCCGCACCGGCTGCAACCACGATGGTGTTTTTCATCGCGTCGTGTTCTTCAAGTTTGGCCACCACGTTGGCAATCGTCGATTGCTTTTGACCCACTGCCACGTAGATACACTTGATACCACTGTCTTTCTGGTTGATGATCGCGTCAATCGCAACAGCCGTCTTACCGGTCTGACGGTCACCAATGATCAGTTCGCGCTGACCGCGACCGATTGGCACCATCGCATCAATCGATTTAAGACCGGTCTGCACCGGCTGATCAACTGACTGCCGCCAGTAGACACCCGGGGCGACTTTTTCAATCGGTGAAGTTTCTGTTGTGCCCAACGGGCCCTTATCGTCGATTGGCTGACCCAGAGCGTTAACTACGCGACCCAGTAACCCTTCACCGACAGGCACTTCGAGAATCTTGCCAGTACAGCGAACTTTATCGCCTTCCTTAATGTGACCGTAAGCGCCCAGGATAACCGCACCGACCGAGTCGCGCTCAAGATTGAGTGCCAGGCCGAAAGTATCACCCGGGAATTCGATCATTTCACCGGACATGGCATCGTTCAAGCCATGAATTCGAACAATACCGTCAGCAACACTGACAATAGTGCCTTCGGTGCGCGCCTCGGATGACGCTTCGAAATTCCCGATACGCTCTTTAATCAGCTCACTGATTTCAGATGGATTGAGTTGCATGTGTCGTCCTCTAAATAAATTCTGCTGCGCGCCTGAAGGCTCTTGTGCACGTAATCATTAACGAGCGCTCAGGCTGCTGCCGAGCTGTTCCAGACGTCCCTGAATCGATCCGTCTATCACCGTGTCGCCAGCGCGAATAATGGCACCGCCAATCAGGGTCTCATCGACTTCTTCAATGATCCTGACCTTCTTGTTGAACCTGCGCTCTAATGCTTCAGTCAGCTTGGAACGATAGTTATCGTCGAGTGCCATCGCGGAGACGACAGTCGCTTCGAGCAAGCCTTCTTCACTGGCGCGCAGGTCTTCGTATATTTCACCCACCTCACCGACTAGCGGCAGGCGGTTGTTCTCGGCGAGAAGACGCACCATGTTGTTGCCTTCAGGGCCGATCTTGTCGCCAACGACCTTTTCCACCAAAGCTGCACGATCCGCAGCCGTGTTGGAAGGGTCATCAAGCGCTGCAGAGACTGCAGGATCCGCGACGACTGTTTTTAACAGCGCCATTTTTTCAGACCATGCGTCATAGTTGCCACTGCTTCGAGCTAACTCGAAAACAGCTTTTGCATAGGGTCTTGCAGCGGTTACGGTCTCTACCATGATCAGATCTTCGCTATCAGTTCATCAAGCACAGACGCGTGAGTCTTGGGGTCTACTTCGCGCTTTAGAATTTTCTCAGCAGCGGTCACCGCGACTGATGAAACTTCACCACGCAGACCTTCGCGCGTACTGATCACTTCCTGATCAAGCGCTGCCTGGGCAGATGCTTTGACCTTGTCGCTTTCAGTGACGGCGGTCGTCTTGGCCTCTTCGACTATCTCATTACTGCGACGTTGCGCTTGCGAGACAATTTCAGATGCTTGTGTTTTTGCATCAGTGATTAATTGCCTGGCTTCTTTCTCAGCTTCTTCCTGCGCTTGCGCGCCCTTTTCAGCTGAAGCAAGACCTTCTGCAATTGTCGCCTGTCTTTCGCGCAGCGCACCGATCAATGGCGGCCATACGAACTTCATGCAAAACGCCACGAACATCGCAAACGAGATCGCCTGACCAATTAATGTGAGGTTGATGTTCATTGTTGCCTATCTCCAGATACGCTTTAACGGTTCAATCTTTCGATTGTGAAAAACCGCCAAAGGATCTAACCGCCTAGAGCGCCGGCAAACGGGCTTACGAAGATGAAGTACAGACCCATCGCCACCGCGATCATTGGAATCGCATCAAGCAGGCCGGCTACGATGAAGAATTTAGTTTGCAGCATAGACACCAGCTCAGGCTGACGACCTGAAGCTTCCAGAAATTTGCCGCCGAGTAGCGCAAAGCCGATTGCAGTACCGAGTGCTGCCAAACCGATAAGAATCGCAGCGGATAGTGCCGTGTTGCTGAGTACAGTTTCCATTTTAGCTCCTGGACTTGTATAAATTTAGTTGATGTTGTTGGAATGGTTGAAAAACTAGTGTTGCTCGTGCGCCATATTAAGGTAGACGATTGTCAGCATCATGAAGATAAATGCCTGCAGTACGATTACCAGAATGTGGAATATGGCCCAAGGCACTGACAGCACCCACTGCAAACCCCATGGCAGCAGTGCAATCAGGATAAAGATAAGCTCACCGGCGTACAGGTTACCGAAGAGTCGCAGACCCAGTGACAGTGGCTTGGAAATCAGCGCCACGATCTCGAGGAAAAAGTTAATAGGGATCAGGATAGCCTGAACTATCTTGTTGTCACTGCTGAACGGGTGCATGGTCAGCTCAGCCATGAAGCCTTTACCGCCTTTCACTTTGATTCCGTAGAAAATCATCAAAGCAAACACAGAAAGCGACATACCCATCGTGACATTGACGTCTGTCGTCGGGACCACGCGCTGATAGGGGATGCCACCCCAGCGCAGCATGGCTTCAGGCAGAAAATCGACCGGGATCAAATCCATGAAGTTCATCAGGAAGATCCACACTGCAATAGTGAGTGACAGCGGGCCGATCAAGTCGCTTTTGCCGTGAAACGAATCTTTGATCACGTCGTCGACAAACTCGACAATTGATTCACAGACATTCTGGAATCCGGAAGGCACCCCGGTATGGGCCTTGCGCGCCGCAAGCCAGAAGATGAAACAAAACAGAGACCCAAGCAAAATCGACCAGAACATGGAGTCCAGGTTGATCGCCATAAAGCCCATTTGCGCAGCCTCTTCGGCACCGTGGGCAATACCCCAGTGTCCGTCCGGGTGTTTACCCCAGGTAAGATTGCTCAGATGGTGCTGGATATACTCTGTAGAGGTAGGTCCGTGCCCTGATTCTGTGGCCATAATGGATTGTTATATTTCAGAATTCTGTTTGTCGTCCGGCCAGCCATGGTGTTATCCAAATGACTGACTGAACCAGTACGAAACCGCCGAACAGCGCCCCGGCGTTCAGCGGTTTCAGGTAATTAAAAATCAGCGTGAAAATTAACGCTGTGAGTAACAACTTCATTGCCTGCCCCGAGTAAAACGAATTCAGGATCAGCATCGCCGATCGGGCGCCTGAATAGCGAAACGCTCGGGAAGCAAAGTATGCATTTGGTACCAGACAAGCTATTCCGCCAGCTGCGGCTGACACTGCAGCTATTGTTCCAAACGGCAGTAACGCCAACGGGAGCAGTAAGGTAACAGCCAGCTGAGTCCGCAACAGTCTTACGACTACAAGCCTGTGTGATGATCGCGCAGTCATTGTGTCGCCAAATCCGTACCTAGCACATTCCGATGATGATAGACCAAGAATGGCGTTCCGTCGCGGTGCAACTCAAGACTAAACAACGCGCGGAGTATAAGGTTGCAAGCGGTATATGGTCAACTGTTTACGGGCAGGCAAATCAAATCAAAAGTGCCTGTTCGAATTGACTCGTTCACAAACGATACGATAGCTGCGGCAAAGTGGACAAAGATGCCGGCTCAAAACACGTGCAAGACGGTAATAAATCATTGCAGCGCTGCAACAAACGAAGCGATGATTCTGACGCTTACTCGATGTGAGAGAGGATCCCGTCCAGTTCATCCAGCGAGTTATAGCTGACAGTAATATTGCCTTTGCCACCGCTCGAGTGATCGATCGACACTTTCGCACCCAGCTTTTCAGACAACTGAGACTCCAGCGCTGCGATATGGCTGTCTTTCTTTGGTTTTGACGTCTTGCGCGACTGACTTTTGGCTGGCATGCCGTTTCTTGCCAGCGCTTCAGTTGCGCGAACACTCAGGCCCTGCGCAAATACTTGCATCGCGATCGCGTGCTGGTCATCAGGTGGCAGCGTCAAAAGGGCACGTGCGTGCCCCATTTCTATTTTGCCGGTTGCGAGCATGTCGGAAACCCGCTCGTCCAGATCCAGTAGTCTGATCAGGTTGGAAACCGCCGCTCGGGATCTGCCAACTGCTTCAGCGACCGCAAGATCAGTCATGCGGAATTCGTTCTTCAGACGATATAACGCGCGCGCCTCTTCCAGCGGATTGAGATCTTCGCGTTGAATATTCTCAATAAGCGTGACCGCAGCAACAGTGCTGTCATCCATTTCACGCACGATGGCGGGAATTTTTTTCAAGCCGGCCAGTTGTGCTGCACGCCAGCGTCTTTCACCGGCAATCAGTTCGTAACCACCACCACGCCTGCGCAGCAGGATCGGTTG
This sequence comes from uncultured Granulosicoccaceae bacterium, assembly GCA_937998875.1. GTDB lineage: Bacteria > Pseudomonadota > Gammaproteobacteria > Granulosicoccales > Granulosicoccaceae. The sequence continues at coordinate 7,071 of CALLBO010000030.1, forward strand.
GATCAATCCCTGGGTGGTTATTGAATCGGCCAGTTCCTGTAACGCATCCGGCTCAAAGTTAACCCGCGGCTGATAAGTGCCCCGGCTGATTGAATCGACTGGAATATCGGTAACATTGCCTTCCGGGGCAGATGCTGGCTGGACAGGATCGGAAGCTTGAACCGGGATTGATGGCGCAGAAATCTCGTTGCCACTGTGATCGGCTTGTTCACTGGATAGGCTGTCAGCTGAGACTGCATCTGAGGCAGGTTCACGAGCAACCGCCACATCGCCGAGCAACGCACCCAGACCCCGTCCTAAACCGCTTTTTCTAGTTGCCACTATGTCGTTGACCCTGATCTCAGCCAGTGCACACTAGCTCAGACTTTTCATGAAATGGCGAGCATATCGCGCAGAGATTTGTTTTCACAGTGCCTTGTCTTTAAAAATGGACATTCTTGCGCTGGATACTTTCTGTTACTGGCAATAGAAAAACCCAGTCCAGTATCTCTCAAGGTGGAATCAAAGATCATGCGGGATGCTGTCGATTTCATGAATAGTCCGGGCTCAGGGTGCTACCGGCAATTCGTTGTTGGTTTCCGGCTGCCGGCCAGGCTCTGCCACTGTACCCGGATCCGATGCTGCGGGTTTGCGGTTCGAGGCACCCATCTCGCGACGGATGATTTCACCTGCCAGCGCCAGATAGGCAATTGAGCCGCGCGAAGACTTATCGTAATAAACAATTGGCTGCCCAAAACTGGGGGCTTCGGCGAGTCGGACGTTGCGCGGAATTATGGTTCTGTACACACGCGACTCAAAGTGCTCGATCAGCTGATTGGAGACTTCATGACCGAGCTTGTTTCTGCCATCAAACATCGTTCGCAATATGCCTTCAATAGACAGTCCCGGGTTCACTGATCCCTGCACTTCTTTGATGGTTTGCAGCAATGAGGACAAGCCTTCAAGCGCATAATACTCACACTGCATTGGAATCAGGACACCGTTGGATGCGACAAACGCATTCAGGGTAAGAACATTCAGTGCCGGCGGGCAATCGATATAGACGTAGTCGTATTCTGAGCTGATCTTCTGTAACGCATCAGCGAGTTTGCGTTCGCGTCCGTTGATGCTCATCAATTGCACTTCAGCAGCGGTGAGATCACCATTACTTGGCAGTACATCGAACTTGACGTGTTCGGGCCTGACAATAGCCTCTTGCGCAGTACAGTTGCCAAGCAGCACATCATAAGTGGTTAGCTCACAATTGTTTTTATCGACCCCGGTTCCAGTGGTTGCATTGCCTTGCGCGTCCAGATCAACCAGGAGCACACGACGCTGCGTTTCGCCAAGCGCCGCACACAGATTTATCGCAGTGGTGGTTTTGCCCACACCACCTTTCTGATTAGCGATTGCAATTATTTTAGCCATGGAACTCCCGGAGTCGGCGAAACCATCCATCGCACAGGGTTACCCACGCTTTATGTTTGGTCACGCTGCAATATTACTATGTTGCGCTCGGCGGTTTCATCGGGAATCGTTAATTTAGCCGTCTTGACCAGCGAAAACCCTGAAATATTCGCGAGTAGTTCCTGCTCGGGCATCTGTCCGACCATGGCAAGCAGTCGCATACCCGGGCGCAACAGATGTAAGGTCAAAGCGGCCAGCTTCTCAGGTGCTGCAAACGCCCGCGCAATCACCACTTGTGGCTGCAGGGTGACTGACTCAACCCGACCGTGAAGGGCCAGCACATTGGTAAGCTCAAGCTCGGTGGCGGCCTGTTGAATAAAGCGGGTTTTCTTCGCCACACTGTCGATCAGTGTTACATTCATGTGAGGTTTGAGAATCGCCAGCGGAATCCCCGGTAAACCTGCTCCCGCGCCGACATCAACCAGAGAATCGCAATCGACAAATTCCTGTACAGACAGCGAGTCGAGAATATGGCGGCTTATCATTTGTTGCGGGTCGCGGACAGCAGTCAGGTTAACGACCTTGTTCCATTTCACCAGCAATTGCACATAGGCGAGCAATGCGTGACATTGTTCGTCGGTGACTTCAATCTGCATTCGATCGAGACCATGCACAAGCGTTTGACGTAATTCAGAGACAGGCAATTGCTATTTCACTGATCAACGGGTTAAAGCTGTATTCTATAACTTTAACCGTAGCGAAATTGCGCTGCTAACGCTCACAAGAAGGTTAACTGCTTAGCACCGGCCTAATACTCTTCTGCCCAAGCCTGCTAACAACAGCAGCAATACCGTTAGAAGCGTCGCACCACCTCCGCCACTATCTGAGGTTTCAGCATCACTCAATTCATCGTTAAACAACAGAGATTTACCGTTACCCGATTCTTCAGCATCTGTCGCGATGCGGAAGTTATCGAAATAGGCATACTGATCCGATGAGGGAGCCCAGGAGGAATCATTGCCTCCATAGAACGTACTGAAGTAAAACAAATTTATACCAATATTGGCGGTTTTGCGGAACATAAACCTGTTATCGCTGAAGACTTTTTTCCCATCCAGCCAGGCTTCAAGAATACCGTCGGCAACCCCGGGTGTATTCAACACGACTCTGTGCTGAACTCTGTGCCAGGTACCCGCCCGAGCTCTAACACCCCAGAATTCGTCATCACCATAAAAGTTTGATTGATCGGCATGGTATACGTAGTTCTCCAGCCTTCCACCTTCCCGCCACATACCGCGGGCACTCCATCCATCAAATCCATCTGGAAATCCACCGCCGGTGTTACAACCGCTGGTTGGTGACAGAGTGTTATCGTAACCACACAATCCAGGTAGCTTTCCCCCTCTAACGAAGTCAAAACCTTTTGAAAACTTCATATCATAGGCAAGGTAGAGCTCTTCATAACTTTTGGGCAACGTAACACCGAACCCTACATCGGAGAGAAAAGCAGCTGCGCCTGTAGCACCATACTTATTTGCCGGGTAAGTCACCCGCAGGGCTCTGCCGCGGTCTGAGTCAGCGACAATATTCACTCTTCCTTGCGCAAATCCCAAATGCCAAAACGGTGTTTGCCAGTCGATATTCAACTGTCTGGACCCATATGAACCCACGGGCGCTGTTTCAAAATCCTGTTCGAACACCACCCCTTTAAATTCTTTTTGAGCTACGTATTCACAAATCTGATTGTTTTGAAACCCCCAACCATCACCGTCGGTATCTTTTACGCCGTTGAAACACACGGGATATTTTGATGCGGCAGTTATCCTGCAGGACTTTTCCTTTTCATAACCCCAGCCATCCGCATTATCATCTGAAGCCCGGTATTCACAGGCCGGATGATTTGTATTCGCCACACTGGAGGTAGATGTTGCTGCTACCTTACAGGACGCGTCGTTTTCCCATCCCCAGCCATCTCCATCGCTGTCTGACGCACTGAATTTGCACACCCGTGTGTCTTTGCTAATCACTACTGCCATACGACAGGACGCGCCATTCTCCCATCCCCAACCATCTCCGTCTCTATCCGTGTATGTTTTCTTACAAACGGGATGCCCGGCAACAATTGCTACCTTACAACTCGCGCCGTTCTCCCAGCCCCAGCCGTCTCCATCGCTGTCATAGTCGGCACTGGAGCAGGTCGGTCTTTGCCTGGCTGCGTGCGCTGTAGTTGCATCATCCGCAAACAACGGTATATCCGCAGACTGGCACACTTTACCCTCGGGTTGTGGCCACTCCTCATTACTGTCGTACGCACAAGGAACTTCAACAGCGCCTAATGATCCGGAAGCGAGAAACACCAGCGCTATAAAACTCAACCAGAAGCTTTTCTTTTTCATCGCGTAATTCCAGAGGGACCGAAAATTCCTCCATCAACCAGAAGCTGGGGGAAGTAAATCTCCGGTCATTCAAGACCTTAGCGGTAGGGCGTACGCCGAATTGACGTTCAAACTCAGAAATCGGTCAAAAATATAACAGCGCTATAGGATCTGGTTATGCTTCACAGCAAGAAAGAACTCTATTGGCCAGGAAATGTGCTGTACCAATCATGGCAAGGGCTCAAATAGCGTTCTCCCGGTCCTTTTCGACCTCTGCAGTGAAAGCCGTTCTAATCAAACGCGCCAGCTCCTGAATCACATTATCGTTGCCGGCACCAGCGCGTTCGCTAACGCGTAAGTTAACAAAATAGGTCGGTAACTTTGGCAGCTGATGCTCTGCGTCATTGATTTCGGCCATACCGGGTGCCTTGAAACCGCGAAGGTCCGCTCTGACTCCAAGATCTGCCGTACAGGCAATTGCTGCCGCGTAAGCGTTGTTTCCCGAATCCACAGCATTCGTCCATGGCAACCCTGCCGCATCAAGCGCCGCAATAGCGGGTTTTTTAAAGGCACATATACGCGTAAATGCTAACGGCAGCGGGTCTTGTCGATAGGCGCGGCCATGATTTGCCCCGGTCCAAACCAGATCCCGCTGCAACAGGTTCTCACAACCCTCTTCGCAGTTGTGCTCGGTCGTAATAATGAACGTCAAGCTTACCGGCGTTGAAACGTTCCAGCAGATTGGCCGAGTGTTTACAGAAAAGACGCACCGACGCGTGCGGGTAGGTCTGTACAAACTGTTTCAGAATACCCGGTATATGTGGCTCGACGATGTCCTGCGGTACACCAAACCTGATCTCACCTCCTTCCTCGTGCTGCAACAATCGGGTAACAGTCTCATCATTCAGGCTGACGAGCTTTCTGGCATAGCTTAGTAACTGCTCACCTTCCGCAGTCGCATACATCCCACTGGCATTACGCTTCACAAGCGATGCACCAAAAACATCTTCCAACCGCTTTAGCTGCATGCTGACAGCAGACTGCGTCAGGTGCAGCTTGTTAGCGGTACGCGTAACACCCGCCGTTTCAACCACGGTAATAAAGGTTCGTAACGTTGCAATATCGAGGTTTCTAAGCACAGCTATCCCCTGCTACTTCGAATTAGTTTCACGTATCCGCCGTCCTGTTGCAGAAATGGGCTGCAGTAATGTGACCTGGCAATCCAGGTCAACAATCCAGCTGCACATTCTGACGCGCGCACTCATCTGGCAAGCAACATAACAGTGAACTCGAAAAGCAGCCAACGTTGCAAATCACATTGATTGATCATGACTATCAAAAACTTTCGTTGGGGTTTATTGATAAGCTGACCGACACTCTCTCTACGTGCCACAAGCGCGTATTCAAAAGGGAGAATAGCGATGAAACCATTGTCGCCACAAAGTGCCTGCCACGAGCAGAATCAACACGACTACGCAGCTAGCGTTAAACGGCATCCGATGCGTTCCATCGGAAGACGCTTGATGACTGCTATTAGGTCTGGTCTAAAATCCGGCCCGACATCACTGGTGAAACGTCGACCGGACCATAACCATTCGCTGAGCCATCTCAATGAACATCAACTGCAGGATATCGGCTTTACACGTGACTCCGTTCAGTCGAAAATTCCAACCGACATCGGTTTGCTGCAAAGCGGATTGCACGAGCACAAACGCAGTCAAATTTATCCCTTGCACAAAGACGGAGATGAGCCATAAGCGTTAGTTCCTGAAATACCGCAGAACATAGCTAGAAACGCGTCGCTCCGTTTACGGAGCGACAGTCATCTACTCAAGTATCACTGTACGACAAGGTATCTCAGGCAATTTGCCCTACGCGACCGAGCAGTTGTTGCTTTTTTAAACTCACCAGCAGCAGCGACACAGCAGCCGGGGTCACACCCGGGATACGCGATGCCTGACCTACGGTATCAGGTCGCTGTTCGGTGAACTTCTGCCGTACTTCTGACGACAAACCGGACACGTTGGTGTAGTCAAACGACTGTGGAATTTGAGTTTCTGCATACCGCGACTGTCTTTCTATTTCATCCTGCTGCCGGTCGATATAACCCTGATAGCGAATCTGGGTTTCAAGCTGCACCAGTGCAGCCGTGTCATTCACCGGAAAACGCTCCGGGAAAATCTTCTGCAAACCAGTGCAGTCAATTTCAGGACGACGTAACAGATCCAGCACCTGCTGATCTTTTTGCACCTTTACTGCAAATGCTTTTTCAATCTTACGCGCATCATCAGATGACGCATGAACAAACCATTTACCAATGGATTCCCGATTGCGCTCTATCGCTTCGACTTTGTGATTGAAGTGTTGCCAACGTGTATCGCCAACCAGCCCAAGTTCGCGACCGGTTTCAGTTAGTCTTAAATCTGCATTGTCTTCACGCAGCATCAACCGATACTCTGCCCGGCTGGTGAACATGCGATACGGCTCTAACGTGCCGCGGGTAATCAGATCATCGATCAATACACCGATATACGCTTCATCACGTCGCGGCAACCAGGCATCTAATCCCCTGGTTGCACGTGCCGCATTCAATCCGGCCACCAAACCCTGAGCCCCGGCTTCTTCATAACCTGTGGTTCCATTGATCTGACCGGCGAAATACAGCCCGTTTATGAATTTGGTTTCAAGCGACGCGTGCAAATCACGCGGATCGAAAAAGTCATACTCAATGGCATAACCCGCACGTGTGATGTGCGCGTTCTCAAAACCTTTGATGCTGTGTACATAGTCGAGCTGTACCGAGAACGGCAGACTGGTAGAGATACCATTCGGATAAACCTCATGGGTATTCAGGCCTTCCGGCTCAATAAATATCTGATGTGAGGTTTTATCTGCAAAGCGCACCACCTTATCTTCGATGGATGGACAATAGCGCGGGCCCACACCTTCAATATTGCCGGAATACATGGCCGACTTTTCAAGATTGGCATTGATAATTTCATGCGTTTTCTCATTGGTATGAGTGATGTGACAATGCACCTGCGCAGGATGATCAGCCTCACTCCCCAAATAAGAAAACACCGGTCGTGGTGTATCCCCCGGTTGCGCTTCCAGCTGTGAATAGTCAATGGTCTTGCCATCGATGCGTGGCGGTGTACCGGTTTTTAACCGGGCAACCCGAAACGGCAGCGATCTTAATCGTAGCGCCAACGCAGTGGACGGTGCATCCCCGGCTCTGCCACCAGCCTGCTGCACATCACCGATATGAATTTTCCCACCGAGAAAGGTACCGACAGTTAAAACCACACTGGTCGCTTTAAACTGCAGGCCTGATTCAGTCACCACACCACAGCATCTGTTACTTCCCTGATCCACAATCAAATCATCAACAGACTGTTGGAAGATGTGTAACCCGGACTGGTTTTCGACAGCGCTTCGGATAGCTGCACGGTAAAGTGCGCGGTCCGCCTGCGCACGGGTCGCCCGAACTGCAGGGCCCTTACGTGCGTTGAGTGTGCGGATGTGTATACCAGCGTGGTCCGCAGCTTTGGCCATGATGCCACCGAGTGCATCAATTTCCTTAACCAGATGCCCTTTGCCGATACCACCGATAGCAGGGTTACAACTCATCTGACCAATAGTTTCAATATTGTGCGTAAGCAGCAACGTACGCGCACCAGTGCGACTTGAGGCGAGTGCCGCCTCAGTACCTGCATGGCCACCGCCGACGACGATGACGTCATATGTAAATTGATCTTTTGCCATGAGCATGTGTAAGCCGACAACCAGTGTGGTGAATTATAGACTTGTACGACACCTGCAATCGCAACTAATTTGCGCTACGATTTCGCGAAATCACTTAATTGTCTGTAGCGAGCCTTGTTTGGAAGCCGAAAGGCAACAACAGAAAGCACAAATACCGACCAAGCCTCAACAGCTGATTTGCATACAGGCTGTACTGAACTTGCTTTTTGCCAGGTGGCTGTCGTGGGGCTCTACATTTCCTACTGTCTTCGGCCTACACCGGCTTTGTCACGCTTTAAACGCTCAAAACGCCGCTGGATGAGGGCTCATTACCCACCAGCGGCGTGTACGATATTTGTTGCCTTGCCAAAAAGTGAAAGTCGATGAAAGTTCTGTATCTGACGAGCAAGTCTGAATAATCAGCCGTAATAGCTGCCTCGAAATCAGTTCAATAGTTGCGTATTGAGCGCCAAATTATTGGTTTTTCCGCTGAAATAATGAGTTTTACGAACTAGACTCAAGTGATGTTACAGATCCACTAAGGATTTTGATGGACCAAAACCGGGAGTAACATCGCTTGAGCACAGAATGCGTGGCAACGCTGACTACGATTGACGCCCGTAGTACACCCAGGGTGATCGAAACGATTTCGGATCACACCTCGGCCTTTGGTAATGACAGCAATTTTGAAAAATTGCTCTATCAGCATTTGGATATTGAAGCGCTGGTGCACGAGTTTGCGCAATGCCTTTATCGCCGCTTTTCTATCTGCAGAATGGAGTTCAGTCTGCCAGAACTGGAAATAGAAGTAGACCTGCGAAGGCACAACGAAGATCAGAACCCGTATCCAAATCGCAATTCAGAAGCCAATCCGCAATCAGAAGACTATCTCGGAAAACTACAGTACAACATGGACCATAGCCGCAAGCCGCTCGGCAAGCTGACCATACTGCGCTCTTCAGCATTCTCGGTATTTGAAAAATACCTTATCGAAGGCACTGTAGCAGATCTATGCGGTCCGCTTTACAACTCCCTGCGCTATGCACATGCCTGTCGTTCGGCATACCGTGATGCACTGACGGGACTGTACAACCGGGCAGCACTTGAAGCTTTGTTATTTGATGGATCAGTAGATAAAAATCGCAGCACTTCGACAGTAATGGTATGTGACATGGATCGATTCAAATGGATAAACGATCACTATGGACATACCGTCGGCGATCAGGCACTCACGCGGTTCGCAACTTCTCTCAGCACAATTGTCAACCACGTTGGTAGCGTATTTCGCTATGGTGGAGATGAGTTTGTCGTTGCACTTGACTCAGTCGCTCAACGCAGAAGTGTTCAACTCGCAGAAGCTATACGAAGCACAGCCGAGAGCTGTTTACTGGATGACGGCACTCCACTCACTACAACCATTGGCGCTACTAAAGTGCTGGGCGGTGAATGCCTGAGAGATGCTTTCTCAAGAGCAGACACGGCGTTGCTTGCGGGAAAAAGCAGTGGAAGTAACACAGTAGTGTGGTACGAATAAACAACACTTGTACACGGTTGCTGCTATCGAACTTGCAAAACCCTACATAGATCAGTTCATTTTGCGGATGCCACACGGGTTTGTCTGTGTAATCATCAATTTTATTTCAAAATTACAAGACGAAACATGAACAAGAGTGAAGTCGCACGTGCTCTTAAGGAAATGGCAAACCTGCTGGAAATACTGGAGGCCAGTCGTTTTGAATTTTCTGCCTTCCGCAATGCAGCCAGCGCCGTGGAAGACTTGTCCGACGACCTGGATCAAACCGTTAACAACGGAAATATCACCGACATTCCAGGAATTGGGAAAGGCACAGGTCAATTCATCACCGAAATGGTTCTCAACGGCAGCGCTGCTGACCTCGATAATATTCGCCAGCAGGTGCCGGCAGGTATTCCAACCCTTCTTCGTTTCCGAGGTCTCGGGCCAAAGAAAGTAAAGCTACTCTGGCAGCAACTCGGTATAACAGCAATAGACGATCTCGAAAAAGCGATTGACGAGGGTGAAGTCGCAAAATTAAAAGGCTTTGGGCCGACATCAATAGAAAGCCTCAAAAGCAGTGTCGACTATTTTAGAGCTGAGTCTCCGGATAAGTCTCAGCATAAAAGCTTAACGGGTCAGGCCTCTGCTGCTTCAACAGGCGAAACCGCAACTGAGTCACAACCAACAAAAGAGGTCATAAAATCCACCGGGAAAATTCTGGCTGGCACATCCGGTTACAGCTATCCGAAGTGGAAAGGCAGTTTTTACCCTGATAACGCCAAAACTGCAGAACTTCTAAAACACTACGCTACCGACCTTCACACGGTTGAAATCAACAATACTTTTTACCGCTTTCCCTCGGAAAAAGTAGTAGCACAATGGAAAGCACAGACTTCAGCCGGGTTTCAATTTTCACTCAAAGCGCATCGCAGAATAACCCATCAGATGCGCTTAAACGAAAACTCAATGATACGGGTGCAGGAATTTGTCGAACGTTGCAGCATTCTTGGCAACCGGCTTGGTTGCATACTTTTTCAGTTACCACCGGATTTTGCCCAGGATGATTCACGCTTGCAGAATCTTCTCAGTTCACTGCCACAAGGTCCGCGCTTTGCGGTCGAGTTCAGGCATGCTAGCTGGCATACGGATGAGATTTACGATCAACTCGCGCTACACAATATTGCCTGCGTCTGTGGTGATTCCGAGACAAACAAGCCGAAAGAAATCGCAACCGCTGACTTTATTTATGCAAGGCTCCGAAAAACCGGGTACACGAAAAGCGAACTAAAAAAATGGAATCTGTTTTTTGCCAAACAACAAAAACAGGAAAAAGATGTACTGGTTTATTTGAAGCACGATGACACAGGTGACGCGCCAAATACGATTAAAGAACTCTGGCGAGCCAGCACCTGAACTGCAACCGACTTAGCGCCGCTTTAAAATCGATAACCAACGCCCAGAGACATTGTCAGGGATTGATAATCGACTTCAGTCACCGCACCATTGCCAGTTTCCTCACTCAATTCCAGACCGTGCTGTGTTGAATAACGTATTTCTCCAGTCAGATAAAACTGCTCTGACAGATCGTAGTCAGCGCCGGCCATCAGCTGATAGCCTATTGATCCGGAATCGGAAAAAGATCGCTCCCCAGATGTGTTTTCGCTATCCAGATCGACTTCCTGCGTCCAAAGCAGTCCAACGCCTAACCAGGGTGTGATTGGCTGTGATTCAACCAGGCGGTAACGACCATTCAGGTAAAAGATATTGCTCGCGTAGTTACCACCAGGGAGCCGGGAACCATCCTCGGCGGTGATCGTTGCATCATTTGATCGATACTCCCAACCAAACTCCGATATCCAACGCGAATCGTCGTAATGAACCCTGGCCGACAGGCCGGCAACGAATCCACCTTCCAGCGATAGATCAGCATCGCCACCCAACCCTCCTCCAAGACCAACAAGATTCAGTGATTGATCTTGCATAAGGCTTAACCCGGTATACGGCACAATAGACCAGTCGTTGGCTTTCGCTACAGTGGTTGTAGCAGCGGTTAACAGGATCGCGCAACAAGAGAGATATTGAGGTTTCACAATTTGTACCTTTGCCAAGAGTGAGTGTTATTTCATCGAACAGTTACTCTGGCTGTTGAGTACCAAAGATTCCAGCACAAATACACCAGCGGTAAGACTGATACACCAATGGTTCTCCTGGTGCGTTCACAAGTTCTTCATGCCCGTTTATGCAACCTTCCCGGAGGTACACAATCGGCAGACAGATGCTCGACGCTCGATGCCACGGCAGCTTACGATCCAATAGAACCATTCTCGATGTTATTTCTGTGTTGCAGCTGATTGGCATCATCGGCACCCTGCTGGTGGTTTTTTTTACCGTAATAAAGCCCGAGGCCAGCAATGGCCTTACACTATTTTCGAGGCTCACTTTCTGGGCGCTTCATGTAGGCCTGGGACTCCTGGCTCTGTTGCTCGCCAGTACATGGTTTAAATACGGAACATGGCTTCCGGACACTAAGCTCGCCTCGATAACGATTACCGGATGCGCAGCGGCAATCGTGTCAACGCCGGGATACATCGCACTCGATTCTGTATTTGCGTCGAGCATCATTGATCTGGATCCAGACACTCCTGCAGACAATCCGGCGATTGCTGTGATAGCGGAATTTTTCGAGCTGTTACCGTTGTTTCTGATCACCTGGCTGCTCATCAATCTTCCGCTTTTCACAGGCAATTCCAAAACTGATAACGCGGCCGCTGATTCTGGTAGCAAGAAAGCATTAGATGCCCCCGAACACAAACCCGATTGTGACCAGTTAGTCCGGCGTCCAGAACGACAGTCTGGCCAGCCGTTCACTGAAAAAACCGGTTTCCTTAACAGTCTTCCCGGTTTTATCGGCACAGAGATAATCGCTGTTTCGAGCGACCTTCACTACCTTAACGTTTGGACTGAACAGGGGCGTGCAACAGTACTCGGAAATCTGCGTGATGCTGTAAGTGAACTTGGTGACACGGGTATGCAAATTCACCGATCCCACTGGGTAGCCAGTAAACATGTCACAAGAGTGGTAGGCAACTCAAACAAGGGCGCTTGCCTGCTCTCCAACGATCTCCGCATCCCGATTAGCCGTCGACGATGGAAAAAAGTCCAGCAATACTATGGTCGAGGAGTACTTGGCGGGTCAGCCCATTCAGGCACCTGAAAAACCGCTTATTGATCTCCTACTTCGCAAGCAGTTACAACTGATATCACTTACCAATACAAAACCTTGAAAAAATCTCACCCAGTAAATCATCACTGGTGAACTCTCCAGTAATCTGGTTGAGCTGCTCCTGTGCCAGTCTCAGCTCTTCTGCTGATAACTCCCCTGCTGCCGTTTCAAGCAGATGTTGATGTGCAATCTTTATATGTGATTGTGCTCGGGTCAACGCGTCGATATGTCTTCGGCGTGCCATCAACGCCCCTTCGGCCGTTTTTTCAAAGCCGGCGCATTGCTTTATATGGTTGCGCAGTTGGTCAAACCCTTCACCAGTACTGGCGGAGACCAGAATACCTTCCCGATTCCCAATTACCTCGGGATGTAAATCAGACTTATTGAACACCAGGCTCATTGGGATATTTGCCGGTAGCTCGTTTAGCAGTGATGGTTCCGGTTGCCTTCCCGCCTCTACCACAAAAAGTATTCGGTCGGCCTGACTCAGCTGATCATGAGCACGTCTGACGCCCTCCTGCTCTATCGGATCATCACTTTGCCTTAACCCCGCGGTATCAATAATGTGGATCGGCAACCCGTCTATATTGATTTCCTCTTTCAGCACATCGCGTGTTGTACCTGCAATGTCGGTAACAATGGCGGTGTCCTGCCCGGTCAGGCGATTCAACAGGCTGGATTTGCCAACATTTGGCAAGCCGGCAATGACCATGCTAATGCCATCCCTGAGGAGGGCTCCTTCGTGACTTCTTTGCAGCAGATGTGACACGAGATCATTCAGTGCTGTGAATCTGTTAGCGAGCTCTGAGTCTTTCAGAAAGTCAATTTCCTCTTCGGCAAAATCCAGTGCCGACTCCATATACACCCGGCAATTCACCAACTCCTCGAGTATTACTGCAATTTGTGCTGAAAACTCACCCTGCAATGAACGCACTGCCGCACTGGCAGCCTCTTGGGTACTCGCCTGAATAAGATCACTAACCGCTTCTGCCTGCGCCAGATCCATCTTGTCATTCAGAAACGCACGTTCAGTAAATTCACCCGGCCTCGCAATTCTCGCCCCTGCATCGGTGGCCACTTTGAGCAGCTGATCGAGCAGCACATGATTCCCATGCGACTGCAGTTCCAGCACATCTTCACCAGTGTAGGAGTCAGGACCGCTAAAATAGAGTGCGATGCCATGATCAATCACGACGTCCGCACTATCAAAGAATGGTGTATAGCGAGCTTGCCGGGGCTTTAACAATTGCCTGGTAACAAGCGAGGCAATCTCAAGCGATCGGGCACCACTGATTTTTACAATACCAATGGCGCCCTTGCCGGACGCAGTGGCAATGGCCGCTATGGTGTCCGTTGTGTCGGACACTATAAAATCGCTATTTTTCCGCCAGCACGTGACGGGTGATGTAGTACTGCTGCGCTATAGACAGTGTGTTGTTCACCACCCAGTAAAGCACCAGGCCTGCCGGGAAAAACGCAAAAAAGATGGTAAACACAAACGGCATTGCCATAAATACTTTGGCTTGAATCGGGTCAACCGGTGCAGGATTCAGCTTTTGCTGGATGAACATAGTGATGCCCATAATCAACGGCAACACATAGAACTTGTCTTTCAAAGACAAATCCTGGATCCACAGAATCCAAGGCGCCTGGCGCAGTTCAACACTTTCAAGCAGTACCCAGTACAGTGAAATAAATACCGGTATCTGCACCATGATCGGCAGACACCCGCCAAGTGGATTAACCTTTTCTTTCTTGTACAGATCCATCGTCGCCTGACCCATCTTGGCGCGATCATCTCCGTGACGCTCTTTCAATGAAGCGAGTTGCGGTTGTAGCTTGCGCATACGGGCCATCGAACGATAGCTCGCTTCGGATAGCTTGTAGAAAATCAACTTGATGCACATTGTTACGCCAACAATGGCCCAACCCCAGTTGCCAACAATTGAGTGTATTTTGTTTAGCAGCCAGAAAATCGGTTTTGCAATAACAGACAAAAAGCCATAGTCGACAGTCAGATCAAGTTTGGGTGCTACGGCTTTCATCCGATCCTGTATCTTCGGACCGACAAAAAAACCAGATTGCAGACTACCGGTACCACCGGCTGGAACCTGAATTGCCTCTGACTGCAGACCGATAATGTAGCGCTGATCACGACTCATTGTGTAGATACTATTCGTCTCTTCCTGCCCTGGAATCCAGGCTCCGAGAAAATAATGCTCGATAATCGCTGCCCAGCCACCTTTGGTTGAAGTCTGGTTGCCGGCATCATCAAAGTCGTCGAAATCTATTTTCTGATACGGGTCCTGATCTGTGCTGACAACACCCCCGATGTAGGTATAGATAAAACTCTGGGTCTCATCATCAGTTATCGGCTTACGACGAAGCTGGCGGTACTGGTTGAAACTAAGGGCCGCGCCGGTATTGTTCTGAATATCGTATTCAACATTTATAAGATAACGATCGCGCTGAAACACAAACGTCTTAATTACGGTAACACCGTTTTCTGCCTGCCAGACCATCGGCACTCGCAATTCATCCTGATCACCCAGGTTGTACTGTGTTTTTTCGACCTGATAGATCGCATGATGGTTGGGTGCATCACCACCAACACTCTGCAGGCCTGACTGAGCCACAAAGTATTCAGCGTTGGAATTACTCATGAGTACAAACGGATCGTCCGGTGTCTCAAGGGAGGTGGGATACTGCAGTAGCTTAACAACGTTGATATCACCACCCCTGGTGCTCAATGTCACTTCAAAGGTGTCTGTCGTGACGACAACATTCTCGCCGGCAGGAGAACCGTCATCTACCTGAGCCACCGCCTGCTCGCCATTGGCGACCGGTGTTGGAAGATCATTATTAGAAGCGGTCGCTGCCTGATTAATACCACTCTGATCTATTGATGGGGCGGTAACACCGGGCTGCCCTTGTTGCTGATTTGGCTGATTCTCGGTTACCACAGGCTCGGGCCTCGGACCATAGTCAATCCGCCACGATGTCCACACCTGTAACAACAGGAAGCCCAGTGCCGCCCACAAAAGTATGCGCTGGTTATCCATGGACAGGCTGCCCCGGCAAAACCTTGATTATTGAGATCCGGCTAATCGCAACCTGGCTGATCTTTGGTCTGCAAAATATGGGTAACTGATTTTCTACTGACATTTTCTTGGTTGTTTGTTAGCGGTATCTGAAACAGTGTCCGGCACTGGATCATACCCGTGAGATCCAAAAGGGTTACAACGGATAATACGTTTTACGCTCAACCACAGACCTTTCACCGCACCGTGCTTCTGAATTGCTTCAGTCGCGTATTCAGAACAGCTTGGTGTATACCTGCAATGTGGCGGCAACATCGGGCTTATAAAGCGTCGATACAGACCGATTAAAAAACACAGCGCACTACGCATTCTTTGCAACCCGTGACCAGTGCTTCTCCAGACTCTGGAAAAGTTCCTGGTTGCTGGCATTGACACTGGCGTGGCGAGCGAGCAGTACGATATCAAACCCTGCCAGTGAATGCTTGTGTTGTCTGAAGGATTCCCGCGCTAATCTTTTAAGCCGGTTGCGGTCAACCGCCCTTTTCGCGACTTTCTTTGCCACTGCCATGCCCAGCCGTGCCGGTGCAACCTGATTATTAATCTGATCCTGGTCCTGACTCTCGCGGCTAAGAATGGTAAAGAATCGGTCTGCAGAACGTGAGTTTGAATTGAACACCCGGGTGTACTGAGGGGCGTTGGTCAGTCTCGAGTCTCTGGAGAATCGTGTGTCGTCCGATTGCGACATTAGCTCTCCGGAGTTGCTCGGCATGTTTTTGGGAATTGGGGCTCTAGACGCCGTTACCACTACAGGTTGTGGCTAATGATGTTGTCGTCTGCCACATACGCTACAGCGGGTGATGCCGGCAAAATCAGCAGTGGTTAAAATTTAACCAATCCTCAGATCTGGCCGGTCACTCCGGTGACGCGGAGTTACGCAGAAAGTCGCTTGCGACCCTTGGCTCTTCTGGAGCGAATAACGGCTCTGCCGCCACGAGTTGCCATACGCGCTCGGAAGCCGTGAGTACGCTTACGTCGCAGATTGCTTGGCTGAAAAGTCTGTTTCATTTTGAATCACCGGATGCTGCACAGCGTGAGTTATAAGCTGAACAGATTAAATAGGTAACGGGAAGTTAGCTCTCTGATTATCGCTACTAAATCGTCTCACGTCAATGATTACACTTCGCGTTGCAAACCAAATCAACTGTGGATAACTTTCACAAACAGTAATAGACTATTTTTCGTCGTTGTGAAGCGGCGGTTTATGTATAGATCAACAACCGCCGTGCTCCAGTAATACGCAGATCAGTTCAATACGCGCTTATTTACCGTGCTGCCCACTCAGGCACGCGCGGGACTTACAGCTTAAAGTTCGCTGCTAATCTGGGCTGTCAGGTTACATCCGTGGTGTTAAACACGGACCGTCTGATCTGCGATCGCTGCATTACCGCTGTTTTACCGCATAAATATAATTATTTTTTCTTTTGGGCCGTTTTGGCCTTCACCGGGGAGATGTCTCATTGTCGGTCTGGAATCGTTGTCTTTCGCACTTATCAAATGAACTGTCAGTCCAGGAGATGACCACATGGGTTTTATGTCTGCAAGCCAATGAAACAGATCAAGGTATAAAGTTGCTCGCGCCCAATGAATACGTGCGTGAAAAAGTAGCCACCAGCTACGCAGACCGGATCAAAGAAATAGCAGTTAAGCTCGCGCAAAGCGAGGAGTTCAATGTCTTGCTTGATGTTGGCAATGGAATTCCTGCAAAGCCGGTTGCCGACGACAATGACACCAGTAATGCCCCTCAGACAGATCGACAGTCAATTCAAAACCCGGCAACACAATCCCAAAGCAGCTCCGGGCACAACGGCAAGCCCCGCAAGGAGTTTGTCACCGCACTCAATACCGATTTCAACTTTGATACTTATATCGAAGGAAAATCCAACCAGTTCGGTCGCGCTGCGGCACTGCAAATTGGTGAAAATCCTGGAGGTTCCTACAACCCGCTTTTTATCTACGGCGGTGTTGGCCTCGGTAAAACGCATTTGATGCAAGCGGTTGGCAACCTGATGGTTGAACGTGGCGCACGCAAAGTTCAGTACCTGCACTCAGAGAAATTTGTTCGTGAGATGGTGCAGTCTTTGCGCAACGGCACTCAGGACCAATTTAAAAAACACTACCGAAGCCTCGATGCACTGCTGGTTGATGACATCCAGTTCTTCGCTAATAAAACCCAAACGCAGGAAGAATTTTTCCACACGTTTAATGCGCTTCTGGAAAACGGTCAGCAGATCATCATGACCTGCGATCGTTATCCGCAGGAAATAGATGGTGTTGAAGAAAGACTTAAATCACGATTCGGCTGGGGTTTGACGGTCGCTATTGAGCCACCGGAACTTGAAACGCGGGTGGCAATTCTTAACGCCAAAGCTGAACAGTACGGTTATGAGCTTTCTGAAGAAGTTAGCTTCTTTATAGCCAGCCGCATCGCCTCTAATGTTCGGGAGCTTGAAGGTGCGCTGCGACGCGTTGCTGCAAACTCACAGTTTACCGGAAAGCCTATCACTATAGACTTTGTTAAAGATGCGCTGAAAGACCTGCTTGCTGTCAGAGACAGACTGGTCACCGTACAGAATATTCAAAAGACGGTGTGTGATTACTACCAGGTACGCAACTCCGATTTACTGTCTAAAAAACGTAACCGTTCTATTGCACGTCCGAGACAAGTGGCAATGTTTTTGTCGAAGAAATTAACCCGTCACAGCCTGCCTGAAATCGGTGAGGCGTTTGGCGGGCGTGATCACACCACTGTACTGCATGCATTTAGAAAGATCACCGAGCTATCGCAGACAGACAGTCGCATCGAGGAAGATATTAAACACCTGACCAGAACCTTGTCGCAGTAGTCTGCTATTTTGCGAGAGGTGTTTATTGAGTCAGGAATCACTGGCAAACCAGGCGTATTTGACCCGCCCGGCCCTGTGTCTGGTATGGTCAAATACCTGTTGATAAGTTGTGAGATGTTTTGTGGTAAAAGTCAGGCGTGTTTTTTATCAAATATTGGTCTCAGGTTATCCACAGGTAGAGGAGCCTGTTTTCCTTTGGTGAAAAATAAATTAAACTATTGATTTTATTGAATAATATTTAGTTATGTACAGACTTATTCTGGCTAATAAACAGAACAATAACTAATTAAATAAAAACCTTTATATAACTTGGCAAACATGAAATTCGCGATTTCCAAACTTGAGCTATTCACCCCCTTGCAACAAGTGGTTGGTGTAGTCGAACGTAAACAGACTCATGAGGTGATGAACAATCTGTTGTTTGTGGCCACAGACGACAGTCTGGAAATTACCGGTACTGACAATGAAGTTGAGCTGGTCACAAAGATTCCTTTGATTGTCTCTGAACCCGGGCGCTCTACCATTCCTGCGCGCAAGTTGTTTGATATATGCCGTTCCCTCGATGACAACGCCAGGCTCGATTTTGAAGTCGATAATGAAAAAGCAAAAATAAAAACCGGCAAAAGTCGTTTTACCCTGGCCACCCTGCCCGTTGATGAATTTCCATTGGTCGATGCTTTGACTGATGCCACGGCAATTTCACTTCCGCAAAAGCATCTGGATCGAGCGATTAAACGCACCGCATTTGCGATGGCTCAGCAGGATGTTCGCTACTACCTGAATGGATTGTTGTTACAGATTGCTGAAAACGAACTCTGCTGTGTAAGCACCGATGGACACAGACTCGCATTGCATAAAACAGCGGTGGATATTGAAGGCAGTGAGGGAGTTTCAGCGATTATCCCCCGTAAGGCCATTAATGAATTATCACGATTGATGGATGACACAGATACGGACATCACGCTGAATTTCACCAGCAACCACCTGCAAGTAAAGCTTGGGGCGTTGCAGCTGACCACCAAATTGATTGATGGCAAATTCCCGGATTACGACAAAGTGATCCCCCTGGCCAGCGATAACATTGCGATCGTTGATCGCGATCTGTTGAAGCAGGCCTTAAGTCGTAGTGCGATTCTTGCCAATGAAACTTATAAAGGCGTGCGGGTCACTCTAGATAAAGACCAGCTGGGAATCCAAACCAATAATCCAAAGCACGAAGAGGCAGAGGATGAATTGCAGATTGACTATAGTGGACAACCTATAGAAATAGGCTTTAACGTGGTTTATCTGCTGGACGTGTTAAACGCAATCGACTCGGAGTCTGCCGAACTGAATGTTAGTGATAACGTCAGTAGCATGGTGATACACCCGGCTGACGATAAACAAAGCACCTACGTTGTTATGCCAATGCGTTTGTAGTGCTAATTTATAACCTGTGTACTCCCCGTTCAACCGGTGTAATCTCACCGGATGTTAGTTGCACCCTGCTTTGCTGAAAACTCCAATACACCGGTTATTCTGGTAACAGGTCTTACATGCATTTGACGACACTGGACGTGGTTGGTGTTAGAAATCTCGCCCGTGTTCAGATCCAACCCGGTAGTGGCATCAATTACTTTTATGGGGATAATGGCGCGGGTAAAACCAGTTTGCTTGAAGCAATCTCCCTGCTCTCCGTCGGCCGTAGTTTTCGGGCCGGGAAAACCTCTACGATCATTTCAGGCCAATCGACAGAGCTAATAGTCAGTGGTCAGGTACATGATATAAATCTTGGCTCCAGTCAGCGCGTCGGGATAAGTAAAACGCGCGATTCAACCATTGCCCGCATTGATGGCCAAAATGTAGACCGTCTCTCTGCTCTGGCCCTGGCCGTGCCCAGTGTGGTGATATCTACCCGCAATCATGAGCTGATTGAAGGCGGTCCCGGCGAGAGGCGTAAATATATTGACTGGATACTGTTTCACGTGGAGCCCACATTCGTACAGTTATCGAAACGGTATAAGGTTGCATTGTCCCAAAGAAACGCTGCGTTACGACGTGGAGCCTCGAATGAGCTGGTCTCTGTTTGGGACAGCGAACTCGCTGAGGCCGGCGAGGCCATTGCTCAGCTACGCTTGAACTTCACTGAGAAAGTACAGGAACGATTAACCGAATTTTCAGCTCATCTGGGCAATGCCGAAATCCTGCCTGACCTTCAGTATCGACGTGGCTGGAGTGCAGAGCAATCTTTGATTGAGAATTTACGCGGCTGTATAGATAACTGCAGACGCCTTGGATCCACATCCACAGGCCCGCATCGTGCCGATATAAAACTGAAAGTCCACGGTGACGAAGCGCGTTACTTGCATTCTCGCGGACAGCAAAAGCTATTGGCAATACTGATGAAGCTGGTGCAGGTAGATTTATATTCGAGCCACCATGGACAGGCACCGATATTATTGTTTGACGATATGCCATCAGAACTCGACGGCGACGCCAGGGATTTCGTGCTTTCCTATCTAAATTCGTGTTCCGTACAGGTGTTTTTAACCGGCGTAGAGGATATTTCAGAATCGATACAAGATGTAAACAATTTGTTCCACGTGAAACGCGGCGAAATTCAAAACGTGGTATAGTAGGGGGTTCGGATTAGAGAAGCTCCCATGGCAGACGACGACAACACAACAGACCCCAAAGGGTCGGGTTCAGAAGCTGGATCCGGCGCTTACGATTCCAGCAATATCAAAGTCCTCAAAGGACTCGATGCGGTACGTAAAAGACCGGGCATGTATATCGGAGATACTGACGACGGCACTGGCTTGCACCACATGGTCTTTGAAGTCGTCGATAACGCTATTGACGAGGCTTTGGCCGGGCACTGCAGTGAGATTGGTGTCACTGTCCATGTCGATAACTCGATTACGGTAAAGGATGATGGCCGCGGCATACCGGTGGATATGCACGAAGAGGGTAAGTCTGCCGCCGAAGTGATCATGACCGTTTTACACGCCGGTGGTAAGTTTGACGACAACTCCTACAAAGTCTCCGGTGGTTTGCATGGGGTAGGGGTGTCAGTTGTTAATGCGTTGTCTGAGTCGTTGAAGCTGACTATCTGTCGCGATGGCAAAATTCATGAGCAATCGTACATCGACAGTGTGCCGGTAGCGCCGCTCGAAGTGGTCGGAGATACTACAGATACAGGATCTACGATCTATTTCAAGCCAAGTGCAGCTATTTTCACTCTGACAGAATATTCCTATGAAATTCTTTCGAAAAGACTGCGGGAACTTTCGTTTCTCAATAGCGGTGTGCGAATCCGTCTACATGATGAACGCTCAGGCAGAGAAGATATCTTTGAATACGAAGGTGGAATCGCGGCATTTGTGGAGCACCTGAATAGAAACAAGAACGCAATTCATAAAGACCCTATTCATCTGCGCCAGATGAAGGAAGAAGCTGAGGTTGAAGTCGCGCTGCAGTGGAATGATTCGTACCAGGAAAATATTTATTGTTTCACTAACAATATTCCCCAACGAGATGGAGGAACCCATCTGGCTGGGTTTAGAGCAGCACTGACCAGAACACTGAACACTTACATGGAACAGAATGGAATTGCTGCAAAGTCCAAGGTCGATACAACCGGTGATGACGCCCGTGAAGGCTTGACAGCGGTCTTGTCGGTGAAAGTCCCCGATCCAAAGTTCTCATCGCAAACAAAGGACAAACTCGTTTCATCCGAAGTGCGCGGGGCAGTTGAGTCGTCGATGAATGAAAAGCTGTCTGAGTTTCTGGTAGAAAATCCAGCGGACGCAAAAATGATTACTGCGAAAATCATTGAAGCGGCAATGGCCAGGGAAGCAGCAAGAAAAGCAAGAGACATTACCAGACGGAAAGGTGTGCTGGATATTGCCGGTTTGCCAGGAAAATTAGCGGACTGTCAGGAAAAAGATCCAGCTAAATCAGAGATTTACCTGGTGGAGGGTGACTCTGCGGGTGGCTCGGCCAAGCAGGGCCGTGATCGACGTACGCAGGCGATTCTGCCGCTGAAAGGTAAAATCCTGAATGTCGAACGCTCACGTTTTGACAAGATGCTGTCTTCTGCTGAGGTCGGTACGCTGATCACTGCACTCGGTTGCGGTATCGGTAAACAGGAATTTGATCCGGACAAACTTCGTTATCACCATATCGTGATCATGACTGATGCCGATGTCGACGGCTCGCACATACGAACCTTACTGCTAACATTTTTCTACCGACAGATGCCGGAGCTTATTGAAAGAGGGCATGTGTACATTGCACAACCGCCGTTGTACAAAGTGAAGAAAGGTAAGCAGGAGCGATATGTTAAAGACGATATCGAACTCAATGAATATCTGCTCGAGCTGGCGATGAACGATGCCAGCCTGATTCCGACACCAGGTGGTAAAGCGCTCGATTCAAAAGAACTTGCTGCAATGGCAGAAATGTTCAACGATTCGTTGGGTGCGATTGAAATGCTTGGTCGTAAAATAGACAAAACAGTACTTGATCAAATGTTGTCTATCTCATCATTGACTGATACCCAGATTGTCGACAAAACCGCGGTTCAAAAGTGGGCTGATGAACTGCACGAAGCTTTGATGGCGAACTCTACGGACGGCAATTACTTCCAGCATAGGGTAGTTGAGCTCGACGGCAAGTATGGTGTGGAGCTTGAGCGCTGGTTGCACGGCAACAAACATATTATCAAGCTGGATCCGGTCCTGTTCGGTACCTCTGAATACAAGGTAATCGCAAAGCTGGCCGACCGGATGCATGGTTTGCTGCAGGAGGGTTCTGTTGTTAAGCGCGGTGAGCGCGAACAGGAAGTCAGCAACTTTGCGGAAGTGATGGAGTGGCTGATGAAAGAGGCAAGACGTGGTCAGACGATTCAGCGCTATAAGGGCCTGGGCGAAATGAACCCGGAACAGCTGTGGGAAACCACCATGAACAAAGATGCGCGCCGCATGTTGCAGGTTCGCATCGAAGACGCGATGCAGGCGGATGAAGTCTTTACCACTTTAATGGGCGATCAGGTAGAACCCAGACGTGACTTTATCGAGCAGAACGCTTTGTCTGTATCGAATCTGGACGTGTAGCTCTGTAGCTGTAAATTCGTATTGATACCTGCTTTTCGCTTAGCCGGTTCATTCGTTTAGCCAGTCATTCGTTTCTGGCCATTCGTTCAACTAGTTAGAATAGGCAGGTGGGGAGCTGTCTGTCAGCGCGCAACAGCACCCATTTAGCATAACCAATAGCAACTTCCCTATCTGCTTATGTATGTGTGACGTCATTTTGCCGATATAAGAGATAGTTCAACCCGACGAGTGAACCGTGATGCAAGGATATCTGGACCTGCCTGAGTTTTCTAAGATCGACCTGACTCAGGTCGAGTCAAAGCTTGTGGAACTGTTGGCAGAAGCAGACAAAAAAATAGCCGCGTTGGAAGCAGTTACCAACCCTGACTGGGACAATTTTCTCTATGAACTTGATGAGACGGTTGACGAGATTCAGCGTTTCTATTCGCCGGTCAGGCATATGAATGCAGTAGTGAACAGCGAAGAGATTCGTGAAGTACACAATGCCTGTCTGCCGAAGCTCACTGCCTGGTATACAGAGCTGGGTCAGAATCATGCGCTGTACAAGCACACTCAGACTATTGCAGACAGTGAGGCATTTAAATCTTTTAGTCAGGGGCAACGCAAGAGCGTTGAAGATCAGCTTTTAAATTTCAGACTCGGCGGGGTCGCACTTGAAGGCGAAGCGCGGGAGCGCTACAAGGAAATTGCCGCTGAACTCAGCAGGCTGAGTACGAAGTTTAACGAAAACGTACTCGACTCCGGCAATGACTTCAGACTCAATTTTAAAGAAGCCGGTGCACTGGATGGTTTTCCACAGAACTCGCTCGATCTGGCGCAACAGGCGGCAACAGAGAAGGGCGAAGAAGGCTATAGCCTGACGCTCGATTTCCCGAACTACTATGCGGTGATGACGTTTGCCAATGACCGGAATCTTCGCAAACAGATGTACTCAGCATGGAACACACGTGCCACGGGTGACCGCAATGAAAAGTGGAACAACGCCCCTATTATTGAACAGACGATTCAGTTACGTACTGAAAAAGCAGCACTGCTGGGTTTTGACAGCTATGCCGATTATTCCATCGCCAACAAGATGGTTGACAGTCCACAGCAGGTCATTGATTTTTTAAATGATCTGGCAGGCCGTGCCAAACCGTCTGCCATTGAGGACTACAAAGCGCTTGAAGCTTTTGCCACCGATGAAGCAGAGATCAAAGTCGATAAGCTTGAACCCTGGGATGTTTCCTACTACTCCAATCAACTCAAACAGAAGTTATACGATTTTTCAGAACAGGATTTAAAACCATATTTTCCAGCGAATATCTGTGTGCCGGGTATGTTCGAGGTGACCGGCAGATTGTTCGGTATAGAAATTACTGAGGTCAAGGACGCAGATGTCTGGCATGAAGATGTAACGCTCTATCATATTACTGATAAGTCCAGTGGATCTTCTGCCGGTGAGTTGCGCGGCGCGTTCTACATGGATAACTATGCGCGCAGCGGTAAACGTGCTGGTGCATGGATGGATGTTTGTGTTGGCAGAATGAAAAAGAAAGAGGGTGTGCAGTTACCGGTGGCCTACCTCACCTGCAACCTGACCCCGCCTGTCGGTGATCAACCGGCACTGCTTACGCACAACGAACTGACCACACTGTTTCATGAGTTCGGTCATGGTCTTCATCACATGCTCACCCGTGTTGACTACAGTGCGGTTGCCGGCATCAGCGGCGTTGAATGGGATGCAGTGGAATTGCCGAGCCAGTTTCTTGAGAATTGGTGCTGGGAGCGTGAATCCATTGATTTGGTCAGCGGCCATTTTGAAACTGGTGCCAAGCTGCCACAAGAGCTGCTTGAAAAAGCCCGAGCTGCAAAGAACTATCAATCCGGTTTAACCACCGTCCGGCAGCTCGAGTTTGGATTGTTCGATATGGTTACCCATTTGCGCACCGACAATCCCGATGCTGATGCGGTACAGAAAATTCTGGATGATGTACGCCGTGAAGTTGCGGCATATGAAGTGCCTGCAGAAGTAAAATTTCAGAACGCTTTTTCTCACATCTTTGCCGGTGGTTATGCCGCTGGATACTTCAGTTACAAGTGGGCTGAAGTATTATCATCAGATGCGTACGCAAAGTTTGAAGAAGACGGGATCTTTAACGAACAAACCGGTCGTCACTTCATGCAGTCTATCCTTGAGAAGGGTGGTACGCAGAAAGCGCTGGAGTTGTTTGTTGATTTTCGTGGCCGCAAGCCTGAGATAGATGCCTTGTTGCGGCATACCGGTCTTGCCGCTTAGCGATAGAAATACCGGATACATCGGGAAACTAACAAGCATTGAAATATCGTGATCTGAGGGAGTTTATAGCAAGCCTGGAACAACGCGGTGAGCTTAAGAGAATTAAACAATCTATTGATCCGTATCTGGAGATGACCGAGATCAGTGACCGGGTTCTGCGTGCGGAAGGCCCGGCATTGTTGTTTGAAAATCCTGTTGGCAGCTCGATACCTGCACTATGTAACCTCTTCGGCACACCATCCCGGGTGGCCTATGGCATGGGGGAAGAAGATGTTGAGGCATTGCGGGAAGTTGGCAAACTGTTGGCATTTTTAAAAGAACCTGATCCCCCTAAGGGTTTAAAAGATGCCTGGAGCACCCTGCCAATCTTTAAAAAGGTGCTCGATATGGCACCAAAAACTATCCGTAACGCACCTTGTCAGCAAAATATATTGCAGGGTGGTGAGGTCGATTTATCGCGCTATCCGATCCAGCATTGCTGGCCGGGTGATGTGGGACCGTTAATCACCTGGGGGCTGGTAGTTACCAAAGGGCCGAACAAAAAACGTCAGAACATGGGTATCTATCGTCAGCAGGTGATAGATAGCAACCGGGTGATCATGAGATGGTTGTCGCACCGGGGCGGAGCGCTTGATTTACTCGAATGGCAGCAGGCTCATCCTGACGAACCGTTTCCGGTATCAGTGGTACTCGGATGTGATCCTGCAACAATATTAGCCGCAGTTACCCCGATACCGGATACGCTTTCAGAGCATGCCTTTGCAGGCTTGTTACGCGGCAGCCGCACTGAACTTGTGAAGTGTAAGACCAACGATTTGCTGGTACCTGCCAGTGCAGAGATCGTTCTGGAAGGTACAATAGCGCCTGACGATATGGCAGAAGAGGGTCCCTTTGGTGATCACACCGGGTATTACAACGAGGTCGACAGCTTCCCGGTATTTACTATCGACACAATCACTGAGCGCGATGACCCGATCTATCATACGACTTATACCGGCAGACCACCGGATGAACCGGCGGTGCTGGGTGTGGCGTTAAACGAAGTATTTGTTCCGATTCTGCAAAAGCAGTTCCCGGAGATTATTGATTTTTACCTGCCACCTGAAGGCTGTTCCTACCGGGTTGCGGTAGTGACGATGAAAAAACAATACCCGGGTCATGCCAAACGAGTGATGATGGGCGTGTGGTCTTTTCTGCGTCAGTTTATGTATACCAAAATGGTGATTGTTACAGACGACGATATCGATGCACGTAATTGGCAGGATGTGATCTGGGCAATGACCACACGTATGGATCCGGCGCGTGATTGTACGATTATCGAAAACACACCGATCGACTATCTGGATTTTGCGTCCCCGGTATCAGGGCTCGGTTCTAAAATTGGTTTTGATGCAACCAACAAGTGGCCGGGTGAAACCGACCGGGAGTGGGGCGAGCCTATTGTAATGGCTGAAGACACCAGGAAGCGTATCGACGAGGTCTGGGATTCGCTGGGTATTTAACTGCTTTCAACCTGAATCCGACATAAGCAACAGCCCACTAGTCATCAGATCGTTCGTAGAAGTATTCCAGTGGTACTGTGTCAGGTCGTGTTTCCACTGCTGCGTTGATATGCAATCGATCACTGTCAGTAACGATGAATAGTCCCAGTAGTTTGTTTAATTCGATACCAAGTTGCGCAAGTTGTTCATCGGACTGTACGACATCATCAATTGAAACTGCCACAACCTGTAAATCCAGATGATACGCTTCGCCCAAGTCGGTCAGGGTTTTACCCGTCTGGTGTTCGACTGTCATCTGTTGTGTCTGTTTGCGTAAAAAGAACGTCTCGTCATCATTGGCAACCTGATCAGCGGTAACGTGCAATGTACAGTTGGCGTCCTGAAAGTATTCGAATGTCTGTGTAACGCTGAGTGAACTGAACTCCAGTGTTTCCCGAACATAGCCGATTGGAGCTTCGGGGTCTGTTCGAGGGTTCTCCAGGCACCCGGCATCCCACTTATCATTTAGCAAGGTGGTGACTTTTACGAATTCGTCTGGAATCGGGGAACTGCCACAGGCGGACAGCACCAGTGCCGAAAACGCCAAAGCCGCACAACCGGGGAAAGTTGAATTCTCAGTTATTTTCATGTCTGCCCTGTATTTTTGTCCTGTTATTTTTATTTGATGCTGAGCGGAAGTCTGGATTTACAGGTAAAAAAAAACCCGGACATGCCGGGTTCTTTTTATTTACCGTAGAAGTTTAGAAACCTTCAACGTTTGGAAAAACAACTTCCACTCGCCGATTTTGCAATCTGCCCAGTGAGGTGTCGTTGGTGGCTTTCGGTGCAGAGTCACCAAACCCCGTGGTGTTAATTCTTCTGCCGTTTACGCCACGCAGCACCAGGGCCGATTTGATCGCAATTGCGCGGTCTTTGGTCAGATTGTTTCTGTGCTCTTTAGTACCCTGATTGTCGGTATGCGCTTCAACATCAATAACAAGCCCGGGGTTTTCGACCATGACGGCGGCGATATTGTCCAGATGGCGTGCTGCACGACCGTTCCACAATCTTGCCGAACCTGCTTCAAAGTATCTTTCACCCAGTGTCAATGCCATACCGCGGCTGGTTGGTCGGGCATTCATCGAACGTAATTCACCACGCAATCTTGAGTCTGCTTCTACCGCCGGTGCTTCGGCTGAAGGCAGAGCCTCCTCGTAAGGATTGTTGTTGTCCGGTGCAGGCAATGCCGCGGCCATTACCGGCTCAGCGCTATCTGGCTCAATGCTGAGAACATTGTTTGGTTCAGGAGTGACGGGCTCCATGCGCGTCTCTATCTTGTCGATTGAAACAACAGCTGCAACAGACGGTGCCGCAGGTGACAGGTCTAGTTGAGTGGTTGCATCGAGCTGTGCAGATTCATCGGACAGCAGCTCATAAGATGACTGAGTCTCAGACTGCTGGAATTCAGGCTGCTGAAATTCAGGCTGCAGAAAATCCGGCTGACTGAAAGGTCCGACGCTGTACATTTGTTTTGTTTGCAGCTGTGCAATCTGATCGGTAAGTGCTGCGAGCTGACTCGCTATTTTCTGCAGTTCTGTCTGCTGTGTTTCCGCAGAACCGAGTGTGGTGGAATCGTCGGAAACTGCATTGTTGTTCTGTAGCGAAAACTGCATTGAATCTGAAACTGCAGCAGGCTGCGTTTCCTCTAACTGCATTGATTGGTTCGCTTCTGGTGCCGCCGCGGCCATAACCGGTTGCAGCGATTCAAACGGTTGAATAGTTCCCGGCACGGTCTGTGGCAAAGCCTGTGGAAGCGGTGTTCCTGCCTGTGCGAGTTTCAGGCTTTGTTTGGCTTGCAGTGCACGCGCTGTCTGTTCTGCTTCCAGCGCCTTGAGCTGTGCAAGCGTTGCCTCGTGAGCGATTGTTTCACGACCTTTGAAGTAGTCGGCTGCGGCTTCTGCGGCTTGTAGTTGTTTCTGAGCCTGATCCAGTTCAGTGATGGCCAGAGAGGTGACCAGTGGATTGCCGGAGGCTCTTTGATAAGCCTCACGGGCTTGTTCGAGCTCCGGGCTCCATGCTTGTTTAGGGGCACAACCTGACACTGCAATAGCGCTGAGTACCAGCGCAATACTTGTAAGGTGGAACGTGTTTTTCATTGGTATTCCGTATTAATAACTTGCATGCCTACTTTGCGGCCTGCCTGGCAGCTCAGCGAGTTGAGTCCGTGTACAGGTACCCAAGTGACGCTTCAGCCTCTGAGGCATCGCTTATAGCTTTGGCCAGACTTGCCTGGGCCGAAGCAAGCTCTAGCAATTTTTGTGCGCGCTCTGTTCGACGATGCTGTTGCATCGCTTGCGCCTTGCGATAGATTTCGTTTGCCTTTCGGTACTCATCGGGTGCGTGCTCAAGGGCACCGGCGGTCTGTGCTGCCCGGATCGCTTTTGAAGTGCTGTCAAACATCGGACCTTGCTGTGGGGTTGCACAGCCTATAAGCAGTGTTGCCAACGCCATAGATACGACACTGGCCTTCAGTGTACTAGCTGAGATGATTTTCATAGTGTTTCCTGCAGAAATCAGTGCTGTGTTAATGGTTTACGCGGAATCGGGATGCGCGCCTTTAACATTCGTCGGCATTTAATGTGCAAGAATTGAGAGCCACAGCAAGTAACGTGTGTATTTGTGAACCGGTTACTATTTCAGTTCTGGTGCTAACCGGTTACAGACACAAACCCCGGGGGGAGTTACCTTCGCAGTTCAGCGCTTATAAATGGGAGTGTCAGCGTAGCGAGAGTATTCGTGACAGCTGTGATTCGGTCTCTGCTGGATTGGCCACCAGTATTTCTGCGTTAAAACCCTTATCTCTCGCAAGCTGTGCACATCGCTCGCTGTTTACGATCACGGGTCTGGATAGTAGCTTTTGAGTTAAGCCAGAGGGGACAATCGCCAGCAGGTTGATGAGGCCCAGGTCACTGGTGACTGAAATTATATCTGGCACACCGTCTTTAAAAACCAGTTCGAGCTGTACTGGTGAATACTCTGGAAGCGCTCTTTTGTAAACGGTTTGGTATCGGGGCTTTGCGTTTTGCGCTGATAATGTGGTGAATAATTTATCGCGACCTGAGTCACCGCGTACAATTGTGACAACCAGATTTGTGACATCCCCAATTGCAACAGACAGGGCATCGAGCAAAGCCTCGGTGCTTGCTGCTGTGCGCGGTACGATATCCACCGGACAATTTAAGCGATTAAGCGCTTCTGCGGTAGCTTTGCCTATGGCAGCTGTTTTTGCTTCAGTATTCCATGGAAACTTCAGACTGTTGTGTGCACCGGTGACTGCGTTGGCACTGGTAAAAATGATCAGATCGCTTCTTAGTGTTTCGCTCAGATCAGTTGCCGCGAATTCTATTTCTATAGTTGGCAGCAGAACAACGCTAAAACCTTCTTCTTCAAGTTGTGTAATGAAAGGTGCTGACTGGTGTCTCGGCCGGGTAACCAGCACGCTAGTTGGATTGCGCTCTTTGGAAGTCAATTCCGGCACTGTATCTCAGGTATCCAGCGCGAGGTCATCAATGATTTTCTGCGCCCCGTCTGCTAACAACTGCTGACCCACACGTTCTCCAAGTGCCACTGCGTTGCTGCGGCTGTCCTGATCTTCTGCGATTAACAGCAGTTTTCCGTCGGGTGTGCCGACCCGGGCACGCAGATGCAGAGTATCGTCTTTTAACTCGGCATACGCTGCAATCGGGGTTTGGCAGCTACCCCCAAGGGTGGCGTTTAAACTGCGTTCGCAATGAATCCTTGCTGCAGTTTCCGCATCGTGCAAAGTTTCTAGTAGTTTATTGGTCTCAATGTCATCGGTTTTGCACTCCACACCCACAGCACCCTGTGCGCAGGCAGGCAGCATGATGTCCATATCGATTTCGCTTCTAATTCTGTCCTTCAGCTGCAGCCTGATCAGGCCGGCACTGGCCAGAATAATCGCATCGAACTCACCAGCGTCGAGTTTAGCCAATCGCGTATTCACATTGCCGCGCAAGTCTGCGATCTTTAAATGCGGATACTTTGCCAGTAGCTGACATCGACGCCGCAGACTACAGGTACCAACAACAGCCCCATCAGGCAGTGCCCCTAGATTGTCATATTTATTAGAGACGAAAGCATCGGTCGGATTCTCCCGACTCATGATTGCACCGAGGTGCAGGCCGTCCGGAAACACAGACGGCAGATCTTTCATTGAGTGTGCAGCGATATCTGCTTCACCTGCGAGCATGCCGCGTTCGAGCTCTTTGATAAACAGGCCTTTGCCACCAATCTTTGCCAACGGCTGATCGAGTATTTCGTCTCCACGAGTGGACATTCTGACCAGCTCGCTGTCAGCGCCTGCAGTCTTAAGATGTCGTTGCACCTCTTCTGCCTGCCAGATAGCCAGCGGGCTCTTACGTGTAGCGATTCTTAAAATATCCGGCATTGGAAAAGTTGATTCCGTGACTGGTTAAATGTTTATAGCCCGAATTACAGGCGCGAGGTGATAGTATTGATGTAATTATCCCTGATCTGCCCGACGGTTGTAAGCATCAATCGCACGCTTGAAATCATGACAAAAGAAAAAAGCCCAAAAAATACCAACCAACTCTGGGGTGGTCGTTTTAGCGAGACCACCGATGAGTTTGTGCAGGCCTTTACTGCCTCTGTGAGCTTTGATCAGCGTATTGCGCCGCAGGATATCAACTGTTCGCGTGCCCATGCACGGATGCTAGGTCACACCGGTGTCCTGTCAATAGAGGATGTTGAGAAGATATTGCAGGGGCTTGATGAAATAAGCCGGGAGATTGAGGCAGGTGATTTTCCCTGGTCGGTCGAGCTTGAAGATGTACATATGAATATTGAGGCTCGACTTACAGACCGGATCGGTGATGCCGGTAAGAGATTGCACACAGGCCGATCCCGTAATGATCAGATAGCAACAGATATCCGTTTGTATCTGCGTGAAGCCATTGACGTATTAATGGCCGAAGCCAGGCGACTACAGCTCGGTATGTTGTCTCTTGCGGAGGCCAACGTCGATGTGATTCTGCCCGGCTTTACTCACCTACAGACGGCTCAGCCAGTTACATTTGGCCACCATGTGATGGCATGGTTTGAAATGATCTCACGCGACATTGAAAGGCTTGCTGATTGTCGTAAAAGAGTTAACGTGATGCCGTTGGGTGCGGCGGCACTCGCGGGCACGACTTATCCAATAGACCGACAATACAGTTGTGAATTACTTGGTTTTGACAGTGTTGCTGCCAACTCACTGGATGCGGTCAGTGATCGTGATTTTGCAATCGAGTTTTGTGCAGCAGCAAGTATTGCGATGACGCATCTGTCGCGAATATCTGAAGAACTGGTGTTGTGGTCTTCTGCACAGTTTGATTTTATTGACCTGCCGGATCGATTCTGCACCGGCTCAAGTATTATGCCGCAGAAGAAAAACCCGGATGTACCGGAACTGGTCCGTGGCAAGACCGGACGGGTCAACGGTCATCTGATAAGTTTGCTCACACTGATGAAGTCGCAACCGCTTGCTTATAACAAAGACAATCAGGAAGACAAGGAACCGTTGTTTGATGCGGTAGATACGTTAATGGGTTGTCTGCGTGCGTTTGCCGATATGATTCCCGCGATAAAGCCCCGGCAACAAAACATGCGTGACGCAGCTCTTAAAGGTTTTGCGACAGCCACAGATCTTGCAGACTATCTGGTTAAAAAGGGCATGCCGTTTCGTGACAGCCATGAGGTTGTTGGCAAGGCAGTGGCTTATGGTATTGAACAGGGCAGGGACTTAAGCGAAATGTCGCTGCCGGAGTTACAATCGTTCAGCAGCGATATCGGTGAAGATGTTTTTGCGGTGTTAACGCTCGAAGGTTCGGTTGCCGCACGTAATCATATTGGTGGCACCGCACCTGATCAGGTACGTCAAGCAATTAAAGCTGCTCGCCAAAAGCTTGAAGAGTAAGCATTAAGAGTAATATGCGAAGTACTCTTACCGTCGACGTGCAGCAAACCGGTTCACTATAAGTAACGCGAAACTCCCAAAGACCAGACCCCAGAAAGCGGAACCGATGCCAAACAGACTAATGCCAGAAGCGGTCATTAAAAACGCTATTAATGCAGGCTCCCGCTGTTGTTCGGCAGCCAGTGCTGTAGTGAGACTGTTTGCAATTGTTGAAAACAGCGCCAGACCCGCGATGGTCATGACTAACTCTTTCGGTACCGCCAGCAGGAATGTGCCGACGGTCGCTCCGAAAATTCCCAGTATGAGATAAAACACCCCTGCAGCAACCGCTGCTGTATAGCGGTGTTCCGGTTTGTCTCCTGCATTCTCTCCCATGCAGATCGCGGCAGTGATCGCTGCCATGTTTATAGCGAAGCACCCGAATGGGGCGAGTACTAAAGTAATCGCGCCGGTCACTGTGATAACCGGTGAAACAGGAGTCTGGTATCCGGCTGCGCGCAATGTGGCAATACCGGGTATGTTCTGCGCTGTCATGGTGACCACAAACAATGGAATGCCGATACCAAGAAGTGTTGGCAGATCAAAGTGTGGAGTCGTGAAAACCGGTTCGGTTATTGATAGTCTGATGTTATCGAATTTAAGACCCGTCAACCAGGCAACTGCCAGGCCGCATAGCAGTGCACCAATAACGGCGTAGTGCGGTGACCTTTGTTTAATTATCAGATAAGAACTAAACATGACCATGCATAGAATGAGTTCTGTTTGCATAGAGACAAACACTTTCAAACCGAACTGAAAAAGAATGCCTGCGAGCATCGCCGATGCCAATGATATTGGAATGCGATCAATAATTTTTTCAAACCATCCCGTCACACCGGAAATGATTATTAAAGCTGCTGAAAAAATAAACGCGGCAATCAGCTGCGACATACTGGCAGAGGCAGAGCTGGTTGCGAGCAACGCTGCACCCGGTGTAGACCAGGCAGTTAAAACCGGCGCTTTGTAATAGAGGGACAAACCAATGGTGCTAACCCCCATGGCAATTCCGAGCGCACCAATCCAGGAGTTGACCTGAGCACTGCTTGCACCGGCAACTGCTGCTGCCTCAAAGATAATGGCGACGGAGCTGGTATAGCCAACGATGACTGCGATAAAACCTGCGGTGATTGCCGGTAGCGAGAGGTCTTTTAAAAAATCACCAGCCGTTTGTATAGCCTTGTGCATAACGATTTGCATGGAATAGTCCGCAGACACAAGCCCTTTTAGATTGCCTATTCAGAATTCATCAGGTCTATGTATCGGGTCTATGCATCGGGTGCTTTCGATTCAGATGCGTCCTTGTCGATATACTCAAAATTATCCTGCCATTGAATTCTATTGAGTCCGTTGAGCGCTGCGACTCGATAGGCTTCAGCCATCGTCGGGTAGTTAAATGTATTTTCAGTGAAGTAGCTGACACGATTGCCACCCCCAGGTTGACGCATGATGGCCTGACCAATATGGATAATCTCTGATGACTGATAACCAAAACAGTGAATTCCAAGTATTTCCAGCGTTTGTGTATTGAAGAGAATCTTCAACATACCGGTGGTTTGACCGGTAATTTGCGCCCGAGCGATAGAGCGGAATAAAGATCGACCGACTTCGTAAGGCACTTTTTGTTCGGTCAGTTCTGTCTCGGTTAAACCGATAGAGCTAATTTCAGGGTCGGTGTAGATGCCGGTAGGGATATCGCTGATGAGTTTGGTGTCGCAATGACCTTCACCGATATGGGTACCGGCAAAGCGACCCTGATCGTAGCCGGCACTGGCGAGCCCCGGTGCGCCCACTACGTCTCCAACGGCATAAATATGCGGTACTGATGAACGATAGAACTCATCGACTTCTATCTGCTTGCGTTTATTTGCAGTCAGCCCGGCATTGGAAAGATTGAGCTTGTCTGTTGCACCGGATCGACCGTTGGCCCACAACAGTACGTCAGCCTTAAAACGTTTACCGCTCTCGACGTTCAGTACAACAGAATCACCATCTGTCTCTACCGAACTGTAGGTTTCGTTGTTTCTGACAGTGACACCAATCTCACGGAAGTGGTAACCGAGTGCATCTGCGATTTCGCCATCGAGAAAAGAAAGCAGGCGGTCTCTGGTATTCACCAGATCAACTTTCACGCCGAGATTGCCAAAGATAGACGCATATTCACAACCGATAACGCCAGCGCCGTAGATCACGATGGAGCGTGGCACAAAATCGATAGCGAGAATCGTGTCGCTGTCGCAGATCCTCGGATCATCAAAGTTAATATCGTCCGGTCGATAGGGAATCGAGCCGGTTGCAATAACAATATTGTCGGCTTTGCATATCTCTTCGCCACCGTTTTTAAGCGCCACATTGACAGTATGCGCATCGATAAAACTTGCACTGCCGCGATGCAGATCAACACGGTTTCTGAAATAAAAACTTTCACGCATGCTGACTTGTTTCTCAATGACCGACTGGGCCGACTTCACCAGTTCCTGCCAGGTGACATCTACCTGGCCTGCAACGCGTCGAAATACCGGATCCTGTCTGAAGCGGCTGACCATTTGCACTGAGTGACGCAATGCCTTACTCGGGATGGTCCCCCAGTGTGTGCAACCGCCACCGACATCGCGATAGTGCTCTATCATCGCGACACGCTGGCCGCATTTGGCGAGCTTCATTGAAGCACCTTCACCGGCAGGGCCGGAGCCGATCACAATTGAGTCGTATTCTTTTATTGTCATAGTAGGAGCGTAGTCCAGAGCACCGCAGGCTGCGGTTGCCTGGCCAAAGAAAAGCCGTGCTGGTATCTGTGAATTGAATGCAGGGTATTGTAGTCGTGCCTGTGTAGCACAACACTTACCATCAGGCGAAATGCCACTGGATTGCTGAATCCGCGCTAAAATAGCGTCATGAACTACTCAGATTACGGCTTCATCCGCCTCGCCGCCATTGCTCCGCCGGTTGCGATCGGCAATCCAAAGCGCAACGCTGAGCACATTGTGCAGGCGATGCAGCAAAATGAGTATGCCGATGTTTCGCTAATGCTGTTTCCGGAACTCAGTGTCTCCGGCTACACCTGCGAAGATCTGTTTTTTAACCAATCCATGATTAGTCAATGTGAGCAGGCGTTGTCTCAGATTGCCCGCGCGACGGATGAAAGAATCGTTGTGGTTGGTGCGCCCTGGAGACTGTCCGATGGCCGATTAATCAATGCCGGGTTTGTCTGTCAAAACGGATTGATCCTCGGCGCCGTACCGAAAACTTCTCATCCCAATTACGGTGAATTCTACGACAAGCGCTGGTTTGTATCCGGGCTTGATATTGATCACTGTGTAGATCATCCCCAACTCGGTCAGTTTGTGATCGCCACTGATCAGTTATTTCTGATTGGTGAATCCCGGTTTGCGGTGGAGATCTGTGAAGACCTGTGGCATCCGTCACCCCCGTCGATGCGGCATGTCAGAGCCGGGGCTGAGCTGATCGTTAATTTGTCTGCCAGTAACGAGCTGGTTTCCAAGGCCAATTACCGACGTGATCTGATAAATATGGCCAGTGCCCAGGGTGTCTGTGCTTACCTGTATGCGTCCAGCGGCCCGACTGAATCAACTAAAGATATAGTGTTTGGTGGTCACCACCTGTTTGCAGAAAACGGCGTGCTGCTAGCGCAGTCGGAGCGATTTTTACTTGATGGTAGCAGCATCGTTTGCGAGTTTGACTGGCAGAAACTGCGGCATGATCGTACCCGCAACAGTACTTTTGCCAACAGTGAACGGCCGGATGGGTATCGCCAATATGGTAAGCATCAAAGACCGTCCCTCGATGCACTGCGCAGAACCTTTGACCCGAAGCCTTTCGTACCGGGTAATGAAGAGGAGTTTGGCGAGCGCGCAAGTGAGATTTTAAGCATCCAGAGTACCGGTCTTGCCCGGCGTATGATGGCGGCTTATTCAAAGTCACTGGTGCTTGGGGTTTCCGGCGGGCTCGATTCAACGCTCGCATTTCTGGTGTGTCTTGACGCACTGGCGCTGTTGAAAAAAGACCGTAGTGATCTGTGCGCCATTACACTGCCAGGCCCCGCGACCAGTGATCACACGCTTGCCAGTGCAAGAATGCTCGCGTCGTCTGCCGGCGCGAACCTTAAAGAAGTACGTATAGATGCCTCTGTAGAACAGCATTTGAAAGACTTATCCCACAGTGGTGAGCACGATGTGGTATTCGAAAATGCCCAGGCGCGTGAGCGTACCCAAATTCTGTTTGATCTTGCCAATCAGATGAACGGCATCGTGGTTGGCACCGGAGACTTGTCTGAGCTGGCGCTCGGCTGGTGTACCTACAACGCTGATCAGATGTCGAGCTATAACGTAAATGCCAGCGTACCGAAAACACTGGTGATCTATCTGGTGCGCTGGTATGCCTTGCATCGTGCAGATAAGGACTTGTCACAAGCGTTGCTTCGAATACTCGATACACCGATTTCCCCTGAACTTGTACCGGCAAAGGCCAACGCTGGTGATGGGGACAGTGATGATGTGGCGCAGCATACTGAATCGATAATCGGCCCCTACGAGTTACATGACTTTTTTATCTATCATTATCTGCGTAACGGATTTGATGCTGAAAAAATATACGCACTGGCACAACTCGCGTTTGCCGGAAAGTACGATACTGCGACGATAAAGCGATGGTTGAAGCTGTTCTTTAAGCGTTTCTATATGCATCAGTTCAAGCGCACCACTCTGCCATCAGGCCCCAAGGTGGGTAGTGTCAGTCTTTCTCCAAGAGGAGACTGGAGAATGCCTGATGAAGCGGATGTCAGTGCCATACTGGAACAGATAGATTCCTTAAATTAATGAGCCTGAGTTAATAGGCCGTAATCAATGAGTACGAATTGATGGGTGTTGGCAATCCTGTTGTGATTAGCAGTGGTTTTGATGGCGGCAATATTAAGTGTATCTCGTGTGATAGTCCTGAAAACATAAGACTCAATATTGTCCACGACGCCGGTAGTGAGTTTCACCAGTGGTTTTACTTTCGTCTTACCGGTACTCGCGGTCAGAAATATAACTTACACATAGAGAACGCCGGTGAATCTTCTTATCCCGAAGGCTGGAAGGAGTATCGCGTGGTGGCTTCGAACGACCAGTCTGACTGGTATCGTATCAGTACGGATTATCAGAATGGTGTTTTATCTTTTTCTGTTACTGCGGAATCTGATGTCACCTGGTTCGCATACTTCGAGCCTTATACACTGCATCAACATAATGCGTTGATTTCCTGTTGTGCCGCAGACGATCGTGTATCTGCTGAAGTAGTTGGCCACTCACTCGATGGCAGAGATATAGATCTGCTTCAAATAGGTGATGCGAGTAAGCCTCTTAAAATCTGGGCTATCGCAAGACAGCATCCAGGTGAATCAATGGCTGAATGGTGGATGGAAGGGTACCTAAGCCGCCTGCTGGATAAAGATGATGCGGTTTCAAAAGCGTTGTTGAATAAGGCGGTGTTTTATGTCGTGCCGAATATGAACCCCGACGGTACTTATCGCGGTCATTTAAGAACCAATGCAAATGGTATTAATCTCAATCGGGAATGGGATAGGGCCACGCCGGAAAACTCACCGGAAGTTTTCTACGTACTTCAAAAAATGCGTGAGACAGGTATCAGCCTTAGCCTTGATGTACATGGTGATGAAGCGCTGCCCTATAACTTTATCGCCGGCACTGAAGGCATTCGCTCATGGAGTAGAGAAAGAAAGGCGCTACAGGAATTGTTTAAAAGTAACTTAATGGCGGTTAATCCGGATTTTCAAACTACTATCGGTTACCCGATCTGTGCACCGGACTCAGCCAACTATGGTATCTGCAGTAGTTTCATCGCTGAAAATTTTAGCTGCCCTGCGATGACGCTGGAAATGCCGTTTAAAGATACCGCGGAGTCACCCGATCAACGCCATGGCTGGTCTGGCGAACGCTCTGCTCGACTCGGCTCATCGTGTGTTGACGCAATATACAGCGTGCTGGAACAATTGTAGATAAAAAATTATGATCCAAACTATCTGCTGATATCTGCCATAGATGCAGCGGTAACGTTGATGAGATCGTCCGGTTTCAATTCCAGCTGCAAGCCGCGTTTACCACCAGAGACGAAAATCGTATTAAAACCCCGCGCCTTTTCATCAAGGCAAATTTGTAAACGCTGTTTTTGCGCGATTGGGCTGATGCCACCAACAATGTAACCGGTAGCTCTTTCTGCCACTGCCGGGTCTGCCATCTTTGCTTTGCGACCCTTGAAATGACTGGCGACTTTTTTAAAATCAAGTTGATTTGCTACCGGGATTACCGCCACAACCGGCTTGCGTTCGTCGCCATCAACGATTGCAAGCAGCGTTTTAAACACCTGTGTGGGGTCTTGCCCGAGCGCGTCAACTGCCTGCAAGCCATACCCTGCCGACTCATCACCAGTTGAGTATTCCTGTTGTTGAAACTCTATTTTCTGCTTTTGCAGTAGTTTGATGGCGGGCGTCATGAGTGCGGGTATGTTCGATGTTTATTTCTTGGGCAGGCAGTGAGAACTGCTTCACGTGGTTTAAATAGTCTTAATCTGTTGTGCGGCAATGGTTCACGACATCTCCGCTTTTTGCGGGCACACTCAGTAATATTACTGATAAAAGAATAACTGAGCTGTGCTGGATGTTTTGGATCATGAACATGTTTGATTATTTCGCACAGCGGAGCCGATGTGTAGCAACAGTGTTAATAATGCTGGGTATATTACTCCCTGTCGATTCTGTTTTCTCTGGCCAACGTGATGCAAAAATTATTCTTAATGAACTGTCTGCTATGGGAGATCAATCCCATAGCGAATCAGAACTGACTGCGAACGAAGTTGCCATTGTAAACGGCAGCCCTCTGCCGAATGACTATTTTCCTGCACTGACCGCGTTGCTAACCGGACGCAGTGCATCGATAACGCTAAATCAACAGTTGCAGGTTAACGGTTTTTACTTCGGTCACGGATTACGATCCGCGTTTCAGGCTGAAGTGATCGATTGCGGCTCTGCCACATCAAGTTGTATCGGTGCAGAAAACAAAATCTGCTTTATCAATTCGCAATTAAATACAGATGAAGTCATGTCACCTGCAGCGCAACTTACCAACTGTGCTCTCGGTGGCGGTATCGGGGCGCTTTATTGGTCGGCGGGAAACTCACTGGTGCGCACCGATATGTTCGATGGATTGCCATCAATACCTGCAGTGTTTATTAATGAACTGCAGTCGATCAGGGTAGTTAATGATGCAATGAGCGCCGGTTCGCTGTATCTGGAGGTGCAATCTCAAGTGGCACAGAAAATACTGTGCGGCGCGACTTACCTTGGCGGCAAGTGGGTGGTGACAGCGGCGCATTGTGTTATAGAACTTACACCGGACGGACTACGCAAAATACAGCCATGGGAAATCACAGCCAGTGTTGGTGCTTATGATCTCAAGCAGGATACACATCTCGCACAATCGATAAAGTCGATTCATCTTCTCGACGACGCTGCTTTTATGTTTGATTTTCCGGGCGATGTGGCTTTACTGGAGCTCACAGATGAACCTGTCTCAATTACCACAGCAGGTTTATCCAAGGGTGAAGGCACGCTAGCGGTTACTAACATTGCCAATGCTGCGTCTGTGAATTTTCAAATTCAAAATTCTTCTGACAAAGCAATCGTACTAGGCTGGGGTAGTACGCGGATTCGGGAGCCCGGTGAAGTACCATACGCCAATCTCGCCACAAGTACGGTGCCGCTTTCCGCACCGGTCTCGCTGATAACCCCGCAGCAGTGTAGGGAAAAATGGTCAGACTACCTCGGTGATAGTCAGTTTCTATTGGATGTTGCAGGCATTGGTGACAAGCTGTTGTGCGCTTATGACCCTGTAACGCAACACGACACTTGTCTCGGCGATAGCGGGGGTCCGTTGCTGATAGAAGTGCAAGGCCGCCTCGAACTTGCCGGGCTTACCAGCTTCGGGGTTGGATGTGGAGGCACTGGTGAGGTACCTGCGGTCTACACCAGGATCGGTGAATACACCGATTGGATTGAGCACACTACCGGACTCGTGCTGATGGAGCATACCGATTCTGCACCACCGGTCGCTAGCGCACCGGTAGTCACAGTAAGCTCAATGATGGCGAGTAGCGGTGGCGGAAGTTTCGGATTACCAATTATTTTTTTGATCTTTGCCGGATTGTTTTTCTTTGCAATGGCCGGAAACCGCCCTTTTTAGCGTGATTTTTTTTCGCTGATATCATTTCTAGTTCGACAGGTAGGGATTAGTTGCTCACTTGATTTCTCAATTTTACGTAGAGTATCGAGTTGATTACCCGGAGCACCTGATGTGGGTAACCCTAATAAAACCGGTTCTATAAAGAGGTGAATGAAATGAACAAACAAACTTTGTACATCGTTAGCTTAATTGCCGCCGGTTCGGTGTTGGGTCTGAGCGGGTGTGGATTCAAGTCTGACTTGTCTCTTCCTGAATCCAAGAACCGTACTCCGTTGTTTGAACCTGATATGCTGCCGGACTCGAAAACTCAGGAAATACCTCCTTTCCTGCCTTCGTCTGCCGATGATGCATCAGCGACTGGTGCCGCCGCCGGTATTCCTGTTGAAATTGCCACAACAGTTGCCACCGAAGGACAGATACTGGTGAGCCCCGGTGATGAGGAAAACGAAGAAAACAAAGGAAACGAAGCAGCCGATGGTGTGCCGGTCGATTTGAGCGAACTTTCCAGTGATATTAATCTTACTGATTTAACCCGTGATCCAGAGAGAGAAAGTAATACGCAATGACCTTAAGTCGAACATCTGATGGTGAGTTAAAAGTTGAAGACATTAGCTGTTCGGAACTTGCATCTGTTTACGGTACACCTCTATATGTCTATTCTCGTGCAGCAATTGAAAGCGCGTGGCACGCATTTGACAGTGCCCTGTCGCGCAGGCCGCATCTGGTTTGTTATGCGCTAAAGGCCAACTCTAATCTGGCTGTGTTAAATCTGCTTGGCAGACTCGGCTCCGGCTTTGACATCGTTTCTGTCGGCGAGCTCGCCAGAGTCAAAGCCGCCGGTTGTGATCTTTCCAAAGTTGTTTTTTCGGGTGTTGGTAAATCTCCCGATGAAATGGCGATAGCCCTTGCAGAGGGAATCAAGTGTTTTAATGTTGAGTCTGCGGCCGAGATTGATGTTTTGGCAGAAGTTGCAGCCGCCCATGGTAGCGTCGCACCTGTGTCGGTCAGAATTAATCCGGACGTTGATGCGGGTACACACCCCTACATTTCTACCGGCTTAAAAGAAAACAAGTTTGGCATCGATACAGTTTCTGCGCTTAATGCCTATCGCAGAATTTCAGATAGTCCGCATCTTGAAGTCACCGGCATGGATTGTCATATCGGCTCACAACTGACGGACATAGCACCGTACCGTGATGCCCTGCAGCGACTATTAATGCTGTGTGACTCTTTGCAGGAGCAAGGTATTAGCATCAGGCATCTCGATCTTGGTGGCGGGCAGGGCATTCGTTATCGGGATGAACAACCCATAGACCTTAACTCATGGGCACAGGCCATGGATGAAGTCCTCGGTGATCGCGATGTTGAGATTATTGTTGAACCCGGCCGTAGTATTGTTGGTAACGCGGGTCTGTTGCTGACGTCAGTGCGCTATTTAAAACACTCAGATGACAAGAATTTTGCCATTGTCGATGCTGCGATGAATGATCTTATCCGTCCTGCACTCTACAGTGCCTGGCAGGATATTGTACCGGTTAAAGAAGTCGCCGGACGGGAGACGGCAAGCTACGATATCGTCGGTCCGGTTTGTGAGTCGGCGGACTTTCTCGGTAAAGACAGACAGCTTGGATTGCAACAGGACGATTTATTAGCGGTGTTGTCCGCCGGTGCCTACTGCTTTGTGATGAGCTCCAACTACAACTCAAGACCGCGCGCGGCAGAAGTGATGGTGGATGGTAGTCAATCGCATATTGTTCGCAAGCGCGAAACCATTGAAGAGCTGTTTTCGGGTGAGAGTTTGTTGCCTTGATGGTTTAAAAACTGACCGTCGACATCATCCTACCGGCGTCCAAACGCCTGGTGGCACGTCAGAACGGTTTTGAACACTGAGTAATCGGCAGGCTAGCCAAAAAACCCGACTTCAGAAAAACGTCAATATACCGACGTCTTTTCAACCTACTCCGTCAAAAGTTCGAATCATCGTCTATATAAATAGATGGGGCGGTGTTGTTCCGACCCAAATACTTTTGTTGGATTCTTACAAAAAGTATAAAAAACAATAATCTAATCGGCATAGGTGATTTTTTACTTTAACATCTGGCCCTGATTTTACTTCAATGTCGCTCACTGGAACCATGCTCTCCAATGTCTTTTGAATTCACCAAAATGCATGGGTTGGGTAATGATTTTGTCGTTTTTAATGCTCTGGATAAGGCGTTCGAACTCAGCAGTAAAGATATTTCGCGGTTGGCGCATCGCCGTACGGGTGTTGGATTTGACCAACTGCTGGTCGTCGAACCACCGGATGGCACCGGCGCTGATTTTACCTATCGGATATTCAATGCCGATGGGGGGGAAGTTGAGAATTGCGGTAATGGTGCGCGTTGTTTCGCGCGCTATGTGACAGACAGAGGACTGACAGACAAGAAAGACATCACCGTATCGACTGCCTGCGGGTTAATGACACTGACGCTCATGGATGACGATCAGGTGCTGGTGCGTATGGATGTACCCGTGTTTGAACCGGACAAGGTGCCATTTATTGCAGATGAACTGGCATCGCACTACGACTTATCGCTTGATGATGGCTCGTCGGTAAAGGAGGTACTGGAAATAGGAGTGGTTTCTATTGGCAATCCGCATGCGGTAACGGTGGTGACAGATGTACAACGCACTGAAGTGCAACGGCTTGGACCTGCAGTAGAAAACCATAAGCGTTTTCCTCAGCGCGTTAACGCCGGGTTTATGCAGGTTGATAGTCGTACTGAAATCACGTTGCGCGTGTTTGAACGTGGTGTCGGTGAGACGTTGGCGTGTGGTACAGGGGCATGTGCGGCGGTGGCGGTAGGCATCACCCAGGGCTTGCTCGACAGACAGGTAACTGTCCACCTTGCCGGAGGGGATCTGAAGATCCGGTGGATGGATAACAATGCTCAGATCGAAATGATCGGGCCGGGTACAACGGTTTTTGAAGGCAGGCTGGAATAATGATAACAAATACCAAAAGCGCCTCTGTTGCAGGGGAACAGGCCTT
Organism: uncultured Granulosicoccaceae bacterium; assembly: GCA_937998875.1. Lineage (GTDB taxonomy): Bacteria > Pseudomonadota > Gammaproteobacteria > Granulosicoccales > Granulosicoccaceae. Next base: position 51,437 of record CALLBO010000030.1, read on the forward strand.
CGATGCCGATACCTACGTTGCGGAATTTTTGCGTCAGTCACCGGATTTTTTTTCCCGCAACCCGCAACTGTTAATGGATATAGAAGTACCTCACCATCAGCGGGGAGCCGTATCGCTGGTTGAGCGTCAGGTACAGGTTCAACGTGAGCAGTTCAATGATCTGCAACAACGGTTGAACGAAATTGTTGATGTTGCACATCAGAACGACAGCTTATCCGAGCTGTTGCACGACTATTCCGTCGGTCTGATGTCAGCCGGCTCACTGGATGAGGTCTTCAACTTTACCAGAACCATTATGCAAAAGCGGCTTAAGTGCGAGATGAGCAGTGCCATCATCCGACGTAATGATGTGGTTGAAGCCTGCCTTGAAGGATTGACCGACTACGTAACGCTTGCTGATGATCAACTGTGTCAGTCGATGGCCGATCTACACACCAGGCGTGCGGTCTATTGCGGTTATCCGGTGAGCAACCGGGTGGAACAGTTTTTTCCCGACAGTGGTAATGCAGTAAAATCAATAGCGATAATAAGACTGGCAGACGCGAGCTCGGTGCAGCCATTCAAGAGCGACTACCGTCATGCCGCCACCGGCAAAACGTTCGAGCAGAACCAGGAGTTTGGTTATCTGGCAATGGCCAGCACCGACCGTGAACGGTTTGCACCGCACATGGGTACCGATTTTCTGAGTCGATTCGGTTCATTGCTAAGCGCTCGCCTGGCTGTGTTTTACTAGGTCGTCTGTTAAACGAGCGTTCCTAAACATGGCGTCTCAAGTTGCTACTGGGGCTGCTGCAAAGGCCGATGGCAATCCGAATCCCGTAGACTTTACTGTCGCTGTTGATGTGTTCTGCAAGTATTTGACAGTCGAAAAAAGATACTCATCTCATACGGTTTCAAACTATCGCCGCGACCTGACAGAGGTAGCGGCGGAACTCGATAAAATGCAGGTCGTCGACTGGTCCGGCGCCAATGCCTTTAATATGCGGACTGTGATCTCGCGTCAGCATGGTGCGGGACTGTCCGGCAGGAGTCTGGCTCGCCGGTTGTCTGCCGTCAGATCATTGTTTACCTACCTGATACGACACCGGCATATAGAAGTAAACCCGGTGGCCGATGTACCAGCACCGAAGGATCAGCAGAAACTCCCTGAAACCCTGCAGATTGAGGATATCCAGCGGCTGTTCGCGCTTAAAGGGGATGATGTATTGCTGCTACGGGATCGTGCCTTGTTTGAGCTCGTTTATTCATGCGGTCTGCGTCTGGCGGAAGTACTACAACTTGATATAGATAGTATTGATATGCAGGCCGGTATGGTTCGCGTTACAGGTAAAGGCAACAAGACCCGCGATCTTCCAGTAGGTAGTGAAGCACTTGAAGCAGTACAGCAATGGCAGTTGAGAAGGTCTGAACTGCAAAGAGGCAACGCAACGGAAAATGCGCTTTTTATCAGTAATCGCGGTGCAAGATTGTCATCTCGCAGTGTGCAGCAAAGGCTTAAAACACTGGCGCAGAAAACCGGTATTTCACATAATGTTTATCCACATCTTTTACGGCATTCGTTTGCCAGTCACATGCTTGAATCCAGTGGTGATTTACGAGCTGTGCAAGAGCTGTTGGGTCATGCAGACATAAGCACAACTCAGGTATACACACACCTGGATTTTCAACACCTCGCGCGGGTTTATGAAAAAGCCCACCCGAGAGCGACAAGTAAACGCGCCGCGCGCCGCAAAGACTAGTGTGCTGTTTGTGTTTGGCACCGAACGTTCCGCTCAGCCGATCAGACCGCTACCGGATAGAAATCAGATCCGCACAACCCGGTTTGTAGTCCGGCTTCTATATCACGGGATGCTGTCTGCGCTATTTCTGTGGTGGCAAAACACTGATAGCCGCCGGAAATTTCTACGCGCTCCATCAGCCGGACTGTGTGCCGTCTGTTGTTATCGTTGAACGTGACCTGCTCTCCGGCTTTATAGTTATGCTGTGGCAGAATCAACATGTTTGCTTTGCAGTCTATCGGTTGGTAGTTAATCAACAACCCATCGGTGGATTGTGGGTTTTGCGATGATTTGACGAAGCGTTCAACCGTTATTGCCCTGGTATGATGGCTGACAGATTCATCCCCCAGGCGCAAGGTGCCATCATCGTCACTACGCAACCATCTTACAATACCGAGATGCCAGCTTATCTCAACACTGTTGTCATGCTTTTCCCGGTTGCCACTTCTATAGCAATGGGCGAGTAATTCACCCACCTGTACTTTGCAAGATCCTTCACCCGTCCATTTAAGTCCGAGTCCGCAGGGGCTTTCATTTTCAACCTCAAAAGACGTGCTGCAGAGTGGACTGTCCGTTTGGTCAAGCAAAATTGTTGCGTTGGATTGATTTTCGGATTGGTGTTTTAAAGAATCGCTGCCGGTGTTGCTTAGCAGCTGTTCCAACTCAGTGAATTGTGATTCACTGTTTTCCACCGGCGGTGTTATTGAAATTCGCGTATGGATATTCTGCAAACCGGTTTCGGCGCTGATAGATATAGATCTTTGCGACCGGGTTTGTTGACGCTTTGTGCGTTGGTAGTGCGTATGAGATGAACCGGTAGCATTTTCCGCGTGCAGTGTTTTAAGCAACGTATCAAGGTTGAAGTAGCGTTGCGTCGGGTCTGGTTGTGTGAGCGTTGTCTTATCCAGTGACGGTGGATTATCTTCACCTACGCGGTAAATATCTGCTGCCTGATCATCAAATGCAAGCAGGTCTGCTGTCTGATAAAACGTCACCAGCGCCGCATGCTCGGTTATTTTCACAAACAATGATCGTAACTGCTCTGCAGTGTGTTGATTTTGATCCAGAACTGATAGGGCACAAAGACTTGCGAATTGCTGCTCGATACTGAGATGGCCGTGGCCCGGCAGACCATGGCCGCTTAGACCTTGCCCGGTAATATTATTAGTACGATCATGAATTGCAATTGCAATCAGACCGTTGAGATCTTGCCAGAACCCTTCAGGCCACTCGCGATGGATCTGCGAATGACGCATCGCCAGCTGGCTCAGATGTGTGATCGCAAGGGCAATCGCATCGCGTCTTGTGTTTTTGAGTGGCTTTTTATCACTAAACAATGACAGCTTGTTTTCAGATTCAGACACAAGTGTGTTGGCGATAGCAATCTTGTACCCGCTAACCATTTCTGCGCACAGCGTTACCGCAAGCTGAAAAAACGTTCCGGTATAGGGCTGCAACGGAAAGTCCAGATACAGATACCGCGAGTCGAGACCTTGCAGTGCGCGGGCAAACGGCTTTTCAAGTGCCGCCATGATTTCCAGGCGCGCAGTCGGTGTGCAGGTTGTACGGTTGCAGTGCAGCAGTGCCTGCAATAGTGTGGTTGCTCCGGCCAGGTCATTTGCCCGGCTGGCGGCACTGTTTGCCGCATTGCGGGCAACAATCCACTCACTGATACCGGATGCATCAGATGGGATTGTCGAATCGCGCTGTTCCGGTTGCTGTTCCCGTGGCGTGGGCACGCGCAACCGGTCGGCCAGCGCCACCCGGGTTCTCGAGGTGGTGGGTCTTGAAGTGATGCGCACATTTGCCAGCGCTTCTTGAACTTTGCCCATGGTATTCCCACATTGCGTGTCTGGTCGCACCGATTGTGTTGATCACACTGCTGTGGGTGCGGCATGTCGTGAACTGCCGATTAACTTTAAAAGCATCGACCACGTACAATTGAGTGTAGTGCAAGCTGGCTGTTTGACGAGTTCATGTTGACCAGTTCGGGTTATAAGTTCAGGAGAGTGTTTTGGAACAATATCGGGGTACCACCATCGTGTCTGTCCGGCGCGGGTCGGAAGTGGTCATTGGTGGCGACGGTCAGGTCACGCTGGGCAATGCCATCATGAAAGGCAATGCCCGCAAAGTGAGAAGGCTTTACAAAGACCGGGTACTGGCAGGCTTTGCCGGCGGCACTGCCGATGCGTTTACCTTGTTTGAACGCTTTGAGGGCAAGCTTGAGGAATTCGGCGGCAACCTGACCCGGGCAGCAGTTGAAATGGCCAAGGACTGGCGTACAGATCGTATGCTGCGCCGACTGGAGGCGCTACTGGCGGTTGCCGACAGCAAATCCTCGCTGGTGATTTCCGGCAATGGCGACGTAATTGAGCCCGAACACGGACTGATTGCGATTGGTTCCGGTGGCGACTTTGCAAAATCATCTGCTCGTGCTTTGCTTGATAACACTGAACTCGGAGCCCGCGAGATTGTAGAGAAAAGCCTCGGTATCGCAGCGGATATCTGCATATACACCAACGGCAATCTGACTATTGAAACGCTTGAGAGTGAAGTCTGAGTTCAGACGCATTCGTCCAAAGCATATATAAGAAGCACACATAAGGCCCCAACCATGTCTACCATGACCCCGCGCGAGATCGTTCAGGAACTCGACAAACACATTGTCGGGCAGAGCGATGCCAAACGTGCTGTTGCGATCGCACTTCGCAATCGCTGGCGACGCCAACAGGTAACAGAAGATTTGCGTAACGAAATTACGCCAAAAAACATCTTGATGATCGGCCCTACGGGTGTAGGCAAAACAGAGATCTCAAGACGTTTGGCTAAACTTGCCAACGCGCCTTTTATAAAAGTCGAAGCGACCAAATTTACCGAAGTCGGTTATGTCGGACGTGATGTTGAATCAATCGTTCGTGATCTGGTGGATGCGGCAATTAAACAAACCCGTGAACATGAAAAAGAAAAAGTTCGTCACCGTGCTGAAGATGCTGCAGAAGAAAAAATACTCGATATTCTGCTGCCACCCGCGCGCAGTGACAGTGCTGAAGATAAAGAATCTGACACACGGCAGAAGTTTCGCAAGAAACTGCGGGAAGGCGGTCTCAATGAGACGGAGATAGAAATTGAGCTGAATGCACCGGGAGTTGGCGTAGAAATCATGACGCCGCCGGGAATGGAGGACATGACACAACAGTTACAGGGCATGTTTGAGAATCTGGGTCGCGATAAAAAGCAAACCCGAAAGCTTAAAATTGCAGAGGCGATGCAACTTCTGATAGATGAAGAAGCTGCAAGCCTGGTAAATGAAGATGAACTGAAGCAGCTGGCAGTAGAAAATGTTGAACAAAACGGCATTGTGTTCATTGACGAGATAGACAAAGTTTCCAGACGTTCCGATGCCGGTAGCAGCGGTGGCGATGTTTCACGCGAAGGGGTGCAGCGTGATCTGTTGCCACTGATTGAAGGGTGTACTGTCAGTACAAAGTACGGCATGGTAAAAACCGATCACATTCTGTTTATTGCATCCGGTGCGTTTCATCTGACCAAGCCTTCAGATCTGATTCCGGAATTGCAGGGCCGCCTGCCTATTCGAGTCGAATTACGCGCTCTGACAGTGGAGGACTTTGAACGTATTCTGACCGAACCTAATGCTTCCCTTGCCGAGCAGTACAAGGCACTGCTCAATACAGAGGAGGTAAAACTAACCTTCACGGAAGACGGTATTAAGCAGATAGCGGAGGTGGCGTGGCGGGTGAATGAAACTACCGAGAATATCGGTGCCCGACGATTACACACAGTGCTTGAAAGATTGCTTGATGAAGCCTCTTTTGATGCATCAGATAAAGGCGGCTCTGAAGTCATTGTCGATACAGACTATGTGAATAAATACCTTGGTGAGCTTGCGCAAGATGAAGACCTGAGTCGCTACATCCTGTAGGCTCTGAACCATGAGTGATTCAAAAGTAACACCCGGCGCTTCACCCGGGGCATCAAAGGCCAGACCGACTGAAATCAAACTTCACCAGCGCAGCCGAGTGTTGGAGCTGCACTTTGATGACGGCTTTGAATGTAACCTGACGTGCGAATACCTGCGGGTCTATTCCCCGTCGGCGGAAGTACGTGGTCATGGCCCGGGCCAGGAAGTGCTGCAGACCGGCAAGGAAGATGTCGGTATTGATCAGCTGACCCCATCCGGCAACTACGCCTTAAAAATTGCTTTTGATGATGGTCACGATTCCGGCATCTTCACCTGGGTGTACCTGCATGAATTGGGTGTAAACTATGAAGCGTACTGGCAGGATTACCTGGATCGGCTGGCCGCTGCAGGGCACCAGCGAAAGGTTCCAAAATCGCGTGACTGATTGCCGCCAGTACAGACACCACTAAACTGGCGTCTGCCAAAAGATGCCCCGCTCGATTCATTGTCCGCTTAAAAATAGAGCTATTCCGTGGAAGATAAAACCCATTTTGGTTTTCAGACTGTTGAGACCGGTAAAAAGAAAGAGCTGGTCGGTGAGGTGTTTGACTCGGTAGCTGATCGCTATGACATCATGAACGATCTGATGTCGTTCGGCGTTCACAGACTCTGGAAGCGTTTTACGATAAGCCAGACCGGTGTCAGAGCCGGGCAATGTGTACTTGATTTGGCCGGTGGTACTGGTGATCTCGCGTCAAAGCTTCATCAAAGAGTGGGGTCCAAAGGCACGGTTGTACTATCGGATATTAATCAATCGATGCTTGCCAATGGTCGTGATCGCATGATTAATGACGGTATTGTTGGCAATATGCAGTATGCGCTGGCAGATGCTGAACAACTGCCGTTTGCAGAAAGTTCGTTTCATTGTGTCACCATGGCTTTCGGACTGCGCAATGTAACCAATAAGCAGCGGGCAATCGAATCTATTTACGCGACACTAAAACCAGGTGGCAGGCTGCTGATACTGGAGTTTTCCAAACCGGTATTGCCGCTGCTAAGTAAAGCCTATGATGCTTATTCATTTTCGGCACTACCTGCCATGGGCAAGCTGGTCGCAAACGATGCAGACAGCTACCGCTACCTTGCAGAGTCTATTCGGAAACATCCCGATCAGGACACGTTGCTTGGCATGATGGAACAGGCAGGCTTTGAGCGTTGTTCGTATCACAATATGACTGGCGGTATCGTAGCGTTACATAAAGGCTTCAAGCTCTAGTGCACTGCAACTTTCAAACACTACAAATGAGTCGATCGATCAAAGCGCTTCATTTTATTAGAGAATTCGTACAGATGATTACCTCCAATTATTTATCAGCTCTCTCATGCACTTTAATCGTCGCCCCTTCGGGAACTCGCCATTCGGCCCACAGCTGCGTTGCAGCTCTTGAAAAGGGCCTTATGGATAAACTATGGGCCATTACCTGCGAGCTGCGCCTTGCTGCCATTGTTGATTGGACCCGGCAAATGACAAGCTCTCATTCGCAGCGTTTGAAGGTTGCAGTACACTAGTAGGTTATTGAGTGAAGCTTCCCCCGCCACTAGCTGTTGCATTGCAGACTGCGTTTAATCGTTATGTTGAGCTCGACCCTGATTCAGCATCAAGTTTGCAGAGATTGCAGGGCAAGGTAATCTGTATTGAAGTGGAAGGTCCCGGCTTGCCGATCTGGTTTATCTTCAACGAACAGAGTGTTGAAATAGCCGAGGACTTCGGCGATACGGCAGATGCTGTCATTTCCGGCGGGCCATTTTACCTTATTGCGTTAGCCACCGGTAGACGATCAATACATGATGGTGACGTGAAAATATCCGGTGAAACGGATGCTGCTCAAAAGTTCTCCAGGTGTTTGAATAACATTGATATTGATTGGGAAGAACATCTCTCCCGGCTCACCGGTGACGCTGTGGCACATCAGATCGGTCGCTTCTCTCGCGGCTTCAAACAATGGGTTGCCGAGCGAACAGATGCGTTGCAGGAGAATACTGCAGACTATCTTCGCGATGAGAGCGACAACGTACCTCACAGCTGGGAGCTTGAAGAGTTCGTGGACCAGGTGGATGAGCTTCGCGACCGGGTGGATCAGCTTGAATTGCGAATTGCAGCCGGCAAGATCGATGGAAACACGAAATAGTGTTCGCAAGACTCTCAAGGTTGTACACCATTCAAAAGGTGTTTTTAACCTACGGCATCGATCAATTACTGCTTGAACTTAAGCCGTCACTGCCACTGAAAGTAATAACGTCACTTTCTCCGGATCGCTGGCGCCACAAACAGTCCCGCAGTTTGCCAAGAGCAGAGCGGTTACGACGGTCTTTGGAAGAACTTGGCCCGGTATTCGTCAAGTTTGGCCAGATGTTATCTACCAGACGGGATCTTTTGGCAGACGATATCGCGGCCGAACTGGCATTGCTGCAGGATAGGGTTCCCCCGTTTTCATCTGAGACGGCGGTGCAAACAATAGAAGAGTCTCTTGACGGTTCTGTTGATGAGTTATTTGCCGACTTTGAAATTGAAGCGCTTGCATCTGCATCTATTGCACAGGTGCACGCCGCGGTATTGCACAGCGGTGAGCAGGTGATTGTTAAAGTCCTGCGGCCGGGTATCAAAACAACAATCGATCGCGATCTGTCTTTGATGTTTATGCTGGCCGATCTGGCGGCGTCGTTCTGGTCGGAAAGTAAACGCCTCAAACCTCGCGAAGTTGTCAGTGAATATGAGAAAACAATTTACGATGAACTTGATATGCAGCGCGAGGCGGCGAATGCGGCTCAGCTGAGAAGAAACTTTGAAGATTCCAATGAGCTCTACATTCCTGAAATCTACTGGGACTACACGCGTGACAATGTGCTTGTTATGGAACGTATCAAGGGGATACCCATATCCCACATTGATAAGTTAAAAGCCGCTGGAGTTGATCTTGAAAAACTGGCCGAACGCGGCGTAAATATATTTTTCACCCAGGTGTTCAGAGATAATTTTTTTCACGCTGACATGCATCCCGGAAACATATTTGTTTCTGAAGAGAACCCCTCTGATCCGTCTTACATAGCGGTAGATTTTGGTATTGTTGGTAGCTTAACAGATGAAGATCGTCATTATCTCTCACAAAATTTGCTCGCCTTTTTTGAACAGGACTACTACAAAGTCGCACGCTTGCATGTAGACAGTGGCTGGGTACCGGCCGATACCCGCATAGAAGAATTCGAGTCGTCAATACGCACTGTCTGTGAGCCGATCTTTGAGAAACCGTTGGAGGAAATTTCTTTCGGGCAGGTGTTGTTGCGCTTATTTCAAACTGCACGGCGATTTCAAATGGAAGTGCAGCCGCAGCTGGTATTACTGCAAAAAACACTGTTGAATATTGAAGGCCTGGGTCGGCAACTCTACCCACAACTCGATCTGTGGAAAACCGCAAGACCGGTTTTAAAAGGTTTTATGGTTGAGCAGAACAGCCCGTTAACTGTACTGCGGGACATCCAGCGCAATGTGCCGGAGTGGGGCCGAATGTTGCCGGAAATGCCGGGTCTGGTGCACCAGTTTCTTGCCGCCGGTGCAGGTACCGGTGGCTTTAATAGGGCTGCAATCCGGCCGCACACGAACAAACAGCACCCATCATTTAACGATGATACAAACACCACGGGTGTGATTTACGCCATCTGTGCTGCGGGATTTTTTATCTGTGCGACCCTGGTGACGTTGTTGGGCAGCGCTGAGCTCTTCAGATTGTTTGGAGTACCCTTGTGGGCGTGGCTTATATTTATAGTGGCTGTCTGGTGTTTACGCCGCGCGTTCAGATCGAACCGGGGTTGAGTTTCAACACCGCCGGATACATTGACCAGATACTGTTTAGCTATCGGGATGTTTTTCACTCGACTCTTCATTAAGCTTCTGTAGCAGCTGTGAAAGTTCTGATTCCTGTCGAAAGTGAATGTGTAGGGGCTCTTCGCGAAACTCCAGTTCCTGATCCAGCTCAAGTCGAAAACGATAAAGCTGGCAGTTGAGCTTATACAGCCCGGTTTCAAACCTTGCCGGTTCTCCTGAATGAGGTGTTGTTGCTGGAGCCGGGAATAACGCCTCAGCAGCCTGTGTGTCATCAACAGACTCATTGCCATAATCCTGGCTGGCTTTTTCGACGTTGTCTTTTTCAACGTTTTCGGGCTCAGGATCACAGCAGGCTGGACTGTTTAAATCGACCGGCGACTCCGGTTTTGAAACAACTGCAGGTAATTGGCTGAACAGTGGAGTAACGTTCGCAGATCTTATTTCCAGCGTCCGGTTTTTTGTTGATGAATCTTTGTCGTCTTCGTTATTGGCCGCATCATTGGCAGCTTTTGTTGACGGCGCAGATATTAGTGCCTTAAAGCGCGCCAGCAAGTCGCTGAGTTCGCCTAACTTCTGATCGAAATCTATCCGCAGACCTTTATTCAACTCTTCTATGTCACGAGACAAAGCCTGAGACTTCAGCCTGTTATGTGAATCCGGATTGTTGCTAAAATCAGGCTGTTGTTTTTCAGAATGTGCCATTTAATTCCCGAAGCGTATCGCCGCGTGGATTTGAACTCTCCACGCCCTCAGAAGGCTATCGGCAACAATTGGTGACAGTTCACTGGCAAGGTCATTCATCATTGTGATCAGCCCTGCAAGTTCTGCTCTAAAAGGCAGGTAAACACAGGGTTTCAGTCTGATGAGCATCGTCAATAAAAAGGCAGAATGGTTTGGCAGGTTGTCGATTGAGTCACTCTATCCGCCTTCGCCGTGGGAAATGAATCGACCGATACCCGCTACTAAATCTGGCCATAAAATCCGGCTGTGGAATCAGCTGATAACACTGTCTTATGATGGTTCCCTTGCGCATAATAGACGGCAGTTTTCTGATCAAGGCTTTTGCGCAATTGAAATCAACCTGGACTGACCGGTTGTTAAGATGGGGTGCGATTGCAGCCGCAGCACTTTGTCTGTTGCCGATGGTTGCTGTGGTACTGGCAGCGCTGCTGGGTACAACCGATACATTGCAGCACCTCGCAGACACTGTTCTGGTGCGCTACACCCTTACAACGCTGACGCTGATCGTTATTGTTGTGTTTGGTACCCTGGTGGTGGGCACCGGTGCTGCCTGGCTGGTGACGATGACCCGGTTTCCCGGTCGCGGAGTGCTGGAAGTAATGCTTGCATTGCCCTTTGCGTTTCCAGCTTATGTCATGGGCTATGCGTACACCGACTTTCTGGATCACCCGGGAGCAGTGCAAACGTTCTTGCGGTCAGTAACCGGTTGGGGGCCAAAAGACTACTGGTTTCCTGAAATACGCAGCATCGGCGGCGCTGGTTTAATGTTTGTGCTGGTGCTCTACCCTTATGTATATCTGCTGGCCCGCTCGGCTTTCCTACGCGAATCTGCCACGGCCAACCTGGCAGCCCGCAGCCTGGGTCGCAGTGCCACCGGTGCGTTCTGGTTTGTATCTTTACCGATTGCGCGCCCGGCTATTGCCGGTGGTGTGCTGCTTGCATTGATGGAAACCATTGCCGACTTCGGGACTGTTAGTTACTTCGGGATTCAGACGTTTGCCACTGGTATTTATACCAGCTGGTTTTCTTTTGCAGATCGAGGCGGTGCCGCACAACTCGCCTTCTGCCTACTGATCTTTGCATTGTTCCTGGCGGTACTTGAGCAGATGCAACGTGGCGCCGCGCGTAACCATGCTGCCGGGCAGCATGACAAGCGCCCAAAACGGGCACAGTTGAAAGGCTGGCGTGCAGTAGGGGCTTTTGTCTTTTGTGCGTTGCCAGTTTTCTTTGGTTTTATTTTGCCGATCATCCTGCTTGCGATGATGGGTCTCGACTCTGAACAGAATCTGTTCAGTGAGCGCTACCTGATCTTTATTAAGAATTCTGTACTGCTTGCTTCAATCGCATCCCTGGCAACCGTACTACTGGCAGTGTTACTGGCGAGCTATAAGCGTTTTCACCCAAGCCGACTGGCGCGAGCATCAGCAAACATCGCGCGGGTAGGGTATGCAGTCCCTGGTGGCGTTATTGCGGTAGGACTGCTTGTACCGTTCGCAGCGATGGATAATCGAATAGATGCGTTTGCGGAAACTTATTTTAACGTTTCTACCGGTTTAATTTTTACCGGCACTATCACTGTGCTGGTTATGGCCTATATGGTTCGCTTTATGGCAGCCGCTTTAAATACCTATGAGGGTGGTTTAGCCACCCTGAATACCAAACTTGAATCTGTGTCGCGCAGTCTGGGGACAAACTCCACCGGTATACTGTTCAGAGTTCATCTGCCGGTTTTAAAAACCAGTGTGTTCACTGCGTTGTTGATTGTGTTTGTCGATGTAATGAAAGAGCTACCGGCAACGCTGATTATGCGACCGTTTAATTTTGATACGCTTGCGGTACAAGCTCACCGGCTGGCATCGGATGAAAGGCTCGCAGGGGCTGCTGTGCCATCACTGGTTATTGTATTGATTGGTTTGTTGCCGGTGATTTTACTTTGTCGAAGATTGTCTAAAGATTAGTTGGATCTGTTCGAATAAATAACCATCGTATGGATATTCTATTCGGGAAGGTTGTCGCTAAAACTACTGCCAATCCAAACAAAATTCCAACACACATACATAGAGCGACAAAACCCCTCCCGTGAGCGGGAGGGTAACTGCGAGGAGACTTTTTCAGCAGTATTTTTTGGGTTTTGCGGGTCTCTAAATACCCTATTTCCAACCAGCCTCATTCAAAAGCTTCTGCGCCGCCGCAACATTTGCGGCAATTTCAGAAGCGGCAAGATCGTCAGGTTTAAAGAAACCCAGTGCCGCGACTGACGGACTTAAACCGATGCCCGGTACCGATGGATATTCATCGTTACCTGCAGAGAAATACTGTTGTGCAGACTCAGAGGCCAGATACTCCAGAAACTTAATTGCGTTATCTTTATTAGGTGCATGCTTCGCTACGCCACCGCCGGAAAGATTCATGTGTGCACCGATTGAATCCTGATTCGGAAACACCCAGCCGATCATATCAATGCTGTCTGACAAACCTTTTACCGGTCTGCGAATAGCACGGCCAAAGTAGTAAGTGTTAGACATCGCAATATCACATTCGCCAGACACGATGCCGCGAAGCTGATCGGTGTCACCGCCTTGTGGATCGCGGGCAAAGTTTGCAACGACCGCTTTGGCCCAATCGCTCGTTGCTTCCTCACCCAGATGCGCTATCAGTGCTGCAATGATGGTTTGCGTGTAGACGTTTGAAGAGGAACGGATGCAGATCAGCCCTTTGTATTTGGGATCAGCCAGATCCTGATAAGTCTGTGGTGGCTCCTGCACGTCTTTTTTGTCGTAAAACAAAATACGCGCACGCTGTGAGAATCCAAACCACTGATTCTCATCATCCTGCAAGTACGACGGAATACGGCTTTCAAGCACCGGTGAATCAATCGACTGCAATATACCGGCTGCCCTGGCTCTCTCCAAGCGTGAGGTATCTACTGTCAGCAGGATATCAGCAGGGCTGTTACGCCCTTCGGATTTCATGCGTGTGATCAGTTCATCAGCGTTACCTTCAATGCGATTTACCCTGATGCCGGTCTGATCCTCAAAGTCAGAGTACAACCGCTCATCGGTGTCATAATGTCGGGAGGAATAAAGGTTTACTTCACCGTTGGCGAGGGCCAGGGAGGTGGTACCTATCGAAGTTGCAGCGACAAATGCGGCGATTAAAACAGAAGATCTAGCGGGAAGTAGTAGTGACATTATCAATCCAGATTGATTTAGCCAGTCATTAAAACAACCCGGGCAATAGCTATTAGCGAGGGCGACGAGCCAAGAGGTAAAAAGTGAAACCATCCCGTTCTTATGCGAGACTTTGTAAATAATTCTCATTAAGCCAGACAAATGATAATGCGAACAATTATCATTTACAATAAAAATCTACTTATCATGATGACTAGTCATCCAAACAATATTATTGCTGCGGCCTGGATGAGATGTCTATGAGTCAGCAACTGTCGGTGGAGAACCTCTGTGTTGACCTGGGTGGACAGCGGATCGTCTCCGATGTGGGCTTTCATCTGGAGCACGGGGAAATCGGTTGTCTGCTCGGTCCCAGTGGCTGCGGTAAAACAACCATCCTGAACGCGATTGCCGGTTTTGAACCACCTGCCGCGGGAAAAATTTTCCTGGGCGGAAAAGAGATCGCCAGTGCAGCAACGCAACTGCCGCCTGAGGAAAGGCGGGTTGGTGTGGTATTTCAGGACTCGGCGCTGTTTCCGCACTTATCGGTAAAACAGAACATCGCGTTCGGACTCAAGGGACAGAAACGGACTGATATCAGGCAGCGCGTCGATGAGCTGCTGCGGCTGGTGTCAATGCAGGACTACGTCGACAGTTATCCGCATCAACTATCCGGAGGTCAGCAACAACGGGTTGCGCTTATCCGTGCAATTGCACCTCGACCCCCGATTCTGCTAATGGATGAGCCGTTTAGTAGTCAGGACACTGAACTTCGGGTAAAGCTTGCAGAGAGTGTTCGCGAAATTTTAAAGCATGATGGTATTACCGGCATTCTGGTTACCCATGATCAACACGAAGCATTTGCCATCGCAGATCATATCGGTGTGATCTCTGATGGCCAGTTAAAGCAATGGGACACTGCCTACAATCTTTACCACAGACCGGCAGACCGATTCGTTGCTGATTTTGTTGGTGAAGGTGTTTTTGTTTGTGGCAATACTGTGGGTGATGGTCAGGTACTGACCGAGTTCGGTATGGTACATGGTGAACTGCTTAATGATTATAAAGAAGGTGAGCTGGTTGACCTGTTAGTCCGACCGGACGATGTTATTCATGATGACAACAGCCCCAATAAAGCCACCGTGGTGGCAAAGAACTTTCGCGGTGCAGATCACCTTTA
>CALLBO010000031.1 GCA_937998875.1 uncultured Granulosicoccaceae bacterium
TGAAATACTCCGGAGTCGGGTCTGAGTGGCATGGATGCCACGTGAGCGCCAGCGGCACAGGGATGTGCCATTGGCGCGGCCCGACGGAGGAGGATTTCAAAAAATGGCGCAGCCACCCGCAGGGCAAAATGGCAGCAAGAAAGACTTTTGCCTACTTTTGGTCTTTTTAAAAGTAGGGCCGCCCGCAGGGCATGTGAGAACGATAGCCGCCGGCAGGGCATGCCAACTCGGCAAGCAAGAGCGTAAGCCCCCCACATGGTATGCAAAGCTCGGCAAGCAAGAGCTAATCACAAGGTTAAAGCCACGATGCGTGGTACACTACCGAGCTAATTTAAATCCCTAAACGTGGCTCACTGCTTTGTCGACCGACAACAGCATGGCCATTTACGGAGGCTCAGTGTGCGCTTCATACAGTGCTTGTTCTGCGTACTATTGGCAACATTACTAACCGCCTGCGCAAGTGTTATTCCCAAACTGGCCAAACCAGCCAAACCTACGGTAGAGTTGGTTAGTGTCAAGCCACTGAATATAAATGTAGCCGAACAAAAGTTGCGTTTTCAGCTGAAAGTCACCAACCCGAACAGCTTTGATATTCCAGTTGAAGCGGTCAATTTTGTCGCACGATTTAACGATACCAATATCGCCAACGGCAAAAGCAACCAGTCGGTAATTGTTCCCGCCAACAGTGAGGCACTGTTGTCACTTGACGTCACTGCCGGGCTGAATCGACTGGCAAGCTCCCTCGGCACATTACTACAGGGAAAATCGCTTAACCTCGACTATGAACTCTCCGGCACTGTTCAGGTTGCAAGCTGGCCTGATCCAATTCCGTTTGATGTAGTTGGTGCAATGGATTTGGATGACAGTTAGCAGCTAGACTCCCGCATATGCAGTCATCAGCCCTCGGGCAATGATAGATCAATTGAGCCTCCAAAGCGCACGAATGAAATCGCAGGCGGAGCAAGAAGAACAAATAAGGCTAATAAATGCTCCCTCCTGTCACCGGCGAAGCCCGGCTGCTACGCAAAGTACCCGACCTGCCATCCGGCACAGCAGTGCCGCTCAATCATCGGCCGGGCTATCAGCTAAACCAACAAAAACCGGTACCGCGAGAGCACACCTCCTTACCACCCACACAGCAATTTCGATTCAAACCTTTAAACCGTCGGGTATTTCGATACACCGAGTTTGCCCGACAACTTGCTCGCCAGCCTGCGGCGACCGGAGCGATAGCCCCCTCATCCAGATCCCTGGCGAAACGCGTTGTCTGGCAGGCTGATCTGCATGATGCGAAAACCGTCGTTGAGCTCGGCTCGGGCACCGGCGTATTTACCGAAGAAATTCTAAACACGCTGACAGCTGAGCAAAAGTTCTTCGCGATAGAGCTAAACAAGACATTTGTGACTGCCACGAGAAATCGGTGCCCTGACGCCTGCGTTTATCATAGCGCTGCAACCGAATTGCCAGTTTGGCTGACAAAAGCCGGGAGTCAGCATGCAGACTGCGTTATCTCCAGTCTGCCGTGGACTATATTTGATGTAGCAGATCAAGACGAACTGATGCGTGTAATCAGCAGCTCGCTGGCACCCGATGGGGTTTTTGTTGCGATTGTGTATCTAGGTGCAAAGTACAGATCACGCGGCCGGTACTTTATCAACAACTTACAACGTCACTTTGCCACTGTGACAACCACGCCAACCGTATGGCGAAACCTGCCACCGACACAAATTTATCGTTGTGTGAAATAACCATGAAGCCAGTTCGATCTTCATTTTTAATGCTGAAAAAACTCTCTGAGAGAAGCCGTGCTGCATCGAGCGCTGCCGAAAAGCATCAGCAGGAAGAGTCTGTTTCGCGCAAGGAGAGATTGCAGGATTGGCTGTCGCCCAAGCCGGCAAGAATACAGCTCTTTGACGGTGAAAGAGAACTGTTTCGAAAAGGACTTATTCTGGTCACAGACACAAGACTGGCTTACATAGATCCGTTTGATCGAATGCTGAAAACCTACATGTTTGAACACATGATAAGCGTACACAAACAGTTCTATCGAGCCACTGTATTTAACCAACGCTTGTGTAAAAGCCTGTTGATTTTAAGTGTTTTAATTTTCCTGGTTATTCTTACTATTGATCTGCTGGACAGCGCTTCTAGCGGCTTTTTTCTGGTTTACGTCCCACTGGCGGCCAGCATACTACTCGGTATAAAAGCATGGAACGACATGAAACCCTGGTACATTGTGCATTGGCGTATGAGAGATCATACCTATGGTGAAATCACCCAGGAACCCCTGCTCCGTGAACGAATTCGAGGCGATACAAAGCGAGAGGAATTTATGAACGAACTCGCAAATGCGATGAACGAAGCGCTGT
Organism: uncultured Granulosicoccaceae bacterium; assembly: GCA_937998875.1. Taxonomy (GTDB): domain Bacteria; phylum Pseudomonadota; class Gammaproteobacteria; order Granulosicoccales; family Granulosicoccaceae. Next base: position 2,370 of record CALLBO010000031.1, read on the forward strand.
CTGGAAAGACCTGGTGGCCATCGAAAACGGAACAGACGAGCAACAATTCAATGACAACACAATCTTCTGACCGCGAGCAGCAGTCTGAAGACGAATCAAACCCTAATGATAAATCCGCGGCGCGCCTGACTCTGGTTACCGACAACTATCAATAACGATTAGTTAAATTTTTATTTCAAAATCGTAGCTTATTGACAATGGCGCATGATCAGAAAATCGATTATCTCTGTAAACCGAAGTTTTATTCACCTGATCGCGCAACCCGGGTGTAGTGATCTGATAGTCGATTCGCCACCCGGTATTATTCGCATACGCCTGCCCGCGGTTAGACCACCAGGTATACTCATGTTCCTTCTGCGGTAGTGCGCGAAATGCATCGACATAATTATGCTTGTCGAGCAGTTGCGTCATCCATTGCCTTTCTTCCGGCAGAAATCCCGAGTTTTTCTGATTACCCCGCCAGTTTCGAATGTCTGCTTTCGTATGGGCAATGTTCCAGTCACCACAAATAACGTACTGCCGCTTTCGTTTCTTAAGCTTCAGCAGATGTGGCAGCATGATATCCATCATGCGCACTTTGAACTCCTGACGAACATCGCCGGAAGAACCGGAAGGCATGTACAAAGACACCACAGACAGGTTATCGAAACAGACTTCAAGATAGCGCCCTTCCCGATCAATCAGTTCATCACCCAGGCCATAGATCACCTTTTTCGGTTCGTGCCTGCTGTAGATACCGACACCGCTATAACCAGGCTTTTCCGCATCATGTAAATACCTTTTATAGCCCTTCGGGCTAAACAACTCATCATCGAGCTGATGCGCCTGCGCTTTAGTTTCCTGCAGGCAAACGATGTCCGCGCGCTGATTTTTCATCCATTGATAAAAACCTTTTTTTCCAGCCGAACGGATGCCATTGCAGTTTAATGTGATGATTTTCATGTTTTCCCGATTCAGCGACGATGCTCTCCAGTCTACGGTGAATTTTCCGCCATTTCGATTTGCATTACAAAACAAAAACAAAGGGGATTTTCCGCACTGTCGCTCAATTATTTTTCAGCCCAACCGCTATAAACACTGTACACAAATTAACGCTCGAGTCTGCAGTGAGTTACCGAAGTCAGTTCTCTGACAACAACCGGGTTTTCGAGAAATGAAGAAGTCAGATCAAAAAGTGACGACGCGTGGCGGCGGTGCACTCATTTCCCCCAGCCGGGCAATGAGTCACTGGCTGTCACGTGGCACAGCAGTAATCGCTGTTGTGGCCGGTGTTACGCTACTGGCTAGTCCCGCCAGCGCGCGCTGGTATAAATGGATCGACGAAGACGGAAACATTTCCTACCAGGATCGACCGCCGCCGTCGACGTTTGAAGAGTCAAGCCAGGTTCTCAACCAACATGGCGTCACGCTCGAAACAATTCCCAGCAAGCTTGAACAGATTGAACTGGATCGACAGGCAAGGCTGGAAAAAGAAAAGCAACAACGCGACGAAGCCCTGCTGCGAGCATTTCCAAACGAATACGATCTGATTAGTACGCGTGACAAGCGTGTTTTGCACATTGATGGCGCGATCGCTCGCATGCACGACCAGATGGTGATTCTCAATACCCGCCTGATCTCAATTGAAGACCGCGTGGCAGAACGCATAAAACGCCAGCTCGCACCGAGTGACGCCCTGGAATCTGACCGTATCGCCGTACTGCGCAGCATCGACAGCAACGACGCGCTGATTACTTCCAAACTACGTGAACGAAGGCTGATTATTGCTCAGTTTGATCGCGACCTGCGACGCTACCGTCAATTGAAGCAACACATTACTTCAACCGCCACGTACAGCGACTAATCACTCGATTTAATTTGTGTACCGACGCCTGTGTCGGTAAATAACTCAAGCAGGACCGCATTCTCCACTCTGCCGTCAAGCACTGTGGCAGTTTTAACGCCGTTTTTCACGGCTTCCAGCGCGCAACGCACTTTTGGCAGCATCCCGCCGTATATTGTGCCGTCTTCAATTAGCGCTTTTATATCGACCGGTAAGAGACCGGATAGCAAGCCGCCCTGCTTGTCGAGGATACCCGCAGTATCTGTCAACAGGAGCAGTTTCTCAGCATTTAACTCAGAGGCAATCGCACTGGCAACCAGATCTGCATTGATATTGTAACTGCGTCCGTCGTGACCAACACCTATCGGTGCGATCACCGGTATAAATCTATCCTGACGCAGTGTTTCAATGATTGATCGATCGACAGATTCAACCTCACCGACCTGACCAAGATCTGCACCACCCTCAAGGACCATCGGTACCGCTTTTATCAAACCACCGTCTTTACCCGTCAACCCTACCGACCGGCAGCCAACCTGACTAAGCAGCGACACGATACTTTTATTCACCTGCGCACCAAGCACCATCTCGACGACATCCATCGTCTCCGCAGTAGTGACTCGCATACCCTGAATGGTTTCTGTTTCTATACCGAGCTGGGCAAGATGCGTTTTGATTTGCGGTCCACCACCGTGCACCACTACAGTGTGTATACCGATCTGATTCATCAATGCGATATTGCTGGCAAAGCTTCGCTTTAACGTCTCATCACTCATTGCATGACCACCGTATTTAACAACGATGGTCTTACCGGCAAGGCTTTGAATATAGGGCAACGCCTCGTTGAGGACTCGGGCGGTGTCGTGTGCAGCAGTGGTTTCCAAGGGGTTCTCCGGAGAAACCCCCTTCAGTTCAGACTGGTTCATCTGCCGAAAAAACGATGGCAGATTTCCAGCTACGCAGGAAGCGGGTCTTAAAAAGGCAGGTCAATACTCGAATCCACATCCAACATCGCGGTGCGGAAACTCGATTGAATCTTCTCAAGATCTGATTGTGAATCAGCTTCGAATCGAATTACAAGTGATGGCGTGGTATTCGATGCACGTACCAGTCCCCAGCCATTTTCAAAGTCAGCCCGAATACCGTCAATCGTCGTCAGTTTTGCGCCGTCAAATTTGGCGCTCTCTACAAATTCCTGCATGAATTTATGGTGTTCCCCTTCGGCGAATTTAATTCCTAGCTCAGGGGTATTCACGCTATTGGGAATCTCACCAAATATTTCACTGACAGGGCGATCATCTCGAGACAAAATCTCCAGTAGTCTGGCCGCCGAATAAAGCGCATCATCAAAACCATACCAGCGCTCTTTAAAGAAGATATGTCCGCTCATCTCGCCACCAAGGGCCGCCCCTGTTTCTTTGATGCGCGCTTTTACAAACGAGTGGCCGGTTTTCCACATTTCGGGTTCGCCACCGGCTTCACTGATTGCTTTGGGTAACAGCGTTGAGCATTTCACATCAAAGATAATCTTCGCACCGGGATTGCGATCAAGGATATCTCGCGAGTACAAAATCATTTGCCGATCCGGCCAGATGATCTGACCTTTATCATCAATCACCCCAACGCGATCACCATCTCCATCAAAGGCAAGACCGAGTTCAAGCTTCTCTTTTTCTACTACCGCCATAATGTCCTGCAGGTTCTCAACCTTGGCAGGATCCGGGTGATGATTGGGAAAGTTACCATCCACTTCTGTGAACAGTTCATGTACTTCACAGCCAAGTTTAGTAAACAGCTGTGTTGCACAAACCCCGGCTACACCATTGCCGCAATCACTCGCTACTCGCATTTTACGAGATAGTTTAATATCACCGATAATACGATCAAGATAAGCATCCATCACATCAGTTTCAGAGTAATTGCCTTCTCCACTGGCAAGATCATCTTTAACGATACGTTGATATAGTTCCTGGATTCCATCACCAAACAAAGTATCGCCACCGATCATCATTTTAAGACCATTGTACTCCGGTGGGTTATGACTGCCGGTAACCATGATGCCGGTACCGGTTTCAAGGTGATAGGTTGAAAAGTAAAGTACCGGCGTGGGCACCATACCGATATTAATTACATCGCAGCCCGTGCTCTGAATACCTTTGGCAAGCGCTGCAATAAGATCAGGGCCGGACAATCGTCCATCACGGGCAAGATTTACAACCTTCTGCCCGCGTGCCAATGCTTCACTACCAAAGGCTCGACCAATTTGTTCACAGGCCTGCGGGGTCAGTGCATCAGCAACAACTCCACGGATGTCATAAGCACGGAAAATGGAGGCATCAATATTCATTTACACTCTCTTTGGTTTAAATCGCCGCTCAGAATCATTTTGGTATTAGCTGGTTCCGTAGTGCGGACAATGCAGCATCCATGGCAGATGCAGGAAACCCGCCATCCACCGGAATACATTTCACAAAATCTCGAATACCGCTACCGTAATGCAGGTGAATCGAGGGCAACATACTTTGTAATAGACTACTGACTACCGGAAGACCCAAACCCACCACTACCTCGCTCAGTGGTATTAAATTCTTCCACTACATCAAACGATGACTGAACCACCGGAACAATCACCAGTTGTGCAATCCTGTCACCGGCTTTTATATCGAACGGCTCGGCTGAGCGATTCCAGATTGACACAAAAAGCTGCCCCTGATAATCCGAGTCAATTAACCCGACAAGATTTCCAAGCACTATCCCATGCTTGTGACCTAGTCCCGAGCGCGGTAACAGCAAACCCGCCATACCGGTATCTTCAATGTAAACCGCGATGCCGGTCGGCAACAACTCAACCGCACCGGGGGCGAGTGTTAGCGTTGAATCGATACAGGCTCGCAGATCAAGACCGGCAGATCCTTCAGTTGCATGTTGCGGTAGTGGTATCTCGCTGCCAATCCGCTGATCCAGAATTTTTACCTGAATTTTATTCATAAACCCGCTAAGTGACTGTTGGTAGATTCATTATTTACTTTGCACTTGTTTAAAGCGCTCGGCAATCAACCCGATCAAGCCATCTGCCAGTGATCGTTTTGACTGCAGCGCGAATGACTTTGACCCACCATCACGCCAGAAAACCTCTACTGCATTGCTATCTTTACCGAAGGTACGACCATCACCGACCAGATTAGCAACGATCATATCGAGATTCTTTTTTTCAAGCTTGCTGCGAGCATATTGTTCAAGCTTTTGTGTTTCAGCAGCAAAGCCGACACAAAAAGGTCTCGACGCTGAGCTTGCAACACCGGCCAGAATATCGGGGTTGCGTATCAAAGTAAGCGTTAAGTCTTCATCTGTCTTTTTTATCTTTTCGTCGCTTTGCTGTGCAACTTTATAATCTGCAACTGCAGCAACAGAAATAAAAATGCTGCCTTGCTTGATTCGCGACATCACAGCGGTTTGCATTTCTTCAGCCGTCGACACATCCACCCGACTTACCCCCGCGGGGGTTGCGAGTGTCACCGGTCCGCTTACAAGCGTCACATTGGCACCGGCAGATTGTGCTGCTGCCGCCAGCGCATAACCCATTTTGCCACTACTGTGGTTGCTTAAAAAACGCACCGGATCAATGCGCTCTCGCGTCGGACCCGCAGTAATTAATATATCTACGGTCTGTAGCGCACCGTCTGTTGCCAGAGATGTCAGGTGAGTCGAAGCATGGGTACCCACCGCCCCCGGCAGATCCGCCGCTTGCAGCTGAGTGACAATATCATCGGGCTCAAGCATCCTGCCAGCGCCGGTTTCACCACAGGCCTGCGAACCGATTCCAGGCCCTAGCAGAGTTACACCGCGACTCTTTAACTTATCTATATTTTCAGCAGTGGCTGGCGCATTCCACATCACGGAGTTCATCGCCGGTACGATCACCAACGGGGCAGTGGTAGCCATGCACAGCGTAGATAACAAATCATCTGCCAGACCCGCCGAAATCTTTGCCGCCGTATTCGCGGTACACGGTGCGATCAATACGATGTCAGCCCAACGCGCCAGTTCGATATGGCCCATTCCAGCCTCAGCTTTATCGTCCAGTAATTCAGTGTGTACCTCGTTGCCTGAGACTGCCTGAAAGACCAATGGTTTAACAAACTCACAGGCGGATGCTGTCATTACAACCTGCACCTCAGCACCCTGCTCAATCAATCTTCTGACGAGTGCCGGGACTTTGTAAATCGCAATCCCGCCAGTAACACCCAAGACTATTTTTTTTGCCAACACGCTCATTTCACTATTGTATCAGTCTGGTTCCCTAGCCGAACAGCTAAGGCAAAGTATCGTTGTTTAGCGAGGGAGTCTGAAAATGACAGGTTCTTACCGTTGTACAAAACAAGACCTGCTGCACAGCAGCCATACAAAAAAAACCCAACACTCGCACCCATGGCAATGACAGATGTACCAGTCAGCGAGCGCCCACGCGAGAAATTACTTGCCCGTGGTGCTGAAACCCTGACAGATGCCGAACTTTTGGCAATATTCGTGCGAACCGGTGTACCAGGACGCAACGCGGTGGAAATCGCACACGACATCATCGCAGAATTCGGCGGGCTGGTTGAATTACTACAGGCAAGCAAAACACACTTTTGTAACACTCGTGGACTGGGTCCGGCAAAATACGCACAGCTGTCTGCGGTGCTCGAAATAGCCAAGCGCTACCAATTCAACAAAGCGGAAGCCGGCGCATTTCTCGAATCACCGGATGCGGTCAAAAGCCTGGTAGCGCTTGAAATGAGAGATCTGGAGCACGAGGTCTTTGCCTGCCTGTTTTTGGATAACCGGCACAGGTTAATCTCCTACGAGGCACTATTCAGGGGCACAATTGACAGTGCGAGTGTGTATCCCCGGGAAGTAGTCAAAGCCGCCCTGGCTTGTAATGCAGCAGCTGTAGTGCTTGCGCATAACCACCCATCCGGTGTCGCCGAACCCAGTCGGGCAGATATCGATATCACGGGCCGTTTAAAAAAAGCGCTCAGCCTAATAGACGTGCGCGTGCTCGACCATATTATTGTCGGCGGGAATTATCAGGTATCCCTCGCTGAACGCGGGGAAATGTAGGAACAAACTGCTGGTTCAGGCAATAAAAAAGGGCGGTCCGAAGACCGCCCTTTCCGATACAGCTTTCAGGTGAGACTAGTTAACTGCTTCAACCCGAATTTCTACACGTCTGTTGAGACGACGTCCTTCTGCAGTGTCGTTGCTCGCAACCGGAGCAGTTTCACCGAGACCAGAAGCAGTCACAGGCACATTAGGGAATGCACCCTGTAGAGTCGACTTAACAGTCTCAGCACGACGCTCTGACAGGCCCTGGTTGTACTCAGCAGCGCCACGACTATCCGCATGACCTACGACGTCGATCAGCTCAATGTCAGAGTAGCCTTTCAGCTTATCAATCAACGTTGTCATTTCGCGATTGCCCTGCCCGGTCAGCTGCGCTGAATCGTAAGGGAACAATGCACGGCCACTCAATACAACCTTCTCTACCTCAGCTTCAGGCGCAGGTGCAGGCGGTGGTGGAGGCGGCGGTGGTGGTGCGACTTCTTCTTTTACTTCCTCTTTCGGAGCTTCGGCCATCTTCTCGGCCATTGCCTCTTCCTTACCTTCACACGAAGCTATAGAAGACTCGTCATCGAAGTAAGAAGAATGGAGACACCCTTTGGCAGACTGAACAACTTTGCCAGTGGAAGACGCGACGTAGCTTTTAGTTGCTTCTCTTGCTTCACCTTCTGAAGCGCCGCCGCCAGCCATAGTGCCGCAACCTGTAAGGATCGCTGCAGCCATAGCGACAGACAGGAGTTTAATATGCATGGAAATCACTCCGATTTTGCGAATAATATTATTGAATTTATCTACGAGCAGAATCCGTATGTTTCCTACTCACCCACAGCCGCACGATACTCGTGCTGTTAGTTGTTTTGCCGCAACAGGTGATGAAGCCGATACAACAAACGCATCGATCACTCCACCCGGTACATAACCGTCCGTCGACTTAAAATTTCATTTTCCGTACACGGTTGCCCAGAATCCTAACACAACTTTCAAGGCGATGATCAACAATTGCCGGCACACAATCTTTGCTACAGTTGCCTTTTGCTGCCGCCGGGGCCTCCCCTGATCGGTAATTTCTTTCTGTGTCAGCATTTTATGTTTCAAAAGCTGTACAAAATAGTGATGTCAGATGTGTGCAGTCTCTGTGATGCGCCAGGATTGCCCGGACTGGATTTGTGTCATGCCTGCCACAATAACCTGCCGCACAATCATTTTTGCTGTTATCAATGCGCAGCACCCTTTGGCACTGCTACAAACAGCGCCCTGATCTGCGGCCGGTGTCTGGACAAACCCACAGGTATCGATCACGCCGTTGTCCCATTTCTTTACCGCCCACCTGTCGACTACATGATCAAGAGACTCAAATTCTCTGAACAAATGCAGTTTAGTCGCCTTCTCGGTGACCTGCTTGCAGACGCTATCGAAGTCTCTTATTTCCAGACAGATGACGTTCGCAAGCCGATCGGCTCAGACAAATTCCCGGACCTGGTTCTGCCCGTTCCAACCCACACCGAAAGGTTGTTACAGCGCGGTTTCAATCAGGCAGAACAAATCGCGAATACGGTTGCTGACCGATTCCAGACAACCTGTAACACAGGTGCTATGGTGCGATTCGCATCCCGCCTGCCGCAATCGACACTCAGTGCAGTACAACGGGAGACAAATATCCGTCGCAGTTTTGACGTGAAAGATCCAGCTGCCGTCGCCGGAATGCATGTCGCGGTCGTGGACGACGTCTATACGACTGGAGCGACTGCACGGGCAATTACCAGAAAACTGAAATCTGCCGGTGCTGAAACAGTAAGTATCTGGGCTGTTGCGCGAACGCCCTGAAATGCGTTTGGATTCCTTAAGGCGAGACCTTGTCGATTTATCTGTTAATCCTCAGAATCATCAGCAGCGCTTTTCAACACCAGGTTAACTGCCGGATCAGGGGCCAGCGATGCCTGCGTAAGCAACTTATTAATGCGCTCTACGATTCCGCTACCCGTCGAGAGATATCGGTTCCGATCGCCGTTCATCGTTTGAAGGGTAGGCAGCAGGGTTTTTCCAACCTCCTGTAATCCCTCCTTAAGACCTTTGTGTAGCGCGAGGTATACAGACTCAGGCACAGACGGTACAAAGACTTTTTCAACAATCATGGGTATTACCCAGCCAAGCCCTGCCAACAGCAAGCCATTGACCAGAAAATCCAGTCCGACGTAAGCACTGCGATCCTCAGCGCCGTTTATAAAACCATTCACTACCCGCCATGCGACCCAGAGAAGCGCCATTAACGGCAATACAATCTTTGCAGCATACGCAACCTTCGCAATAAGCCGTTGTGATTTCGATCCCGGCTCGTCAATCGCCGCTTTTACAGACTGATTAAGATGCTTTGATACTACATCGGCACAATCAACAGCCAGTGCTTCAGGGTTAAGAGAAAACACATCAGCAGGTACTCCATGCTCCCGCTTCGCAAGTTTGACCTGTTGAAATGTATCCTGACACCGCACATCGAGCCAGTCATCCCACAAGCTGGCCGCCTCCGATCTTAACGCTATATTCGAGGCAATATCAGCTCCAGACTTACCGACCCTGGTTTTACCAGAGATCGATTTCAGAGCGCTACTAACGGCACTGGTCTTTTGCTGTGAAAACCGTTCACAATAAAGTTTAAAAGATCTGTCAAGATGAGAAACAGCAGATTGCTCAAACTCCTGCCATCGGTGCCTAAATGAATCGGCCAGGCCATTAGCATCTTGTGCAGACAGCAATATCACCTGCTGTTGCAACCGCCGCCGGCATCGTTCCAGGCGTTGCATCCAACCTCGCTCCTGCAGATGCGACACTATATTGTGCTTTGACAATGATCCGATCACGTCAACCAGTTCAGTAAACTGATCCTCCGTATGCTCAGCAACGCAAACCGTACGAAATATCTGCGGTGCAGAGAAGCCCGCTCTTATGAGCAGACTATTGAAATCGTTATATTGCACAGGATCTGCACGATCCCACTGATTAATAACAAACAACCATGCGTGACGATACCCGCTCTCTAGCATCATGCGCCAACCTTCGGCGTCCTTATACCGCTCCGGAGTGACGACATACACAAGAAGATCAATATGCGGCAACCACTGCAGTACCTGCTCTTTGTTAGCCGTCTCATCGCTGTCAAAGTCTGGCATATCTACCCACATCACATCAGCCAGCGCATCGTTGGTATGCCGGCTGGCTGAAAACGAGGTTGCATCAAAGTGCTCAGGCAACGCTTCCAAATGAACATCGCGATGCAGGTATGCAGTGATCTCCATAGACGTAGGACGAACAACTCCGGTGCGAGCTATGCTGGCACCGGCTAGTCGATTCAGCAAAGAACTTTTACCTACCCCGGTACCACCGAACAGTCCTACCACCAATGGTCGTTCTTCTGTCTTAAACAAATCGACCGGACTTTTATCATCACCAAATCCGCCGGAAGACTCTATCCACCCCGCCTCTTTTAACAAGGCACCGAAGTTCTGTGCTTCCGAAAAGAGCTCACGTGCAAGCTTTTCAGACATCACCTGACTCCAGTTTTTCCGTCATGCTTTGTAGTTCTTCTTCAGAGATGACGTTGTCGCCAGTCCGGTTACCGTCGAGCTTGTGCAAAGGCCGGGCAATTTTTCTATTGATAATCGATCGGACTTCCCGCTCCTGGTAGCCGGTTAATTTTTTCTGCACCCTCTCCATGTATTTACCCAGCGCACCCTCAGTGAGCAGCGTAGTCAGCGAAAGCATTGCCGGTGCCAGAACAAGATCCACCGCCCCCAGCCCACCGGATTTAACTGCCAGCACCACTGCAGCGGCATCTGCCGTTACCCGTGCTGCGCGCAATCCGTTGAGTGTCGCGGGTTGTTGCTGCAGGTTCTGATACAACGATTGCGCAGCATCATCAATTTCAACCTGAAGCAGGGTCTGATAATTGTCGAGGCTATGATCGTAGTCCGACCTGACACCCGATTCAGCAGCAGTAATCTGCTGACGCATTGTTTGCCACCAGGGCCCGTCCGGTCCTCTTTCTTTTTTGGCTACCGAGGCGATCAATCGTGCTATTGCATGCTTGCCAAGCTCATCCAATAGACGACGCTCTTCGTTGCGATCATCTTTGGTAACGCTTGCTGGCTCTTTACTGCTGGCAATTAAAGTACGCACAGGCCAGGTAACAACACTGCGTATTTTACTCAGCGGCTTCGCCATACCCGGTACTTCAAGCAACACCAGTAACTCCGACAGAGCCAACTGGATAACCTCCCGGTGACGGTCAGAGTCTATGTATTCCTTTTTGTAGCGTTGCGTCGTCTCCGCCGCAGTTTTCTCTACCAGCAAACTGTACTCACGTTGCAAACGATGCTCTGCCGCCAATGAGGTTGTCCAACTCGACCAGTGTTCTTTAAGAAAGCCGAGCGTGTTTTTGTGAACTTCTTCGGGTGACGCTCGCTGCAGCTGCGTGTTGGTTATCTGTTGCAACTCCCTTATTTCCCCTGGATCCGCGTCGGTGATATTCCTATTGGGGAATTCTCCAATAAATCTGATCGGAGGAAGCTCGTGCTGAGGCAGAGCTGCAGTAAATTTTTTCTCAAGCGATGCCGTGAGCTCATCGCGAAACTGCACCGGTGTTTTATTCATCACCATAACCACCGGTAGTCGCAAAGAAGCCAGTAGCTCAAGCATGGTCCAGACAGTTTTGTCAGCGTACTTTTCCATACTCACGACAAAAACAATAAGATCTGCGAGTGAAATTGCCTTAACCAGCGGGGTTCGATAGTCAAACGATCGGATCGAATCAAAGTCGGGTGTATCCCAGATCACCGTATCGAGGAACAGCGCTGGATAGTCATTAGCAGATACTGGATCTGACTTTGTTTCCTGCAATGAATACTCACCGAGTATCTGCCGATCGAGCTGCCGCTGAGGCGAGTGTAAAAGTTCGCCAAAGTATTCACTGGCCCAGTTGTCTTCACCGGCGTAACGATCTTTAATTTCATCAACAACATGAAAGCCCTGACAATGCACGGTAAAACCGGCCTCGGCGTTAGATTCTGCCAGATCTTGTTGTAACAATAGATTAGTCAGCGTGCTTTTTCCGACCTGCGTCGGACCGATTACCACAAGTTGCAGTGGTACTTCTTTCTCACTTCTGCAAAGTGACAAACGCCGCAGCGCGTTTTGCGCCAGGGCAAGGGTTGTCAGACGCAACCTGATATCAGTGTCGTCCTGGATCTCTGTGTCGCCCAGGTTTTCCTTGTCGTGAGGAACACTATCTACAAGCAATTCCCGGTTGCTTTCAATTAACCGGCTTAGAAACTGATCCACAGGGACTCTTGGGTTTAGCGACATTAATTAACGCGCAACATGGCGGAGTACATAATCCAGAAGCAGCCCGACAAATAACACTGCACCGAAGTGATTGTTTAGCATGAATGCCTTGAAACACGGTTCCGATTCACGGGTACGAATCAACTGCCACTGACGAAACAATATAACTGCAGCTGCCACCAGGCCTGCACTGTACAGCCCGCCCGCGCCGCTATTAAAGGCGAGCAACGTAACGCTTATCAGCACGATGCACTGCAAAGCCATAACAATCGTGACATCGTAATCTGCAAACAAAATAGCCGTAGACTTTACCCCGAGCTTAATATCATCGGGACGATCTACCATCGCATAAATTGTGTCGTAGGCAAGCGCCCAGATGATAGCGACCATATAGATAAGCCAGGCAACAGGCAGCACTGATCCTGTCTGTGCAGCGCTGACCATGGGAACCGCCCAGCCGAACGCCAGCCCCAGAAACAATTGCGGCCAATGCGTAAAGCGTTTTGTAAAGGGGTATAAAAAGGCGAGACCGACACCAACAAATGACAGCGCTATCGTAAGCCTGTTCATGGTCAGCACCAGTAAGAACGATACCAATGACAGTGACAATGCCACCATCACCGCTTCTTTAGGCGACACGGCTCCTGTCACGATAGGACGATCTTGTGAACGCTCGACCGAACCATCAATGTGCCGGTCTGCAAAATCATTTATTGCGCAACCGGCAGATCGCATCAAAAATGTGCCGACTACAAACACCAGCAGTACCTTCAAATCAGGCCTGCCATCTGAAACTATCCAAAGGGCCCAAAGCATGGGCCACAACAATAACGCCGCACCAATCGGCTTATCAGCACGTACCAGACGCGCGTACTGGTACAGGCGATCCGTGATCAATGTATTCGCACCTGTGATCGGCATAATTGCTAAACTTGCTATTGAATATGTGGTCTCTCATACAATTATAAACTGCTACCGGGTAGTTGCCCGGTTTTCTTAAAACTAACCACCACAATCACACACTAACACTGCCAGTTACCACTGCCGAACATTTAAGGAGCGTCCAATGAGTTACCAATATGACCTGATTGCCATAGGTGGTGGTAGTGGAGGCGTAGCGGCCGCAAGACGTGCCGCAAAGCATGGTGCCAAATGCGCAGTTGTCGAGTTCGACCGACTTGGCGGCACCTGTGTAAACCGCGGTTGTGTACCGAAAAAAGTCATGTGGTACGGGGCGCACATCGCCCACACGCTGAACGATGCCGCAGGCTATGGATTTGACATACAACAGAACGGATTCGACTGGACAAAGCTGGTTACCGACCGTGAAAACTACATTAGACGGCTGAATGGAATCTATGAGAAAAACCTGGCCAAAGAAAACGTTGAACATCTTGAGGGCTTTGGCTCACTGGTGGATGCGCACACAGTCAAAGTTGGAGACAACACCTACACCGCTGAGCGAATTCTGTTAGCACCCGGAGGCACACCAAGCGTGCCTGATATTCCCGGGGCCGAACTGGGAATTACATCAGATGGCTTCTTCGAATTGACGGAAATGCCTTCCAGAGTGGCGGTGGTGGGTGCTGGCTATATCGCCGTGGAGCTGGCCGGCATGCTGCACTCACTGGGTGCTGACGTCAGTCTCGTAATTCGTCGTGAGCACTTTTTACGCGAGTTTGACGAAATATTATCCAGCACACTAACTCAAATCATGCACGATGAAGGTCTGAAGATAATAAATAACACCGAACTTAAATCACTTACATCTGCTAATGGCAGAATCAATGTGATCACACAGGATGATCGTAACCTGGGTGAGTTTGATCAGCTTATTTGGGCTATCGGTAGAAGACCTTTGTCTCAAGGTTTAAATTTACAAAACGCCGGTGTGGAAGTTGATAGGCATGGCTATATACCAACAGACAAATGGCAAACCACCAATGTAGACAACATCTTTGCCATCGGGGATGTCACCGGACGCGAGCAACTTACGCCGGTGGCGATTGCCGCAGGACGCCGGCTCGCAGAACGTCTTTACGCTGGAAAAACAGATCGGCGCCTGAACTACGACAACATTGCCTCAGTTGTCTTTAGTCATCCACCGATCGGGTCAGTCGGCATGACCGAGGCACAAGCACGGAAGGAACATGGTGATGACATTAAGTGCTACCGCGCTACATTTACGCCTATGTACCACGCTTTTACGTCACATCCGCAAAAGACTGCAATGAAGCTTGTAGTGCTAGGCAAAGAAGAGAAAGTTATCGGCGTGCACATGATAGGCGCTGGTGTTGACGAGATGCTTCAGGGCTTTGCCGTAGCAGTAAAAATGGGGGCAACCAAGAGCGACTTTGACGATACAGTAGCTATTCACCCGACAAGTTCGGAAGAACTCGTCACTCTGGTTTGAGATCCAGAGAGCCTACTGAATAAGTTTTAAAGCAACGTACGGCACTATATTAAGCACCAGTATCATTAGCTTGTAATTCGCTAGAAAAGAAAAATGCTCGGCGCTGACCGTACTCTCTGGAAGTGAAAAAAGCCTGGCGTGCACTGACGCAATCCAATTGCGCCCGAGAGACATGGCCACTGTAAACAACAAAAGCACTGCACTGTTGATTACAGCACACCACCCGAGGAACAATGTGATAGTTTCGATCGTGAATGGCACTGTTTCTACAATCCGAACGACATTAGTTTTTATTACGCACAAGTTGTATTGCGGATTGAAAATTAACTTCTACAAAGGACAGTAACTCTTCAAACTGGCTGTCATTCAAACTTTCAAGCTGCTTATCACTGAAAATGCTTTGTAGTTTCCGCCTTCTTTGGACTACCTTGTCCGAGTCAACTGATGATACCTCTGCATGGAAATTAGAAGAGTCTTCTGTCTCTGCTTGTGAACCTGCACTGTAAAGCCCGCGAAGTGTTGCAAAAAACTCCAACGGATCATTTTGCTCAAGCAACGCGGACATCTGATCAAGTAAATCTTCACGCCAATCTTCCGGCCAGTCTTCCGGCCAGCCTTCCGGAAACCTATCCCGCCCCTCCTCCACTGACTTAATTTTGCGGGCAGCGCCCTGACTGTTTATTGCTTTTGCCAATCCATCTACCGTGTAGCCCGCAGCTTTACGCAACTCACATAGATACTCACCGGCCTGACGCCATTCGTTCTCCAGATCTCGATCACCGTCAAACCCGTTGTGCAACTGATCCTCGCCGACCGTTGCGTAAGACGCTGAATTTGTAGGAGACGCTGAATCAGCGGGTTGTTTGTCATTTTGGGCCGATGCATCGCAGGTTCTGGAAGCTTCGGAAAAACCCTTCTCAAATCGTTTGGAGAGCTCATCCGCGATAGACATAAATTCACCGATTACACGGCCTGCCTGCTCACCGGCATTACTGTATTTTTGCTGATTTGAATTGCGTGCGTTCATAACCATCCACCCATGTCGACTAACTCACAATGATATATCTGCGGTCAAAACGGTCGATTTCAAGCAGTTTGAGCTGTTTTGCATGTCAGGTTTGAGTCTGCTGTTGCTTTGCTACCCAGCTATCAATCAGAAACCGGGCGATCGAATCCTTGCGCGGAAGTTTCAATCCATCGCTGTCATCTGCCCATTCGCCGAAGTGTGCTATCTCTTCTGCGCTGAACCAATCTGCATTCGCTAGCTCCTGTTGATCCAGAACAATGGTCGAGCTAACCGCTGTTGCAAAATACCCCAGCATGATCGATTGTGGAAACGGCCAGGGCTGCGATGAAACATAAACGGGATTCTGCACTACAATGCCCGATTCTTCGTACACCTCACGAATAACAGCGGCTTCCAGTGACTCCCCGGTTTCAACAAATCCTGCGAGTGTCGAATAACAACCCTCAGGCCACGCAGGACTTCTGCCCAGCAGGCATTTCTCATCTCCTTTTGTATCTGCATGCTCAACAAGCATGATGACAGCGGGGTCAGTACGCGGAAACACCTGAGATTGACATTGCTGACACCGCATAGCGTGGCCAGCAGATACAACGGTATTCGGCCCTCCGCATCGGCTACAGTACACATTGATACTCTGCCAGTGATTCAGACCTCGTGCATACGCTAGTATCGACGCCGCATCAGGGTCAAGTGTTGCACCTGCGGCTCTTAAATCGTGAAATTCCGCTTGCGCGTAATGCTCGCATAGTTTTGATGCATCGTCTTCAGTGCAACGTACAGAAAAATAAGGCACGTCACCTTCAAGCCCGAGAAAGGATTTGCTTTCGGTTCTAAATTCAAATGCTGCGAGCTCCACGGCACCCGGAAACAACGGGTTAAAAGCGGAATCAAAAAGGCTTCTATTATTGTACAACGGCACCAGCTTGCATTGCGCGCTGCGCCAGTGCTTCTGAATTTCACTATCTGCTCGACGCAAACCGTCGGCACGATCAAGTTTAACCCTGGTGTATTGAAGCTCTCGGCGCAAAGCAGTTCCGGTGTTAATCAACGGTTTTTCAGTGTAGCAGCCGAAGTGAACTTTTGTGGGAAAGTGCTCTTGAGAACATCGAAGCCTGCAGGCAAATTCTACAACGCGAAACCAATAAACAACGCAAGCGATTTTCCATCGAGTATTTCGTCGTTAACAGACTCGATTGTTCCGAATTTAGGTGCGTACTCAATATCTGTATAACGCAAGCCGAGTCGCGCTGTACGCAACGGATAAAGTCGGTTCTGGCGGCCGCCATTCCACGGATTAAAAGACGTCAGTGCGTATTCCATGGTGTAGCCGAGCGCGCTGTCGAATTCCACGTCATCCGAACAGACCGTATTGATATTGCAGTCGTAACCAATACCTGCATGGGCTGTCACACCAACACCTAGTTCAAAACCACCGAAGTTACGCAGAAGGGTTAAATCAAAGCGGGTTCGATCAAACGATGCGTCGCCGTTATCCCGGCCAGCCCAGTCTGTCTCGTAACCGGCTGTTAGTCTTAACATCGTGGCTTTGTCCAGGGCAGCTAACAGACCGCCCTCAAAGTAGAATCCACCACCGCTGCGTACTCGCTCGGTATCACCATAATTATCCGTAAACTGCCCGACAACATCTCCACCCGAACCGATGCCAGTTGCAAAGTAGGGAGTTATGTACGGGCGGCTGTACTGGAGTTGTGGTTCCGGATGGTGTTCAACCGGTCGCCCGGCACGGTGCTCTGTGTTCCGGTGAGAACGGGTATTCTTGTCGCCATTGTCCGGGTGGCGGTCGGGGTAGCGTTCAGAGTGCTGCTCCGGTATCACTATCAGCTCATGATGCGCCATGGCAACACTACCTGTCAGCAAAGCACCTAATACGGCGCAAAACACCATTAACGATTTGATTGAGATTATTCCAGCTAGTTTTACATTCCACATCAGCTTCATTTGAACGGTTCCAGTTACACCTGAAGTTATTCGTCACAAACGATCCAGGCGCGACCGATCCAATTGCGACGATGGTAGTATTTACTGCAGACTATTCTCAACGAGCAACACTGAACATTAACTGTCTTGCTGTTAACTTACTGCCCGGCGGTACTAAAAACAGCGATAAACCCTTAAAAAAAGCCAGTGCGGCGAAAGCGGGACGAACACAATGTGTGGACGCATGAACATCTCTGATCACGAGGGAATCCAGTGGTTGCTTGACCAGCTCGGGCTGCTTCTGCCAGAAGAAAAATTCACCCCTAAGTACAACGTATCACCCACAGCAGCTATCTGGGGTGTTCTGGTATCAAGAACAGCAACAACACTTGAACCGATGCAGTGGGGGTTTGTTCCACCCTGGGCAAAAGAAGGGCAATTCAAAAGACCGCTGTTCAACGCCCGATCAGAAACTATCTGGGAGAAACCGTCGTTTAAAAATCTGATTCGACGCTACCGCGGTATCGTGCCAATTAATGGATTCTATGAATGGCAACGCCACGGTAATACTAAAGTCGCGAACTACATCACGCAGAAAGATTCACCTGCCATGGGCCTGGGCGCGATTATTCAAAGCCACGCTGACGGTTATAGTCAATGCTGTTTAATCACCGCAGAGGCAAACTCTCAAATGCAGAAAGTGCACAACAGACAACCCGTTATTATTCATCCGGATGCGATGGAAGACTGGTTAAACGACGACAACCCGGACACTGTAAATCGTTGCATGCAGCCACTGCCATCGGGTGTATTTGAGATCAAACGCATTAGCAACCACGTCAACAACACACGCAATGACGGGCCAGAGTGCCTTGCAGATTCTGAAACCCCAATCACCTAGCCTGCATTATTCATAAGGAGACCAACCAGTTTGAGTAAAGAGGCTGTATTGATAGAGTTTAATAGTAATTTTGCCTGTTATCAGAAATAACACTGTCTAGTCGACACCAGAGACCCCTTGGTTAATGGGAGAAGGCGCGCCACATCTCAGCCGATCCCCTCGGCACGTGGCGAGCCACGATTCTCAGGCGACCGAGTGAACTTATAGCGCTATTGACTCTGATGCCGAATCCTCATGAATAATGCAGGCTAGATTCTGTCGCACATTTCATCAAAGAAACCTCGCAAACTGCCGCTAACCTCACGTCGACTATTTCACAAGTCAATACAACAAACATCGTGACGTGAATCGCCATATCTTTTTTACCGGATATGAAACGGAAAAACATGCGGGCACTGCAGATACTCAAGCAATACAAAATCGAAGCGATGTTTGTCGCCACAATAATTTGTGCGCTGGTGCTCACGTTGCTTGCAAACAGCAATTCGATTGCCTTTAAACAAGGTGCACTGTTAATAACGCTGACGCTTTTGTCTGTATGTCAGATACTGATTGTACGTGGGTACCTGCAGCTCAAACGTCGCGAGCATCAATTCCATCAAGTCAGTAGAAAGCTGGTGCAGACCAGGTCACGCCGATCCAGAGACGAGGCACTGGCACTGAAAATACTGAATCACATCAATTCTGCATCAGCAAAAACACCGGACCACGCAAAAGTCTGGCAAAAGCCGTTGCATGAGTTTTCCGGCGATCTGGCGCTTGCCTATGAAAGCGAGTCTGGTTCAAAGTATACGTTGCTGGCAGATCTGACCGGTCACGGTATCGCAGCGGCGATCAGTGCTGCCCCGGTCGCCTCCATATTCAGAGCCACTGCACGCAACGGTCTGCCTGTTGAGGAAATTGTTACCGAGCTGAATAACCGGCTGCAGGAATTACTGCCGTCAGGTTTTTTTTGCTGCGCAGCCATTGTCTGCGACCACCAAGGCGCAGTTACTGTCTGCAACGCGGGATTACCTGACATTCTAATTGCAGATAACGATGGACAGATCGTCAACACGATCACCAGCAAACAACTGCCGCTGGGAATAGAACATCTGTATGCTGAGGATGTAGAGTTGTTCACAGTTGATTTCGGCGAACCGCATCAGTTGTACGCGTTCACGGACGGGTTAATCGAAACCAGCGGTGCAAACGATGAAGTATTCGATGTAGAAGCATCGGTCTCAGTAAGCCAAGGCGAAGGTTCCGGACGTATCAGTAGCATTACCGAAAGGTTCGAAGCGTTCACTAAAGATTCGAACATTAATGACGACATATCTATTGTTGAAGTGATGATCCGTTGAAGGAGCGACGTCGAAGTCGTCTGCTGGCCCGGATGGCGGGAAACCGAACCCTGAGGTAATTACGGCAACAAATGAGACTTACTTTCTCATAAAAAGGCGGTAAATTGGTGGGGGGCGCTTCGGCAGAACCCACCCTTTTATTCCTAACGCTGTCTTCGCTCCCGGGATCCCACGACGCATCGCGTCAATACAGTCGATTTCGCCAGCACCCACTCATTTCAGTTCTTAGCCTTTGTGGTGATGAGCCTCATGTTTAAACACAAGGCTCATTCAGGCTGCGCATTATTCAGTCTTTGAGAATAAACGTCACTTTCATCGTTACGCGATATTCTGTGATCTTGCCCTTTTCAACCACAACGTTCTGATCTTTCACCCATGCACCGGTGATGTTCTTTAACGTTTTGTCTGCTCTTTCAACACCATTGGCAACTGCATCCTCAAAACTTTTCGGTGAGGAGGCGATGACTTCAGTGACTTTTGCTATAGACATTATGTATTCTCCGTATTTCTACTTATTAGTTAGCGATCTATTGGGTCGGCCTGATATAACGATATCGTGAAACGATATCGGATCATAACGAATCCGGCAAGGCTGTATCTTCGTAATCCCGCCCATTCCAACACAAGACATACGTATGACCACCGATCTAAATCAACAATCATCTTTCGATGCATTCATCGACCGACGACATACTGATTCGATGAAGTGGCAAAAGTTCCCCGACGGTGTTATTCCGATGTGGGTTGCTGACATGGACTTTGCGATACCTTCTGTGATCACACAGGCAATGTCAGAAAGAATCCAGCATCCGATATTCGGTTATACGATGGCACCACCTTCACTGATCAACTGCGTCGCTGAATACTGCACCGGTAAACACAACTGGACCATAGAAACCGAAAGCCTCTACTGGATTCCACGAGTACTGCCCGCACTAACAGCTGCCTGCAGGATCGCTGGTGACACTGGCGATGAAATCATTGTACTGACCCCGGTGTACCACCCGCTGCTTCAGATACCGGAAAAAGTCGGTAAAGCAAGAGTTGATGTTTCGATGGTTTATCAGTCACCGCGGATTAAAGACGGTCAACAACGCCAATCCGGCCGCTGGTCGATTGATTTTACGACCCTCGAGAACGCATTCACCGATCGAACTGCCGCACTGCTGCTTTCAACTCCGCACAACCCTATGGGTGTTATGTTCAGTGAAGAAGAACTATATAAAATCGCAGCCCTTTGTGCAGAACACAATGTGCTACTCGTTTCGGATGAAATACATTGTGATTTAGTTTTAAGCACTACAAAAAAACATATTCCAACAGCACTTGCGGCAAAGGAACATGCGCACACTGTTTTAACAATCATGTCACCAAGTAAAACATTCAACCTTGCTGGCGCTAATTGTTCGTTTGCACATACAAGTAATGAAGATATCCTAAAAAAATTCAGCCATGAATGTCTATACACCGTGCCATTGGTGCCGACGCTGTCTTACTATGCGGCAGAAGCTGCTTATAGCAGCGGCTGGCAGTGGCATGGTGAACTCATAGACTACCTGCGCAGCAACCATGATTACCTGCTAACAGCAATCAATGAGACGGAGCTGCTCTCAATGGATCAACTCGACGCAACTTATCTTGCGTGGATAGATACCAGTAAACTCATGTCTGAAGATGCCAATGATTTCTTTGAAGCAGCAGGAGTCGGGTTGTCCCCGGGCAGTCAGTTCGGTAACCAAAATTTTCAACGATTAAACTTTGCCTGTAGCCGTGAGCAACTTGAAGAGGGTGTGCATCGAATGGTCAAGGCAATAGAAATGATAGAATAGAAAGCCCACTAAACTTTAAAAGCAATAGTAATCGTCAAAGACACGACACCGCAGTCCCAAAAGCCGTCATTTCACTGTCACAGTTCACTTCCTGTTTGTGTTGAGCAACTCTGGTAGTTCATCAGATTGCTAGATGCCATCGAGTTTAATCTCCCCAAGGTGCAGGGATTTCAATAGTGAGATCATCATTCTCGCTGAGGCACCCCATAATACTTCTGAATCGTATGTGTTGTAGTAAACCACTTTTAAGGTGGCCGACTGTTGTCCCCTTGAGACCTGCTTGTCCCGCAGTTCCACATTGCTTTGATCAGCCAGCCATCGCAGCGGAATTGAAAAGATCCTGTCTACTTCAGTCGGTTGCGCTTGATAGTCATAGGGCCACGGCACAATCCCGATCACCGGTGTCACGACGTAGCTACTGCTTGTCAGATACTTTGGTAGCACCCTAATAACCTTGACCCGGGCACTGTCCAGCCCTATCTCCTCGTGCGCTTCACGCAATGCAGCCGCCACCGGATCCGCATCATCCAGGTCCTGTCTGCCACCAGGAAACGCCACCTGACCACTGTGCCGGTCACGCTCGCTGGCAACCCGTCTGATAAACATCACATGCCATTCGCTGTCATTGCGAAACAGTGGGATCAACACAGACGCTGGCGTTTGATCGCCCTGCTGCACTTCACGGGGCAGTTCATCGGGCAAGTCGCCAGGCAGATCAGATCGTTGCAGGAATCCTGCAGTCTCCTGCACCCAGTTCAGTGAGTTAATCACAGACGACTCAGACATTTATATGCTCAGAAGTTGGCACGAATTGCGCGACTCCACAAGGTTAACTGACTCCGATCCAACCATCTATAGCATCACAGCCACCTATGAGCCTAAACACAAAAGCCGCACCGGCAGAGTCCAATAATTACGGTGGCACCCTGCGCGTGCTTATTGCCGAACAGGAACAAGCGGTTCGCGATGCACTGGTGGACCGGGTAGAGAAAAGCCTCGGCGTCACTGCCGACGCTGTAAACACAGCAGCCTCGGCTCGCAAGCTGATGGAACAACACGCAGGCGAGTACGTTTTGGCGGTGGTTGACACCAGATTGCCGGATGCACCAAACGGTGAAGTACTGGATTCAATAACAGCTAATTCCATCCCGACAATAGCGATTTCATCAAAAGTAACTGATGAAATCGCTAATCGCCTGCTCGACAAACACATTATAGACTGCGTCTTAAAACGTACCGATGAAGACACAGAGCTGTTAGCTGACATCGTCCAGCAAACTTTATGCAATCCACAGCGTAAAATTCTTTACTTCAGTACTGACGACTTTAACCGGAAAAAAATACGGCAGTTACTGGACATTCATCGATACACTGTTATCGACGTACGCAACAAGGCAGACATTCGCCGACAGCTCAGTGAGCATCAGGATATTTCGCTGATCATCATGGATCAAAGCACATTGCAGTTCAATGCGATAGATACCATAAGCGAGCTGCGGCAACACTATCGCCGTGAAGATCTCGCCATTGCAACCATCTGTGAGCAGGATGACCAGCAGCTCGGTGCCAAATTGCTCCGCGCCGGGGCTAACGATGTTATCCGGCAGCCCATGCCAACGGACGAGTTCTACTATCGCATTAAGCAATGGGTCGAATCAGTTGAACGGGTCCGTGAAATCAAGTACTCAGCCACCAGAGACATTCTTACTGGAACCTACAATCGCGACTACCTGTTTGACATTGGTGAAAAGCTCTATGCCAGTGCTGCACGCGGGGACATAGAACTGACACTGGCCATGATAGAAATCGATAACTTCGAGGCCATTACAACAAAATACGGACCGCAGGCAAGTAACGTATTACTCAAAACACTGGCACCACTGCTCGGTGCAGAGCTACGTCAAAATGATGTACTGGCGCGCTACGACGCTTCCACATTTGTTTGTCTGGTAAGCAACGTCGGTGAACACAATGCCATTATGGTCTGCGAGCGGTTAAGACAGCTGGTGACAAAAACTGAAATCGAATACCAGAGCGGTAACCTTGAAATAAGCTGCAGCGTCGGTGCTACAACGAATACAGGTGATTCATTTTTAGCAATGATAGACAATGCCAATCAGTCGCTGCAAAGTGCTATCGATAGAGGCAGAAACTGCGTAGTAGTCAGTGGTGCTTAGTAGCTAGTGGGCTGTATCAAACAGTGCACCAAACAACTAAAGCAGCCGGTTCCTTACTGTGCCGCACCGATTACAACGATACACTGTCACCAGCTTACCGCTTTTGACGTCGAATTTCTGGGTCGACTCAATTTTCCATTTGTGGTGATTGCTTGCACAAAGAGTCTTACCTTTGGAGGAGGCCTTTTTCTTTTTAAAAGCCAGTATCTTCGACATAACCGCTAATATTTTCCCGTTTACCCATTAGAACACCAAACTGCTCTGGCCCACCACTATTACTGCCCGCTGATACTGGCTCAAAACGGACCAGAGCCTGCCTACGCGGCACATTTACACGCCGACTACTCTGTCTTGCAGCACGAACCATATCAAGTTAACGTGCTAGCCTGAACTAAAGGAATTAACCTTCGCCTAAATCAGCCCAGCAAGATTTGATAATTTCAGGAGGAACAGATGAAAACAGTCACCCAGCTACTAGCAGGTAAACCTACGGAGATCTGGACCATCAATGCATCGCAGCCTGTGATTGATGCAATAAAATACATGGCAGAAAAAAACATTGGCGCTTTGCTCGTCACTGACCTAACCGACACCACACGCGGCGCACAGCTAACCGGAATCATTTCAGAGCGCGATTACGCGCGTAAAGTAATCCTGCAGGGAAAATCCTCCAGAGAAACACCGGTAGCAGAGATTATGTCAACAAATGTTATTAGTGTAGGGCCTGACGATACGATAGATACTTGCATGTCTCTAATGACGCAACACAATGTTCGACACCTTCCAGTATTGGAAAAAGAGAAAATTGTCGGTGTGCTTTCAATAGGTGATTTGGTGAGAGCAACGATTGCTGATCAACAGGCGACCATTGAGCAACTCTCCGGCTACATCATGAGTTAATACAGTTTTACGTGGCATACATGAAATGTAGCAGTAATCCGGCAACCACGCGTTATACTTGGTTAACTCACTCATCAGCAGGTTTCCTGTCACGATAGGCCATCAGGTGTATCAGGCTATCGTTCGACGGACAATATTTCATGACCACGCCGCAAATCACGATCACAGTCATTCTGTTTATCACGCTGATACTATTTGCCTGGGGCAAGTACCGACACGATATTGTCGCTATTTTCTGTCTGGTGATGGCAGTCGTGGCAGGCGTTGTTCCTTCAGAAGACGCATTCACAGGCTTCGGCCATGCAGCTGTAATTACAGTCGCTGCCGTATTGATTATCAGCCATGCGCTTAAGAATGCTGGGGTAGTGAATGTTATCGCATCCTACCTTACTCCGTTTACCGACAACATTTATATACATATTGCATCACTCACTGCAGTGGTCACGGTAGCCTCCGCGTTTATGAATAATGTCGGTGCACTGGCATTGATGTTACCGGTTGCCATTGCGACTGCGAATCAGGCGAATCGCTCACCGGCACTGGTGTTAATGCCACTGGCGTTTGGCAGTATCCTTGGTGGTATGACCACACTGATCGGCACACCACCGAATATCATTATTGCAAGCTATCGGGCAGAAGTCAGCGGTGAAGCATTCTCGATGTTCGATTTCAGTCCGGTTGGTTTCTTCGTTGCCCTTATCGGACTTGCGTTCATCACGCTGATCGGCTGGCGCTTTATACCGACAGACAGAAGCAGCAAAGACGGCACCGCACTCTTTGAAATCTCGCACTACCTGACAGAGATCGAGATTAAGCCGGGTTCGGCTCTGGTTGGCGAGCTACTTAAAGACAATGAGATATTCGGTTCAGATCAGGTAGATGTTGTCGGCATGGCACAAAAAAACGGCTTTGCCCGACCTATACCGTTGCAGTATCGTTTTTCAGAAGAAGATATCCTGCTGGTGCAGGGAGATCCTTCTCACCTGCAGCAAATCGTTGAAGAAAACGGCCTTGAGCTACTCACCACGGCTTCAAGCAATTTTATCCAACCACAATCCGATAACGAGATAATGCTTGAAGGCGTTGTCGGACAAACCTCGCCATTGATTGATCGCAGCGTTGAATACTTACGTATTCAAGCCAAAAGAACCATGGCACTGGTGGGTATTGCGCGTAACGGTGAAGTGATTAAAACCCGACTGAAGCGGCAGCGCTTTAAAGCAGGTGATGTATTGTTGGTATTTGGTGACGCAGATTCTATTGATGAGCAGTTCCAAAACCTCGGGCTTTGGCCGCTGGCTAAACGACCGCTGTCGCTTAATCGTCAGCGTAAAGTAATTCCGGCGCTACTCGTATTTGCAGGTGCTATTGCAATGGGTGTTGCAGGCTTTGTTACCTTGCCCATCGCATTTCTAATAGCGATTGGTATTTTCATATTAATGAAAATCATTTCGGTGAGAGAAATCTATGATGAGATTGACTGGCCGGTTATTGTGCTTCTTGGTTCGATGATTCCCGTCGGAAGAGCACTGGAGAGTACCGGCACGACCAACTGGATGGCGAATGCAATCCTGCAAGTCACCGAAGGACTGCCAGCCGTGGCACTGCTTACCATGATTCTTGTTGTCACCATGTTCCTGTCGGATATCATCAACAACGCGGCAACAGCGCTCGTTATGGCGCCAATCGGTGTGGCTATTGCCACGTCACTCGGTGTTAGCAGTGATGCTTTTCTGATGGCGGTGGCAGTCGGGGCTTCCTGTGCTTTTCTAACCCCCATTGGTCACCAGTCCAACACGCTGGTGATGGGGCCGGGTGGCTATCACTTTGGCGATTACTGGCGAATGGGTCTGCCGCTGGAAATTATTATTGTGGCGGTATCAGTACCCATATTACTTATCGTTTGGCCGTTGTGACTCAGTGAGCAACCAATAAAAAAGCCAGCAAACGCTGGCCTTTTTTAACAATCCTGATCCCGGATTAATTAACTCCTAAATTAAACCGGCGAGTTATACGCTGCCGCTTCCCGACCTTCAACAATCGGTTTCAGGAATATTTCTACACGACGGTTGCGACTGCGCCCATCTTCTGTTGCATTACTCGCGACAGGCACACTTTCACCACGACCTTCCGTTCTGGTCCTTGGTTCGTTAACACCCTGCCTTGTCAGATAACGCTTAACGCTGCTCGCGCGCTGCACAGACAGTTGCTGGTTGTATGAATCCGAACCGGTACTGTCGGTGTGACCGATTATATGCACCACCGTTTGCGGGTAGTCTGCAAGAACGCTGGCGACCTTATTCAGGCTGGTATAGAAACCACGGTTTATTCGTGAACTGTCGATGTCAAAGGACACTTCGCTATCAAGATCCAGTTTCAAGGTGTTATTAGCCAGGCGGGAAATCTGTATTTCCTGAGCAGCCTGTTCACGCCGAAGTTGTGCTTCAAGCTCACGCTGCTGATCATCCATATACTTGCCAACTGCACTACCCGCCAGAGCACCGGCTACAGCGCCAACGTAACGACCTTTGTCATGATCGACCTGGTGGCCAAGTACCGCACCCGCCACAGCACCTACTGCAGCACCAGTGCCGGCACGGCTAATAGACCCATCGCTGGCACAGGCTGAAATGCCTGCGGCAAGCACCGATATAATCGCAATATTTTTGTAAGAAATCATATTCATCACCCGTCTGAACAACAAAACCTATGGGTTTTGCTCAAGTAAAACAACCGATTCAGGTACGAACTGCACCCGAGTGCCCCTATAGCGGCCAATTCTAGGATGCATTTACTGACGGTTGCTGAACGAGAAACAATCAATACCCGGGATGAAAAAACTGTAACCCGTTTCACACGGGACCGACGCAAGACAACGGCCTCCTCTATAGCGGTGGCCTGGAGTACAACCCTTATAATTCAATACAGTTTACAATTACTGAACAATCTTAATCTCTACCCGTCGGTTGGCAAGTCGTCCGGCCTCCGTACTGTTACTTTGCACAGGACGACTTTCACCGTACCCTATCGCCGACATACGGCCCAGATCCACTCCGCCAATATCCTTAAGATACCTAACCACCGTTTCTGCACGTTTGCGCGACAGTTCCATGTTATCTGCTGCAGGACCACGGTTGTCAGTATGAGCCTGGATCGAAATCCTGACCTCATCATTTTCTTTAAGCTGCTGAATAACCTTATCCAGCGCTTCACTGCCATCCTGAGTTAAATCTGCAGACCCGGTAGCGAACGTAACGCCTTCCAGTACACCGGTGAAGTCACAACCGTTACTATCAACTGCTGCACCCTTGGCCGTAGCATCGCATAAATCATCGCGATCATTAACACCATCGCCGTCAGCGTCTATACCTGGCCCGTTTAACTTTTTAGCAGACGCGTTATCTTCATCCGACGCTGGCTTCAACCCGTCCGCTCTTTCGAGGATCATCGGCAGGCTGCCATCATCTTTCTTAATACGAAATCGCTTGACGATATTCAGGCTGACAACACGCGCATCTGAATCAAAATTATGTACCTCGCCACGTATGCCGAATCCGTTGCTTAAGTTGTATTCAGCACCAAAACCTGCGGACCAGTGCCAGTCATTCTTTCTGTTGAACTCAATACCAAGGCCATCATTGTTCAGTCTGCCGCCACCGAGTCGGGCATAGATGTTAAGCCCACTGCGGTTCGCCAGCGAATCTACTCCACCACCGCCAAGCAGATACAACAGACCACTCACACCGATGGCGGAATACCCGATACGCCCGGATGGGCCATCATCACTAGCCAGAGAGGCCGCACCCATATCGGAGTAGTAACCTTCAACAGACAATCGTGCACTAAGGTCACGCCCGAAGAACAATTGCGTACCACTGTCATTGCTGTCAGCAACGGTATAGCCAGATTCATTGACCCGCGGTTCAATATCAGAACCGCCATAGCCTACCCCACCATAATAGTTACCGCTCAAACCTATCGATGGAAAGTCCAGCGCCAGGGCGCTGGTTGACCAGCAGGCAGTTGCTAAGGTGGCAAGTGCGAGATTGGAAGAAAGTGTCTTTCGAATTCGCAGGGTCATTTGTGATCCTTAATTAAATCATTTCAATTTGCGACGACGCACTCCAAGTAACGCTAGCAGCGACAACATGGGTAGCAACGGGTCGAAACCACCACCGCTGCTAAGCGTACATCCACCGCCGGAAAGGCCGGTTTCAACTATTGCATTGACTGGCCCCGACTGAACAGTGACCGTCTGGCTACCATCTGTATCGGGATCGAGTGAATCGGGAATACCATCGCCATTACTGTCTCCGGTACCTTCGTCAACATCAGACACACCATCGCCGTCATCATCTGCATCGAGGTCGTCTGTTATGCCATCTCCATCTGTATCGGTAGAAACGTCGACACCGTTAGGCTCTTGTGAATCAGGAATGCCATCACCGTCAGAATCTGTGACCTCGCCACTGCCATTCAGCGGCATGCCGTTGTCGTCGACTGCACCATCGATCATCCCGTCGCCATTGGTATCTGCTGCTGTGTTGCCTGCCTCATCAACATCCATCAAACCGTCATTGTCGGAATCAAGATCCAGCGAATCGGGAATTCCGTCACTATCAGTGTCAACCAGTCCGTTGCCTTCAATATCGTCCGGGATGCCGTCATTGTCATCATCCATATCTTCATCATCAAACATTCCGTCACCGTCGGTATCGATGCGAATACTGATATCAGGATCAATCTCGTCGGCAATGCCATCGAGATCTACATCGGTACAACCTTCAGTGAAAATAGTCCATGAGCGCGGTTCAGAGGTATCAGAACCCCCTTGTCCGGTACCGGATGAATCGATTAATACTGCGGTGATTACAGCGCTTTCACCAGCCGGCGTACCCGGCTTGAGAGTGTAGGTCAGTGTTCGGGACGGCCAGCTGACAAACGGAAATGTGCTGAAAATGTCCGGATTGGAGACGCCAGTGATGCGAAAATCAACACGGGAGGTACCGCCATCACCGTCGGTAACATTTTGCGCCCATTCAGTAAAACTCACATCACCATCGCACGGTGTGCTGGTTGGGTTAAAACCTGGGTCAAAGCTCGGCGGATTGTTGGGGGCAGCCTGTAAGGCAGTCGTTGCAAGTGCGGCGGCAATACAAACCGGAAGGCTTGCCAGACGCGCTTGTGATCGTAAATCAATGTTTGGTTTTTTCACGGTAGTTCCTCGGTAAAGCCCAAATCAGAAAACTGCCCATTATTTCCTGATTGCACCGGCAAAACCGCTGAACTATCCGCAACTTACCATTTATGACTAAGATCCGCACCGATCAAAAGACAGCGGCGGCGATATCAATTTTCTACTTATAAATTAATAACCTGGAGAGCAGACTTCATCTGTAGCTTCGAACTTCGAGAAAATCTATTTGTAATATTTGTGAAACAGTACAAGCCACACAACTACTAGCTTTCATTTTCTTCGAGATAGTCTGACCAGTTGTGGTCACCAGCACCAAACACAAAAAAGTGAGGATTTAGCAAAGAATCCTTCGTGTTGTATCGCAGCTCGCGCATGTTGGTATCGGTGATGTGTCCGCCCGCTTCTTCAACAATGCACTGCGCCGCGCCAGTATCCCACTCGCCCGTCGGGCCAAGCTTGGCATAAACATCAGCGCTCCCTTCTGCAACCAGGCATGACTTTAGTGCCCCACCCATCGAGACAACTTTGTACTCACCGAGCTTATCGAGAAATCTATTCAACAGACCGCCGGTTAAAGGTGCACTGCTGCGTGCAACGGTGACGCCTTTTTTCGGGGCTTTTCTAACCGAAATACTTTCAGGTTCAGCATCACCGGTTTGCTTCCACGCTCCGCAATCGCGACGGGCCCAGTATGTAACATTTAATACCGGCGCATGTACCACGCCAAGCACCGACACTCCATTTTGGATTAGCGCGATATTGACACTGAACTCACCACTTTGTTTAATAAACTCGCGTGTTCCGTCCAGTGGGTCTACCAGCCAGTAGGTATTCCACTCCGTACGTTCAGCAAAAGGAATGCCGCAGGATTCTTCAGTAAGAATAGGCAGCTCTGGCGACAGAGACTTAAGCTGCTCAATAATAATACGATTGGCAGCAAGATCTGCCTCTGTGAGCGGGGTGTTGTCATCCTTCGAAGTCACGGTCACTTCAGACTCGTAGTGCTCGAGAATTTTTTTACCCGCTACTTTTGCAATAGCCACGACCTGATCTAGCCGATCGGACATATCGGGTGTTTTAACTGGCATGCAGATCAAGTTCGCTTGATTGGGGACTAAGTGGTCTGCGATGGTATTGCCATTCATACGCGCAAACAACCGGTAAACTGGATGAAACCATGTGACATATGTAACTTTTAGTCATTTATTCGATAGAGTGGTTCACCGTCATCACTTGCTAATGATTCGCCGGCGGGTTGGATCGAAATATCAAACGATAAAAGCTACGGCACAATACAGGCCAACGTGGGCCCGGATATGATCAAAATTGCAGGTTCTGAATATTGCCATTGTTGCGGATTCGATAACTGCCATCACTTGCAGGCTGGCCAAGCATGCCGAGAAGACCGCTGACTTGTGGCGGTGTTTCAGCTGTAGGTTGAATCTGGATATCGGCTTTGTAGTTGCCGGCCTGATCAAGTAACACTTCGCCGCGCAGGTCCAGTTGCCCGTCGGTATTACTCAGCTTACCAATGTGTTGTTCACCCTGCGGTACGATATCGAACAAAACTTCACCGAGTTGAACGGTATTTTTTATTTCTGCCTTGCTCCAGGTCAGCGAGCCAAGCGTACGCTTCAGCAGGTTATTTTCCAGTTCAAGTTCTTGAATGTTTGCCTGGACGATGCCACCGAATTCGGCAACTGGTAACGGCAGAAACTGCTCGAGCCGGCTGGCAGGCACCCGGTAGTTGCCGTCGGTCACCAAAACATTGCCAGCGAGATTACGTTTAACCAGCCCTTCGCCTTTGCCACCGAGTACTTCAAAATTGATGTCTGCACCAGCGCTGCCAGACAACAATGTCAAAGGCTTTGCTTTCCACTGTACATTGGTTAACGGCAGTGCCGGTTCAGGGGCAACGACAGATTGTGCCGAGCCGTTCCATACCGTGCCTTTCACACCGCTGAGAACAACCGGCGCGGTATTAACATAGGGCAGTATTCCTTCGGCAGGGAATTTCCATATTGCGGTAACTGCAAATGCCAGCAGACCAAGCAAAAACAAACCGACTATTCTCACAGGCTTGCCTCCAGACTTAGACGTGCGCTCACCTCGCCTGCATCCTTGCGACTTAGATTAATAGTCTTAACAGAAAGACCATAAGTTTGTTCAAGTCCGCCTAGTACTTGCAACAACTTATTAAATTCCACTTTCGAAAACTGCGCTCTGGCACCCTGGCTTCCATCCGGTGTTACCCGTTCCGGTGTCGAGATACGGGCCCTTTTTATCGCTTCATCGAGCAACAGATAAGGTGCTTTGTCCATAGGTTGTATTGCCTGACCACCGGCAGTGGTGACTGGTCCCTGTTGTTTCATCCAATCGAGATCGCGTTGTTTCGCCGCAACTGAAACCTGTCTGGAGGCTATGCCGGTACTCAAGGGTTTGTAGGCCAAGGTGTACAGCAACGCACCAATACCCACAATTGCAGTTGCCGCGACAATAAACTGCTCCCGCGGAGTTTGCGAGGTGTACCACTCTTTGATACTCATGATTTCGTCTCCACTCGCAAGCGCGCTTTGATTCTTTCTTTCTCTTTAACGGCTGATTGCACATTCGCCACCAGCTGTTGCTCCTGCTCAAGACTGGATTTAAGCTTGTCTACATCCTGAAGTGATTCTGCCTCAAGCACTATATCAAGCTGCCCTCTTTTAAAATTAATACTACTTACAACCGGCTCTTTCAGTTCATTCAGTGCAGCACCGATTGCGGACATCATGACAACAAAACTGGTGTCATCAATTCCACTACCGGTATTAGCTTTCAGTCTTGAGCGCATCTGTCTCAACGGATCACGCTCCGGGTTTTGAACTGACGGAAATGCAGTTTTAAGCGTACTGACCATCTCACTGTTAAGTCGCGATTCTTCAACACCCAGCTGCTGGTACTGCAGAAAACTTGTACCACCCCAAAGCGCTAGCAGGGTAGCGACAAGCGCTGCTGGTACGCGCCATGGTTTCCACGCCTTGTCGAGGGCTTCTGTTTTTCCAAAGTCACCTTGTAGAAGATTAATCTTGTCGGAAGGTTTTTTGTACTCGTTTAAGCCTCTTGCAAAGAGACCAACTTCAGTGCGCGAAAACTCAGTTCTGACTTGCGGATGCAACTCATAGTCATCAGGTCCGCAGGCAAAGTGCCTGGTTCGACGAATCTCATCTTCAATTTGTTCAGGAGTTGCACCGGCAATGGCGTTTTCTAATAGCATTGGCAACATATCGGTATCACAGGAGAAGCCGCGGAACGGTGAAAGCCGCACTGTGGCATGACCGTTGTTGGTCATCACAGTCCAGCTATCCTCAGAAGACGGGATTGCCAGAGTCTCAGGGATAATCTCAAGCAGATTCATATTCACGCTGTCTGCCATTTCCTGAATCCACACAAGGCTTCGTCTGGCAATGACGACAACCGGAACCTTGCCACTATCAAGCTTGTTACCAAATGCAAAGTGACAGGCTTCAACATCCTGCGCCAGTTGCTCCTCAAGCATGTACGGGACTGCTTTAAGTGCCTTGGCAAGGTTAGTTGCCGGAACTTCCACTTCTTCCATCAGCAGTTCGGTTCCCGCTACCACCATAACAACACGCCGGCGTTCAGCAGCCCGGGCTGCCTGCTCAAACGTTCCATGATCAGCGTGATCAACCACACCACCTTTACCATCACAAACACACCAGCGAAGATAATCGTCACCGGTACGCGGCAAGTAAGTCAGTAAGTATTGCGCCATAGCTAATCCAATCGGTTACTTTTAAGCACTACTACAATCCACCACGAGAACGTCTAATGACTTTCATTGAACCGTTATTATCACGTTCAAAGGTGGTGTACTGCGTCAGGGTGATATCGTCCCGCGTAACGGTCACACGGGTCAAATAATAATCGCTCTTTATATTGACCTGGGTGTCATCAATATTTACTTCCGGGTTATCCGGATCTTCCGGATTAATAGTATCCTGCAAAAAACTTTCGATGCTTTCATAGGTGAATCCGCCTTCTTCCTCCTGTTCATTATCGACATTTGGATCAGCAGCGGGATCAACGCCCTGGTCTGAAGAATCACCGCCTTCCTCGTCTTCGGCATTCAACAATGAATCTAGCAATCCACCACCTTCAGGACACCCGGGATACTCTTGCCAGTACCCATCATCGACAACTTTAATTTCATCCGCAATCGATGACATATGTGGCGCCAGTGATGCCAACACCGCACTTGATGCGGTATTAACGTTAATCACACTGCCCGAAGTGGGTAGAGTAGCAATATGTGGAAGCAACACGTCATAGTCATCCAAACCACCTTCATCAATAACGCGAAACCCCTTCACCAGTAATAACTCGGTAGGACTGACCATTGGACCATTCGCGGCACGGTAAGCAGGTGTCTGGCTGGTATAAAAATCATCTTCGGCACCATCTGCGCCGGTAACATCTATATTCGAGTCTATCCAGTCCCGGATTGCAGCGGCCTTGATAGAGTCTATAGTCAGCGCAGTTAACAATCGCTGAAGAATCTGAAATTCCAGTTCATCAACGTTACCTTCCTCGTCAACAAGATTGTTCAGATTGAACTTACCTTGCAGGTCAATAACACAACCCTCAACAGTCGCACCGTCGATGGGCACTGGTGGCAGGCTCTGAGCCCAGTAGTCCTCAGTGCTGTCCGAACCACCTCGCTCCTGCTCCTGTTTATCGCGTCGCAATACCGCCATGGAAAACTTTTCACCCGCTGCTGCCAGGTTTCTAAGTTGCAGCTGCGCCTGTCGATTCTGCGCCAGTTGAATAGTACGCTGTTGCTTTGTCGCCATTGAAGTTACCGTCACGGTGATCAACGCCACCATTAACAACGTGGTAACGAGCGCTGCACCACATTCACGCGTTAACTGCTTTCTACAAGATCGAGAGTGTGTTTGCATTGGACTATTCATCTTTAACTTTCATTAAATATCGCAATACAATTCAATAAGGCAGTACGAAAAGGCGGCTCACCGAACCGATACCTTCAACTTCAATTGTTGTTTCAACCGCTCTGGGCAACAAGGCAAAATCGTCATCAGTATTATCTTCAGGTGGCCAGGTGTTTTGCCATTTGCCACTCAAATCCAAAAACCGGAAGGTAATCGCATCAACATTGTCGAGTAGTTTTCTCTCACGATAGGCATTCAAATCAAAGCGGTCAACGTGATACCAATAACGCCTGAGTAAGCGCTGCTCATCATCAAGAATGTATGCAACTCTTTGTAAATCGCTGCGCGG
Organism: uncultured Granulosicoccaceae bacterium; assembly: GCA_937998875.1. Taxonomy (GTDB): domain Bacteria; phylum Pseudomonadota; class Gammaproteobacteria; order Granulosicoccales; family Granulosicoccaceae. The sequence goes on from CALLBO010000031.1 coordinate 37,655, forward strand.
CGGCAATTGCAGCAAAGCAGGATTGGCCCAACCACCGCGCGTTACCGCTACGACAAAACCACCCGCCTGACTAACCTCGATACTTTTGCGTTTGCCTCCCAGCTCATCAACCATATCGCGGTTGACGATCTGTTCGAAATCTTCCTGCAACCAATAGAAAGTTCGCTCCATCGCATCGTAACTCTCGACAACTCTTTCGGAGCTTTGCGCAATTCGGGTAACGTTAAACCAGCCGGCATAGGCAGCACCTGCCATGATCGCCAATATGGCAATCGCAACTATCAGCTCGAGTAAGGTAAATCCTCGTTGGCGCATAGAGTTGATACAAACAAATCGGACACACAGTGTATCAGGGTTGAGACGTGTTTTGACTCTGCAGCCTTGGGTGACTGACAAAGCCTGCAACTGTCACAATCGGGTTTTTTGCATCTTCAGTCTTACGAATTTCAATATCGACGCGTCGGAGATCTTCATCTTCGACTTCCTGTACTCGCGTTTTCCAATGCCAGTCCCGCCCCAGCATTTCAGTCTCACCTGTTTTGGTCCCCGTCTCCGGGAAAGTGCCGGAAATCTGTAACTCAGCCAATCGGTTGGCAGCCACCCACTGAGCCACGGTTTTATCGCGAATCCTGCTGGCATTGGAGGCTGACGCGCCTGCTGCCTGCACCAGCGCGCCCAGCACAATTGCAATAATGGCAAGCGCGACGAGCACCTCCATCAATGTGAAGCCACGCTGAGCCACGGCATGTTTGACCCTCTGTTGAAAAAGAGGGCCTTTTACACAGATGCTATTGGAAAGTGGTCCGATCAAAATGAATCTTCGCCATCGATACCAAGCTCAATCAGCTCATCAACACCGGTTGCCACTTTCCAGCGATCATCCAGCAGCCCCTTATCGATGATGATTTTAAAATCAGGCATGATCTCGCCGTTGGACAACATCATCACCTGGGGTCGGGTTTTCTCATCAAACTTAAGATCTTCGGGTGATTCAAGCACCACTGATACTCCGGCAATTTCCAGCTCTACCTCAAAGTCTTCCGGCCACTCTCGCTTACGAAAAGTGCCATCTTCAAACTGCACCCATTTGCCGTCCCGGTTGCCACCTTCAAGCTTTAAAAACTGATAGTCACTGTCTGTGAAGATAATGCCCAGCTGGGCGTTCTTAAAAATGGACTCATCCGAGGCACGCCGAAATAACTCCGCAAGCCGGGTTGCTTCTGTTCGAATTTGCTTTTTATCACCACCAAAGTTAATGCGCGGAACCACGACACCTGTAACAGTAGCCATGATCGCTATTACGACAATAAGCTCGAGCAGACTGAAACCACTTTGCCTGTGTCGCATGGCGTTTCAACCGGCTGCTTAAGTTGCCGGCTCTTCCCAGTTACCGATGTCAGCATTCTCGCTTTCACCACCCGTTTGACCATCAGCGCCAAGCGTGTAGACATCGATATCGCCGTTTTCACCCGGACTTACATACAGATAGTCGCGACCCCAGGGATCTTTGGGCATGCTGGTCAGGTACCCGCCGTCCTGCCAGTTCGGCGCTTCCGGGTCACCAGTGGGTTGTTCCACCAGCGCCTGAAGACCCTGATCAGTGGTCGGGTAGGTAAAATTATCCAGCTTGTAAGTTTGCAACGCGCTGACGATCGCGGTGATATCAGTCTTCGCTCGGGTAACCCGCGCTTTACCGGGTGCGCCAAGAATATTGGGTGCAACAACGGCGGCGAGAATGCCCAGAATGGCGACCACCGCAATCAACTCGATCAAACTGAAACCGGTTTGACGTCTGTTGGATCTGCTGTTGCATGATAAACCTGCAGGGTAAGTACTTGAGTTCACTGTTCAACTCCGGGTTGATTTCTGTTCGTGTAGAATTGACGTGCAAGAACTTTACTAGTTCCCGCCAGCCTTTGTTAACTAATTTTTCGCCCGGCCACGGCAGGTGCCGAATTATAGCCGCCAGGCCGATCACACCGGTTACTGTTTGATAAAATCCGGGCCATATGAGCGTCATCCGACTTTGAAACCCTCTAAAAATGTACCGGATAAGCACGTTATAACGCCGAACCATGCAAACAATCTGAAAGCCTGGATCCTTGCTGTTGTTGTTGGTGTCAGCAGCACTGTTTTTCAAGTCCTGGGTTTAGAGGTACCACTGCGTTATGGTCGCGCAGAAATCCTGGAATCCGGCGAATGGTGGCGCGTTCTGACCGGCAATCTGGTGCACCTCGGCTATCCGCACCTGCTGCTGAATCTGGCTGGCCTGGCCATGATTACCATACTGCTGGCACATGCGTTAACTGTCAGACAGTGGGCTCTCACGGGATTGATTTCAATGTTAGGTGTTGGTATCGGCTTACTGCTTTTTGATCCGCATCTCAGTTGGTATGTGGGTCTGTCCGGAGCGCTTTATGGACTACTGCTCGGTGGTGCTATTGCGGAGTTTCGAAATCACAAATTCATTGCGTGTTTGATAGGCGCTTATACGATTGGCAAGGTGGTCTGGGAACAGATCTATGGCGCAGTGGAATCGAGTGAAACCATAACCGGAGGCAACGTTATCGTTAATGCCCACCTGTATGGGATGATCGCCGGCGGGGTGGCAGTACTGATACTGCTCACGGTGGAATACAAACTGACTAAGCGATCTGCTGCACAGTAAGTATCGCTGCACAAAAAGCTCGCATTGCAACCACTACAAATTCTTGAGCCGCTGTGCGATGTAGCTTACCGGGTTGCCAACGCGATCTTTATTAGCCGCAAAACTGCGACCCAGTGCCAGCGGAAACGTACCGTAACCGACCATACGTCCGGTAACCGACGCTGACACAGGTTCGAGGTGATACCCGGCCTCCGTCATCTTGGTTTTAGCAACGGATTGAATCAACGCAATCTCGGTGTCATCGAGGCGTGTCTTCCAGCGTGCAAGTGCTTCCGTGGAGATACCCTGGTCGTTGTTGACCCCGGAGAACGAGCTGTTGCTCATGGCGACATTCATCATCTCATCGCTGAACGTAAGACCGAGCCAGTTACAAAGCTTGCGGGCCTGAGGTTCAGGATCGGCGACCAGGTCTTCATATTTCTGTATATAAACTCTGTCTGAGCCAAACTCTTTTGCAGCACTGAGCATCGAGCCCGCCTGACCACGCCACAACATGGCAAGAATCAATGGATGATAGGAACGGCGAGCGCGAACCATTTCTTCCTCAAGAATCACCGCGTGTTCCGGGTCAGCTTCCAGATCAAAACCACCTTGATTGCGCCAGTCCCGATAAGACGCCGTAACCGCACGCGGGTCACGCATCATGCCGACAATTCGGGCACTCGGGTAGCGCTTGAGGATATCGGCGATCCGAAATACATGTCGCGGCGTCTTCTCGCCGAAAATGCTGACCGAATCATCCCGGGCGGACAGCATCACATATGCCTCGAAGTAGGCATCTGCAGTACCACCACGCTCGCTGGCAAGCGATACGAGTTCCTCGCGGTTCATCCATCCTTTGCCTGCCTCACCACCATGCCCGAAAGGCCGATGTGTTTGCGCAAGGAAGTAATCCTGCACATGCTCAAGGTCATCACCGCTGAGAACCTGAGTATCCGGTGCATCGAAGGTAGTTCGCAGATCATCGAAAAAATGCGTTTCAGGTGCGATGTTTACGGCGCTATGCCCATTGAGCACATCGCTCATCATGGTGGTTCCAGAACGCGAAGGACCAACTACGAAAATAGGTTTGTCCATTTCTAACTTCGATCTTTGCATGTGCGGGTATCGGAGTTAAACGACCTGGATAATGCTAGCCGATTTTTGAGCCTCTGCGGCATCTGCGGGTCTACTCGAAATTAGGATTACGGACATTTAGAGTCTCATCTACAGACTTAGATCTTAGCTGCAGATTCAGGACAACCTGTATTAGTAGCTGTTGTTTTTGAGCATTGAAGTACGATTTACGGCCTCACTGGACCAATCATGATAGGCAAATCAAATAGCGCGGAACTTAATTTACGTAAGTACCGGGCAAAATTCGACCCCATCCGCTCGTATACTACCAATAAGGAGGCGATCTTTCTTCTTCTGTGTTCTCTTTTCCGTTAGTTAATTTAGTTAATTCGCGCAAACTTCGATGCTTGAGCACCGGATCACATTGGCGCGGATCGCACCTGTCACAGCGGGATCGAAACCAGTCTGTCACAAACAGCACGATCAGACCGAATTCTGACCATTCAGACATTACCGTAATCTGGAGACTCTTCACCCAACCAACGCATAATCAGCGGCATCACCCGTTCAGGGTAGTTCACGGTGATGTCGTCAGTGATATTTTTCACTGTCGGCAACAGCTTTTTGTCACGCATTAAGTCAGCAATTCTAAACTGTGCACTCCCGGTCTGCCGCGTGCCCAGTACTTCACCTGCGCCTCGCAACTCAAGATCACGCTCGGCGATCAGAAACCCGTCACTGGTTTCCCGCAACGTGCTGATTCGATCGCGTGCACGCTGGCTCAAACCCTGCTCGAACAGGAGTACACAACTGCTCTGCACAGAACCACGGCCGACACGACCACGTAACTGATGCAACTGCGATAAGCCAAGTCGTTCCGCGTTTTCGATTATTATTAACGACGCGTTTGGCACATCAACACCAACTTCAATCACGGTCGTAGCAACCAGTAAATCGGACGCATGGTTTTTGAAATTCACCATCGCCTGTTCTTTGTCGGCCGGATTCATTCTGCCATGCACCAGTGACACACGTGCATCTGGCAGACATTCCTGCAATTCAACCAACGTATCTTCTGCAGCATTGGCCTGCAATGCTTCAGACTCCTCGATTAACGTGCAAACCCAGTAAACCTGCCTGCCTGACTTAATTGCCTCTGCCACACGTTCAACTACCTGTAAACGTCGAGTGTTGGGAATAGCAACCGTGGTAATGGCCTGACGACCCGGAGGTAATTCATCGATCACCGAATAATCAAGATCGGCATAAGAGGTCATTGCAAGCGTTCTGGGGATGGGGGTTGCCGTCATCGTCAACTGATGTGGCACCACATCGCCAGCAACACCTTTTTCGCGCAGTGATAATCTTTGATGTACTCCGAAGCGATGCTGTTCATCAACAATAGTTAATCCAAGCTTTTTAAAGCTGACATCCTGCTGAAACAAGGCATGCGTGCCGATCGCAATTCTGGTCTGGCCCATAGCGATCGACTCCAGCGCATCGCGTTTTTGCTTTGCACCAAGCTTTCCTTTTAACCAACCTATTTTTAAGCCCAACGGTTCAAACCAGCCACTAAAACTTAGTAAGTGCTGCTCTGCCAGAATTTCTGTCGGTGCCATAACGGCAACCTGGTAACCGGCATCTACCACTAATGCAGCCGCTGCTGCTGCGACCAGTGTTTTACCAGAACCTACATCACCCTGCACGAGCCTTAGCATCGGTATACCATCGCTAAGGTCAGCCTGTATTTCTTGTATCACCCGTTGCTGTGCACCGGTCAACGTAAAGGCCAGCGAACTAATCAGTCGTGGGCAAAGATCGCCTTCTGGATTTATCACCGGCGCACCCTGTTGTTTAATCGCATTGCGGATCTGCTGTACACTTAAGCGGTGCGCTATCAGTTCTTCCAGTACCAGCCGTTGCACCGCAACATGCCTGCCCTGCAACAACGCGTCGATATCTACATCGGGCCCGGGTCGATGCACCGTTATCAATGCCTGTTTTAAAGAGATGCCACTATTCGCCGAAGCCGGCAGCAGCTCTTCAACATCAGATGATTTCAAGTGTGCCAACGCGGCATCAGTGATTTTTCGCATCGATAACTGATGCAGTCCTTCGGTAACCGGATACACCGGCGTCAGGGCATTTTCGGGTGCTGCTGATGAGCCGGCACCGGTTGAGACAATTTGAAACTCAGGGTGCACTATTTCAAGCTGCTGTGGTCCACGCCGCACTTCACCGAAGCAGCGAACCTGGCTGCCAACCCGCAATCGCTGCTGCTGTTGTTGATTAAAGTGGAAGAAACGCAGCGATAACTGATTTCCCTGGCGATCAGTGATTACACACAACAATGACCGTCGGCGTCGAAACAGAACCTCGCAGCTGACGACCATACCTGTTGTCATTACTTCGAGACCCGGTACCAGATCAGCAATCGCCACTATCCGGGTACGATCCTGATAGCGTAAGGGCAGGTGAAACAACACATCCTGAAGCGATGTAATCTTCAGACGTTTAAGTTTTTCGGCAAGCTTAGGGCCGACGCCCTTTAATTTTGTGACCGCAACTGACGTAAGATCCATACATCCAGACCCGCACGAAATAGTAGTGCAGTTTTTAGCCAAGCACCATTATCGCATCAACTTCTACCGGTACATCTTTGGGAAGTTGTGCAACACCAATCGCGGCACGCGCAGGATATGGTTCTTGAAAAAAATCTGCCATAACCTCATTCACATGACCAAAGTCTTTAAGGTCTGTCAGATAAACCGTTAACTTGACGATGTCCCGCAAGCCGCCACCTGATGCCTCACAAACTGCCGCAAGATTTTCAAAAACCTGCCTGATTTGAGCCACAACATCACCCGCAACTACTTCCATCGTCGCCGGTACCAAAGGAATCTGCCCTGAGATATACACGGTATTACCAGCCTTCACTGCCTGTGAGTAAGCACCAATAGCACCGGGGGCATTTTTGGTTGCGATGATTTCTCTGGTCATGACTTTCTCTTGATTTATTCAGGCCAAGCTTGTTTAAAGCTATGCGGCAAAGGTTCTTGTTCGGGCAAACACTTGACCAAATGATCTAAGCGCACGACAAGTATATAGGAAGCAGATATAAAAAATTCAGGAGGTAGCACGCCGTGCGCGATGCACCGCATACAGGCTTCTGACGCGTTTGATCAATCGACCAAGATGATTGCGGTCTGCCACACTAATCGTGAAATTCAAAATACTGATCGCCTGATCACTACGATCAAAACGTATGTCTTCAATATTTGATCCCATCTCTGACATGACATTTGCCACCTTGGCTAGCACACCCGGCACGTTGTTGATCTCAACAATAACATTGGTTTGAAATGCGCCATTGGTATCAGCACTCCAGACTACAGCTACCCATTCTTTTGAGCGACGCCTTTGACGCCCTACATTCTTACACTCTGTGCGGTGTACTAATACACCTTTACCGGCGGTGATCATGCCCTGAATATTGTCACCGGGAATCGGCTGACAACATTTGGCCAGTGAGATAATCGCATCTTCACCGCCTTCAACGATCAACGGCCCTGGATCAGATTCTTTGTTGACCGGAAGTTTTCGAGTAATCTCGGCATTGGAGTCACCTTCATTCAGGAGCCATGCCGCTACCATGCTAGGGATATGATTTCCAAGACCGATCTCTTTGTGAAGTCCGGTCAGATCATCTAATTCCAGTTGCTTTAGCAGGGAGGCAATTGCAGCTTGATCGATGTCTTCGATCTTAGTGTTGTGTCGCTTTAGAGCCCTACCCAGCAAAGTGATGCCAAACTCGATGGTTTTGTCCTCACTCTGATTTTTTATAAAGTTTCTAACGGCACTCCGCGCTTTGGGTGTCACAACAAAGTTCAGCCAGTACGGACTGGGTCGCTGTGTATCAGAACGAATAATCTCCACCGTCTGGCCGGATTCGAGAGGCATGCTCAAAGACACAGGCTTTCGATCGACCTTCGCTGTGAGACAACTGTTACCGATGTCTGAATGTACCTGATAGGCAAAATCAACTGCAGTAGCACCTTGCGGCAAACGATAGATATCACCCTCCGGAGAAAACACATAGATCTCATCAGGGAAAAGATCAACCTTTACATTCTCATAAAACTCCAGCGAATCTTCACTGGTATTTTTAATATCGAGCAGATTGGTCAGCCATTGATGAGCTCGCTGTTGCGCGCTATTTGATTGTCCTTCTTTGTACATCCAGTGTGCGGCAACACCAGTTTCCGCAAAGCGATCCATTTCTTTGGTTCTTATTTGCACTTCAATTGGCACTGCTGCCGGACTCAACAACACAGTATGCAATGACTGGTAACCGTTGCTTTTGGGGATAACAATGTAGTCTTTAAATTGCTTAGGCAACGGATTGTGCACCTGATGCATAACGCCAAGTGCGCGATAACATTCATCTATGGTGTCAACCACTACACGCACAGCAAACATATCAAAGATATCTTCGAACGCTGATCGCTTCTTCCGCATCTTCTGATACAAACTGTACAAATGCTTTTCGCGTCCATGGACCTCTGCATTGAGGCCCGCCTGCTCAAGTTTTGCAATGGCTAAAATTTCGAACTTCTGCACAAGTTCAACGCGATCTTTCTGTCGCTTGTTGACAGCCTCTGCCAGGACTCTGTAGCGTGCCGGATACAGAGCTTTAAAGCCGAGGTCTTCGAGCTCGTTCTTCATTCGGTAAATGCCAAGCCGGTTGGCAATCGGCGCATAGACTTCCAGCGTTTCGCGAGCAATACGACGGCGCTTTTCATCAGGCATTACGCCGAGCGTGCGCATGTTATGGATCCGGTCGGCAAGCTTGATTAGAATAACGCGGATATCGTCTACCATGGCGAGCAACATCTTCTGAAAATTCGCCGCCTGAGCTTCTGCACGGGACTTGAACTTAAGATGCGTGAGCTTGCTTAGACCATCGACTAGCACAGCGACATCATCGCCGAAGTGTTCGGTAATCTGCTCGACTGAGACGGAAGTATCTTCCACAACATCATGCAGTAGTGCCGCCATCACACTGCGGTGATCCATGTTTAATTCGAATACGATTCGCGCAACCGCGAGTGGATGAGAAATATAGGGTTCGCCGCTAACACGGCTCTGGCCAGTATGGGCTCTTTCGGCGAGCGTGTACGCAGCTCTGACCTCTTCTATTTGCGCTTCATCGAAGCGTCTCCGCATGAACTTGCAAAGCTCATCAATATCCGAAGACTGACCGGACTCGGGCCTCAGTGCAGCGGTCATACCAGCGGTCATACCGGTTTCTGTGTCTGGATCAGTTTCCAGGGGCGTATCGACAGCCGTAGCTGACGGCTGGTCAGCACGGTTGGCAGAACGTGTCAGTGAGGGCACTGCCACGTTAAGTGTTGGTGTCTCAAATGCCCGTAGGGGTAATGGATGGGGATTCTTCACTGGCCGTTTCCTCAACAGGCATTACCGGCGGCGTATCTTCCAACATTTCTTTCCTGATTAATCCCTGCGCGATTTCACGCAACGCAACAACGGTCGGCTTGTCATTTTCAACCGGCACCAAAGGCTCGGCGCCTAAGGAAATTTTTCGTGCGCGTTTAGAAGCCTGCAAAACAAGCTCAAAGCGATTGTCAACGTGTTCCAGACAGTCTTCTACGGTAACTCGTGCCAAGATATTCTCCGGTCTTGTTTTGATCCTGCCCTCACACGAGGCAGAGCGCAGTTAAATTGGGGTTAGTGTTTGTGCATCAACTCCCCTCATTTTAGTGACATTCAGTCAGAAAACAACCGCTTATCTACGGAACTGCCAAACCGCCACCGCTGAAGTGTAACTACCCGAGCAGAGAAGACAATAAAGCAGACCGTTGCTGCGTCTGACGGCTCACTTCAACGCGCTTTGCGATAACAATTGCGCATAGCTCATCAACCGCCCGCTCAAAGTCATCGTTGATGATCAGATAGTCGTAGTTTGAAAAGTGCTGCATATCAGAAACAGCCTCGGCAATGCGCCTTTCAATTACCTCTTCCGAGTCGCTGGCCCGTCCACGCAGACGATGTTCAAGCGTTTCACGAGACGGCGGCACAATGAAAATACTACAGGCCTCAGGGATGAGCCTGCGCACCTGATCAGCACCCTGCCAGTCGATTTCCAACAACACATCCTTACCACTGGCCAGCGTTGCCTCGACTGTTTTGTGTGATGTGCCGTAGAAGTTGTCGAACACCTGAGCATGCTCAAGGAAATCGGCATCGGCGATCATCTGATGAAAGGTTTCCTGTTCAACAAAATGATAATCGACGCCGTCCGTGTCCTTCGGCCGCTTTGGCCTGGTAGTGTGCGAGACAGAAACCACCAGATCGTCGAGGCGTGAACACGCTTCACGTACCATGCTGGTTTTCCCGGCACCTGACGGGGCCGATAGAATGTAGAGCTGTGCCGTCATTACTGTTTCATTAAGCCGCGTTAACCACTTGTAAACCCCTAATGACATAGTCGTCCGGAAACGGGTAGTTTAGACGGCAATGCCGGTGGCAGCAAAACCACGCAACGTCTATGCAGCATTCATGGACATGCGGGAGTCGTAGGCGTCCACATCTGATGCGATCAGAAGCTCAACCAATCGGTCGCTGATCGGCAATCGAGTGGTTTGTTCAAAGTGCATAAACATCGGATTGGCATCCACATCAACCACCGCAAATTCTCCCTCTGGTGTAATCCTTAAATCCACAGAACAGAACATTAAATCGAGTGTCGCTGATGCGCGAATACAAGTGCGCTTGGCTTCTTGTGGCAGTTCAATCGGCCTGACGTAGTCGCCACCCATCGTGCCGGTAAAATCACCTTCTATCGATTCAACCACACCGGCAAACACCGAGTCACCGATCACATAAGCACGTACCTGATCACCCGGAATATTCTCCTGATACTCAACCGGTGTACCTGGCAGGTCAGAAATTAGACGACCGATATCATCAATCTGCCCAATGTTCCAGTTAGAATCTGACCAGCCCGACGGACGATAAAGCAGCTTCTCTTCGGTCATGCTGAAGAACGCCTGCACACGTCGAAAGTCATTACTGACAATAATTTCCGGTACGCGAATACCTTGCGAGCGAATTTTCTGCAGCTGATGAATTCTGTAACGCGAATTATTTAGCGAGTCAATCGGGTTTACCCAACTGCACTCAAGACCACGAAATAGACTGCCGAGTGACGCTTCGGTCTCACGCAGCTCGACTTCGTCCTGATAGCCTGTCGACATACCACTAACCAGATCCTCCCACTGGCGGCAATAGATACAGTTAACTGCAGACAGATCGATTGCGGATTGACCATCACGGTAGCGAATCGTGCCGGACATCGGCAACGCACCGTCAAAAGTTAGCGTCATATCTTTGGGATAGAGACGGGAATCAAAGTATGCAACACGAGTTCCCCGGGCCACTATTTTGTTGTATATCGCCGCCGCATGTCGGTCTTCTGCGGTGCCCAGTACCAGGATCATCGTGTCTCCAAGCCTTCAAAAACTCGTTATTACTGACGACACTACATATTCTGTACCATTGGACGCACAAGGTTACTATGGCGAATTAGTCAAATCGAATTTGGATCGATTGCCGACAATAAACTGATGTTTTGAGTCACTTCACAGTTCAGGTGCAAACCGATAACCGCGTACGGTGGATAAGACTTTGAGTAAAAGCTATCCCGGTAAAACGCGATTACCTTGACAGTGTCAATGCCATAGCACCCGGTCATGGCAATGGGTCATAGCACTAGGTCATAGCACTAGGTCATAGCACTGGCAAAATTAAACTTGCGGTATTTGATTTTGTACCATCAACAGTATGTGATGGGCCTAACAATTTAATGTAAAGCAAACAAGAGCGGCATTGCGCCGCTCTTATCCGTACCAGCCATTTGTTACCTGAGCCGATCCTTGGCGAACCAGCCGGAATCAGCCGATAGTTTTTAAAAGTGTCTCACCAAGCTTAGCCGGTGATGGCGATACAACTATGCCCGCACTTTCCATCGCAGCGATCTTGTCTTCCGCGCCGCCTTTACCACCGGAAATAACTGCACCGGCGTGACCCATGGTTCGACCCGGCGGTGCAGTACGACCTGCTATAAATCCCGCAACCGGTTTCTTACGACCCTTTGCTGCCTGTTCGGATAACCACTCAGAAGCCTCCTCCTCGGCGGAACCACCAATTTCGCCAATCATAATGATTGATTTGGTATCGTCATCATCGAGAAAAAGATCGAGCACATCTATGAACTCTGTGCCTTTTACCGGATCACCGCCAATACCAACAGCCGTTGTCTGACCCAATCCTGCCATAGTGGTTTGATAAACCGCTTCATAAGTTAGTGTCCCTGAGCGCGACACCACACCAACAGAACCGTTCTTGAATATGGTACCGGGCATGATGCCTATCTTGCACTGATCGGGTGTTAGCAAGCCGGGACAGTTTGGACCAACCAGACGCGAACTGGAATCTTGAAGTCTGGCTTTCACATTCACCATATCTCTGACAGGCACACCTTCTGTTATACAGATAATCAGCGGTACCACTGCATCAATCGCTTCAACGATTGCTGCCGCAGCACCTGCCGGTGGTACATAAACCACAGAAGCATTGGCGCCCGTTTCAGCCATGCCTTCTTTAACAGTGGCAAAAACCGGTAGCTCAGTACCTTTGGAATCACCGTTTTCAGAGGTCCACGTCGTGCCACCCTTCTTGGGATGAATACCACCCACCATCCTGGTGCCGTGATACGCCAGTGCCTGTTCTGTATGAAATGTACCAGTCTTTCCTGTTAAGCCCTGTACAAGTACTTTAGTGTCTTTATTGATTAGTATTGACATGAGCTCTACCCCTTGACCGCTTTAACAATTTTCTGGGCTGCATCATCCAGATCATCGGCGGCAATCACATTGACATCACTGTTGTTAATAATATCTTTACCTTCCTGAACCTTGGTGCCCTCAAGGCGAACCACCAGCGGCACACTGAGACCAACCTCTTTGACGGCTGCGACCACTCCTTCGGCAATCACGTCACAGCGCATAATGCCGCCGAAAATATTAACCAGAATGCCTTTTACATTCGGATCAGAGGTAATAATTTTAAATGCCGCAGTTACTTTTTCGGTAGTAGCCCCACCACCCACATCGAGAAAGTTGGCAGGTTCCGCACCATAGAGCTTGATGATATCCATGGTTGCCATCGCAAGACCGGCACCGTTCACCATGCAACCAATGTCACCATCGAGTGCGATATAGGCAAGATCGTACTTAGATGCTTCAATCTCTTTTTCATCTTCTTCGGTTTCATCCCGAAGCTCCGCAAGATGGGGCTGACGAAACATGGCATTGCCATCAAAAGATACTTTTGCATCCAGCACTCGAAGGTGGCCGTCTTTCAGCACCACCAGCGGGTTAACTTCAAGCAGACTCATATCACTTTCCGTAAATGCTTTATACAATGTCGGGAACAATGTTTTGCCGTCTTCCGCTGCGACCCCATCCAGTTCAAACGCTGCATTTAGTTTCGCTACGTCTGCATCAGTGATACCTTTCAACGCGTCAATGGCAATGGTGTGAATTTTCTCAGGTGTATCGTGTGCTACGGCTTCGATATCCATACCGCCTTCTGTCGATGCCACAAAAGAGAACTTACTGGTTTCACGATCAACAAGAATCGACAGATAAAGCTCTGTTTCTATATCTGCGCCGTCTTCAATATATAAGCGGTTCACCTGTTTGCCGGCAGGTCCGGTCTGCTGGGTAACCAGTGTATTACCATACATTTCATGTGCGTTGGCTTTGGCTTCTTCGGCAGAAAAACTTACCCGCACACCACCTTTGGCATCTGCAGCAAGTTCCTTGAATTTACCTTTACCGCGACCGCCGGCATGGATCTGACTCTTAACCACATAGACCGGCCCGGGCGTGTTATCGATGGCGGAATCAATATCCGAGGCAGCAAGTATCGGCTCACCTTTTGAAACTGCGACACCGAATCCGGCCAACAGTTTTTTCGCCTGGTATTCATGAATATTCATGTAGTGAATAATCTCCGTTGATTATTTGAATGGTTGCACGTGCCTGCCAGTAGCAACACATGTATTCGATTTGCCTTACCAGTTTTAAATTACCGGTTTCTATTCGGTATGTGAATCGCACGACCATCTGCACCGAGAGCCGCTTCGTGAATTGCTTCAGAAAGCGTAGGGTGAGCAAACACGGTATGCGCTATATCTTCAATAGTGCCTTCAAACTCCAGCGTAAGTACACCGTGTCCGATCAACTCTGAACTATGTGCGCCAACAATGTGCATACCGAGCACGGCATCCGTATTTGCATCTGCTAATATTTTTACAGTACCGGCTGTGTCCTGCATCGCTTTGGCCCGACCACTGGCCATAAAGGGGAAAACACCTTTTTTATAATTAACGCCTTCTTCCTTGAGTTGTTGTTCGGTTTTACCCACCCACGAAATTTCGGGATGCGTATAAATAACAGACGGAATTGCATCATAGTTGAGGTGGCTATGCTTACCCGCTATGCGTTCTGCGACTGCAACCCCTTCTTCCGAACCCTTGTGTGCCAACATCGGGCCGCGAACCAGATCACCAATTGCCCAGACACCGGGAAGGTTAGTTTCACAGGCACCGTTAACGTGCACCAGACCGCGTTCATCAATTAGCAAATCAGTTTCCGGCAATGTCAGGTTGTCGATATTTGATCGGCGACCAACCGCTACAATTACACGGTCAACCTGCAGTTGCTGATCACCGTGTTTATCGGTGTATTGTATGTCGACCTTGTTACCGTTTACGGTTGATGCCATAACGCGTGCGCCGAGCTTGATGTCTAATCCCTGTTGGGTGAACTGCTTTAAAGATTCACGGGCAATTTGATCATCGACCATTGGCAAAAAGGTATCCTGCGCTTCAAGCACTACCACTTCAGAGCCAAGTCTGCGCCAGACGCTACCAAGCTCCAGACCGATAACCCCGGCGCCGATCACACAAAGTTTTTCAGGTACTGTTTCCCAGTCAAGCGCGCCGGAAGAATCGACAATGATATCTCCCTGCAACGGTGCAGAAGGTATCTCTATGGAATTTGATCCGGTGGCAAGAATAATGTGTTCAGCCGAATAAGTAGCTGCGATATTGTTCAGATCAGTGACGGCTACCTGCTTCTCAGGAAGCAGTGATCCGGTGCCCTGGATCCAGGTAATTTTATTGGCTTTGAACAGACCTTCTATACCACCGGTAAGCTCCTGCACAATCTTGTCTTTTTTAGCAATCATCTGCGGCACATCGGCACTTACCGAGGTGGCGGTAATACCAAAGTCATCAAAATGATGCAGCGCATCGTAGTAACGCTGACTGGCTTCGAGCAGCGCTTTGGATGGTATACAGCCGACATTGAGGCACGTACCACCCAGTGCCGGCTTACCTTGCTTGTTTATCCATTTTTCAACGCAGGCAGTGTTCAACCCCAGTTGCGCACAGCGGATGGCAGCGACATACCCCGCCGGACCTCCACCGATTACAATGACATCAAATTTATCAGACATTGGCTACTCCGATTTGCAAGGGCTGCCTTGCTGATGAGACCAAACCACGAAACAGAGACTCCCGCAGATTAGCAGTGACCGGCACCGCCCGGAGAACCAGATAATCAAGCAGTATGCTCACCGGACAGCGCGGAAGCGCAAAACATTATACAACAGCTAACGAGCCAACTGAGTGACTCTGTGCTCTTGTTCTTTTATATGTCCAGCAGAATCTTGGCGGGCTCTTCAACCAGTTCTTTGATTGTTTTCAGAAAACCAACCGCCCCCTGACCATCAACAATACGGTGATCGTATGAGAGCGCTATATACATCATAGGCTTAATAACCACCTCGCCGTTGCGTGCAACCGGACGATCCTGAATCGTATGCATACCGAGAATCGCACTTTGTGGAGGATTCAATATTGGTGTCGACATCAGTGAACCGAAAACACCACCATTGGTAATCGTAAAAGTACCACCGGTGAGATCATCCATACCGAGTTTGCCGTCTTTGGCGCGCCCGGCGTACTCACCGATCTGCGCTTCTACCTGTGCCAGCGAAAGGAGCTCGGTATCACGCAACACCGGAACCACCAAACCTCGATCAGATGAGACCGCTATGCCGATATCACAGAAGCCGTGATACACCACATCGTCACCATCAATCGAAGCATTGATATCGGGATAACGCTTCAACGCTTCCGTTGCCGCTTTTACAAAAATCGACATAAACCCAAGACGTACACCATGGGCCTTTTCGAATTGATCTTTGTACTGGGCACGCAGCTCTTTCATCGGCTGCATGTCCACTTCATTAAACGTGGTCAGCATTGCCGTTGACTGACTTGCATGCAGCAGCCGCTCGGCAATTCTCGCGCGCAGTCGTGACATCGGTACCCGCCGCTCTTCACGATCTCCACTAAGTGGCGGTAAACCGGCCGTTGGAGCTGGAGCCGGGGTATTAGCAGCAGGAGCGGGAGAGGCCGCAAGACCCGTTGGCGCTGAACCTCCAACGGAAGCAACGTGCGCCTGGACGTCTTCTTTACTTATTCTTCCACCTTTACCAGTGCCGACTACCTGATCCCGGTCAACGCCGTGCTCAGCCATCATATTTCTAACAGACGGACTGGTTGCTCCACCTGTGCCAGCCGTTGCCTGGTCTGTTGTCTGGCTGGCGCTTGATGCGGCGGTTGACGCTGCAGCAACAGGAGCACTTTCAGCAACAGCGCCGACATCAATCGTGCCGAGCAGCTCCTGAGCGACAACAGTCGCACCCTCATCAGCCACAATACTCGTCAGCACACCGTCAGCTGGTGCCGGTACTTCAAGCACGACTTTATCGGTCTCGACCTCTACCAGAACTTCATCTCTCTTTACGGCGTCACCGGGTTTCTTTTGCCAGGCGAGAATTGTCGCGTCGGCAACCGACTCGGGTAAAACGGGAACCTTGATTTCAGTGCTCATTGGATTCTTTTGAGACCCTGCTTGTATCTGTTGGTAAGAGGTTAATTCGGAGTATGCAGTTGATGTTCAACGGAGTGTTGACTGTTTTCCTGCAGTGCCAATGCTTCAAGCACCAGCAAACTCTGTTCTTTAATATGCAGATTGGCGTAGCCAACCGCTGGCGATGCAGATGGTGGGCGACCGGCAAATTCAAGCTCCTGCCCGGCATTCAGCACACGTTCGACGCGATGCCTGGTTGCCCGCCATGCCCCCTGGTTGCGCGGTTCTTCCTGACACCAGACCACTTGAGACGCATTCGGATAAGTTGCGATAACATCGCGCATTTCCTGATAGGGAAACGGATAGAGCTGCTCGAGTCGAACGATTGCAATATGACTTAGTTTTTCTTCGCGGCGCTTTTCAAGCAGATCGTAGTAGACCTTGCCGGAGCAAAACACCAGCCTGGTCACATCGTTCGCCTCAACAGGATCAATCTCAGGCAGCACCGGTTCGAACTTACCACCGGCCAGATCTTCAAGCGTTGAGACTGCAAGTCTGTGTCTTAAAAGACTCTTTGGCGTCATCACTATTAGTGGCCGACGCATCGGTCTGACCATCTGCCGACGAATCATGTGATAGGCCTGGGCCGGTGAGCTCGGCACAACGACCTGCATATTATCTTCAGCACACAACTGCAAAAAACGCTCGAGACGTGCTGATGAGTGCTCAGGTCCCTGACCTTCATAGCCATGTGGCAGAAATAAACCTAAACCGCACAGGCGACCCCACTTGGTTTCGCCTGAACTTATAAACTGGTCAATCACCACCTGCGCGCCGTTGGCAAAATCTCCAAACTGCGCTTCCCAGATAACCATGGTATTCGGGTCTGCAGTTGCATACCCATATTCAAAAGCGAGCACGGCTTCTTCTGACAATACAGAATCAATGACCAGAAAATTTGCCTGATTTTCAGCCAGATTTCTAAGCGGCACATAAGCGCCCGGTTTGCTCTGGTTATGCAAGACCGCATGACGATGAAAGAACGTACCGCGACCACTGTCCTGACCGGACAAACGCACCGGGTAACCGTCGTTTATCAGCGTCGCATAAGCAAGATTTTCTGCGTAACCCCAGTCGATCGGCAGAGCGCCGGCAGTCATCTTGCGGCGATCCTCAACAATCTTTTTCACCCTGGACTGCAATACAAGACCATCAGGCAGGGTAGTCAGTTTAGTGGCAAGGCTCTGCAGCGTATCAACAGGCAGGGAACTGTCATAGGGCGAGCGCCAATCAGCTTTAAGATACTCTTGCCAGGCGATATCCTGCGCGAGATCCAAATCGGGATCAACCTCGACATCAGGTGCCACCGTGACGCCGGCATCGAGCTTATCGCGGTAGTCCTGCACCATCGCATCAGGTACACCCGCTTCTGCAACACCTGCATTGATCAGTTTCTCTGCATAGATCTGCCGGGTGGTAGGCAGTGCTTTAATTGTCTTGTACATAATCGGCTGGGTGGCCGACGGCTCATCTGCTTCGTTATGACCATGACGGCGATAGCAGACCATGTCTATCACGACGTCTTTCTGGAATTCATTTCTGAAATCAAGTGCTAGCTGACTAACAAAAAGTACCGCTTCCGGATCATCCCCGTTGACATGAAAGATCGGCGCGTTAATCATTTTTGCAACATCTGACGCGTATAGCGTTGAACGTGCATCATCAAGATTGCTGGTAGTAAATCCAACTTGATTGTTAACAATGATGTGTACGGTTCCCTTGGTGGAGAAGCCGCGCGAGTCAGCCATGTTGAATGTTTCCATCACAACCCCCTGACCTGCAAACGCTGCATCACCGTGAATTGCGATTGGCAATACCAACTGGCCGTCACTGTCTTCATGACGATCCTGCCGCGAACGTACTGAGCCCTCTACCACCGGTGAAACGATTTCAAGGTGCGATGGGTTAAATGCCAGTGTCAGGTGCATATACTGATTACCACTGATTTTTATATCAGATGAAAATCCCTGATGGTACTTAACATCTCCGGATGACAAAGCACTCTGACTCTTACCTTCAAATTCGGAAAACAAATCTGCCGGGTTTTTACCGAGAATATTTACCAGCACGTTCAATCGACCGCGATGTGCCATACCGACAACCATCTCTTTGCAGCCTGCGGTACCGGCGCGTTGCACAAGGGCACTCATGATAACGATCAAACTTTCACCACCTTCAAGTGAAAATCGTTTCTGACCGACATATCGGGAGTGAAGATACCGTTCCATACCCTCCGCAGCAGTTAGTCGCTCAAGAATCCACTTGCGCGATTCAGGGCTGAGATCAGGTTTAGACCAGTAGCTCTCGATGCGCTGTTGTAACCACTGTTTTTGCGTTGTGTGGTTGATATACATGTACTCGTAACCGATCGAGCTGCAGTAAATCTTTTCCAGGTGCGCAATAATTTCACTGAGCTTCGCGGTTTCAATACCGTGCAGCGACGGCGTCTGAAATTCGGTCTGAAGATCGGCATTGGATAATCCGCACTCGTGCAACTGTACTTCGCGGATTTCGATCTTCTTCATCATGTCGAGCGGATCAATATCTGCCAGCTGATGGCCACGAGTTCGATAAGCGTCTATCAGCGCACCGACCTGAATCTGCTTGCGACCATGTTCCGCAGAGCCATCTCCCGCAGGCCCACTGCGGGTCGCTGTGCGGCGGGCCGTGTTATAGAAGTGATTGCGAATTTCAGAGTGGGGAATATCGTGAGCCTGACCATTGACCATCGGCAACTGCTCAAAGTACTCACGCCATGCTTCTGAGACTGTGTTCGGATCACGCAGATAGTTTTCGTATTGCGTTTCCAGATAAACAATGTTGCCACCGTCGAGCATCGAGGTGCTTTGCAACATTTTCATGTCGGACATTTTTTATTCCGCGAGAAGTAAGATGGAGAAAACGTGGAGTATAGACTTCGAATAGCTAAACCGCGACAACATCGCGGAGGGTACCGAAGAATCAGCAGGTAGACGAGTTACAAACCTGACTACCATCGGTGCTTCTCCCACATTTCGGGATTGGCCCAATGTTTCGCATTCAGCCAGTCCGGTGCCGATTTATAGGTGCGAATATCAAATTCAAAGATTTGCAGGTCGACATCACCGGAATTTACGGAGGTACGCTGGGAAAATCCCAACGCCAGGCTGTCGGTCATCGACCAGCCGTCTGGATATTCGGTCTCCGCGCTGCTGCTTTCTATGTGAATTACCTTATCAGCATGCAAGTCGCGAAGTCTGGCAAGCAGTCTGGTCAGTAAAGGTTTGCCGATACCACTCAACGCCGGCCATAACAGGCAAACGACGGGCCACCGGTACTTTCCGAGAACGGCATAATTAACGGTCTCGGAAAACACAATCTCTTCAAACAGTTGTACACCCGGACTCCCGGGACATAACGGATAGGCTTCGTCCAACAATCGGCACATCCGCTCCGCAACGTTGTGCTCGGAGGTCAGAATCAGCATATCGAGGCTGTCGAGAGAATCACCAAGAAGCGCTTTGAGCATTGGCGTGTTCAACTGGCTCACCAGATCGCCTTGCCTGTCGTCCACAGTACTGTTCGACACAGCTACTTGTGCGTTTTGTCGTATTGGTCTTTCTGGGCCTGCGACGCCTCGGTCTGATATTTCTCTTTCCACTTGGCATAGGGCATGCCGTAGACAATTTCTCTGGCTGCCTCGACATCAATATCGAGGTCACGATCTGCCGCTTCGGCCACATACCACTTGGAAAGACAATTCCGACAAAACCCGGTGAGATTCATCATGTCGATGTTTTGTACGTCAGTACGGGTTCGCAGGTGTGACACCAGCCTGCGAAACGCTGCCGCTTCCAGTTCAGTTCGATTAGAGTCGTCCACGGCGACCTCCATAGGTAATCTGCAGATGTAGAGCCTGGTCTGCGGGTAAAGTTCGATAGTTCAATCAGATAAGCGCCAGCCATGTTTGGCTGCTCTTAGCCGTTGTCCTGACAGTCCGCTATTATATAAGCGCAATTTCCACACACGGCGTTAATTACACTCTATCTGTCACTTTTCTTTTTTCTTTTTAGTGCCTCAATCCCACCGCCGCTATCCCGGCGCAAGCAGACAAGCAACCATCAAATGGAAATTCTATTTATTTTTCTGCTATTTGCCACACTCGCCTTCTGGTGGTACAGCACTGTCAGTCGTGAAACGGCGATCCGTTTTGCGCGCGAGGCCTGTAACCGGATCGGGGTGCAATTACTGGACGAAACCGTGTCTTTGAATAAACTGCGGCTGCAAAGAACCAATCGTGGACACATGGGTATCGCGCGTTGGTATACTTTCGAGTTCAGCGCGTCCGGTATTGATCGTCGGTCAGGTTCGGTCAACTTAATCGGCGACAAATTACTCGATATGCATCTTGATGTTGACGTCGAAGAGTTACCGCGCTAGCTGATGCCCTGAGATAATTGCCGCGGGCATGAATCGATTGTCGAAACCTTACACTGAATCAAAACAGAGAAAGTTACATGAGTTTATGCCCTTGCAGTTCAGGAGATGAATTTTCCATTTGTTGCGCCCCTTATTTGAAGGGTAAAAAACAACCGGAAACTGCCGAGGCGTTGCTCCGCTCAAGATATACGGCGCATACATTCGCAAATATCGACTACATACAAAAAACACATCATCCGGCACATCGTGCAGAAATAGATCTTGCCAGTACCAAAGACTGGGCAGAGAACTCTGAGTGGCTGAGTCTTGAAATTAGAAAGACCGAGCGCGGCGGTGCGAACGATGAAGACGGTACGGTCGAATTTATTGCAAAATTTAACGACACTAACGGCAATCTGGTTAATCACCACGAAGTCAGCTTGTTTAAAAAACATCAGGACAAATGGTACTTTGTTGATGCAGAGTCACCGAAGGTTGAGCAGATCCGTCGTGATTCTCCAAAAGTCGGCCGTAACGACCCGTGCACCTGTGGCAGCGGTAAAAAGTACAAAAAGTGCTGTGGTGCCGCAGCTTAGCCTGATGCGCTCACTCACTCAGGCCAATAAAATCAAGTACCGAACGCGCAAACACATCATTGCTATCACCAGCCACCATGTGCGCTGCATCTGCAATATCCTGAAACTGCGCATGCGGCACCAACTCCAGAAACTCATCCACAGATTCACGACTGACAATCTCACTCTGCTGACCGCGTATTAAAAGTACCGGCAATTTAAGATTTGCTGCAGCGTGTCTCTGGCGCTGATAAAAATTTTCGTCAATAGTGCCGATGTGTTGCATCAATCGCGGATCCCAGTGCCAGTAAAACCTGCCATCGTGTGCCAGTCGCAGGTTCTTTTTCAGGCCTTGCAAACTTTTCGATCCATTTGTATCGGATGCGACAGGAGCGGAATTCGTCTGCCGGGGACGATTTGATTGATAGGCAGCGATCGCGGTAGCTGCCTCCTGCAAAGATGCAAAGCCATCTTGATATCGGTTCATAAACTCAATGATTCTGGCAACGCCGGTGTTATCAATTCGAGGGGTAATGTCAACCAGCACCATCGATCTAAAAACCCGGGACGCGGTTTCACCCTCCGCCAGCATACCGGTAATGCCACCAAGTGATGCCCCGACAAGCACCGGTTTGGTCTCTGAATGCCCGGCAAAATACTGCACTACAGTGATGAGATCAGATACCAGCGTATCGACAGAGTAGTCACCGTTTTGCGGCCAGTCACTGTTGCCGTGTCCGCGAGTATCGATGGTCACTGCGCGCCATCCGGCCCCGGCGAGACGCTGGCCAGCATTGCGCCAGGAGTGACGGGTCTGGCCAGCACCGTGCATTAAAACCACAACTGGACGATGGCCCTCCCCAATCGAAGTCGCAGCCAGCTGAACGTCATCGGCGACGGGGATATAGAGTGTCTCAGTTGGGTGCATACCGCTAACAGGGCATCTTGTAAGGAAGTTTCGGAACGTGCATTCAGTAGGCAAGTCTATAATAAGTGAGCAGCAACCGCCGGCTGATCTCGATTAGTCGGCAAGTAAGACAAAATAAAAAGCCACATCGAGATAGAAAACTATGACTGCAAAACCATGGCTTCGTAGCTACCCGGAAGGGGTGCCGGAATTCGCCGATATTGACGCTTATGACAACATTGTCGATGTGATGGACGAGAGCGTTGAGAAATTCCGCGACCGTACCGCGTTCGTCAGCATGGGAGCGTCACTCACTTTTGGTGAGCTCGACAAACACTCGAAAGCCTTTGCAGCATGGCTACAGGCAAGCGGCAAATTTCAAAAAGGTGATCGTGTTGCGATCATGATGCCGAACCTGTTGCAGTATCCGATAGTTGTGTTCGGCTTGCTCAGAGCCGGGTTGGTTGTTGTTAACACAAACCCGCTATACACGCGGCGCGAGCTTCAGCACCAGCTGGAGGATTCCGGTGCAAAGGGCATCATCATCATTGAAAATTTTGCCAACACACTTGAACGGACACTGGCGCACGTAAAACCAGAAGTTATTATCACCACAAAGGTTGGTGACATGCTTGGTTTTCCAAAGTCTCTTATCGTCAATGCTGTAGTTAAATACGTAAAGAAAATGGTACCTGCATTTAATCTGCCCGGTAGTATTTCCTTCAATGATGTACTCCGGCAGGGCGCTGGAAAGCAGGCTGAGACAGTTGCGTTAACACATGATGATCTGGCTTTTCTGCAGTACACCGGTGGTACAACCGGTGTGGCCAAAGGCGCGATGCTGAGCCATGGCAATATGGTCGCCAACATGCAACAGGCACATCACTGGCTTGAGCCTTCCAATGTTGAGGAAGGCAGGGAAATAATTATCACAGCGCTGCCGCTTTATCATATCTTTGCGTTAACTGCCAATTGCCTGGTGTTCGCAAAAATTGGTGCGACAAATATATTGATACTAAATCCGCGTGATCTGCCGGCTTTTATAAAGGAACTGGCAAAGTATAAATTCAGCGCAATTACCGGCGTTAATACACTATTTAATGCACTGCTGAACACCGAAGGCTTCAATAAGCTTGATTTTTCAAGTTTAAAACTCACGCTCGGCGGTGGCATGGCAGTGCAAAAATCCGTGGCGGAAGAATGGAAAGAAGTCACCGGCTGTCCGTTAATAGAAGCTTATGGCCTAACAGAAACCAGTCCTGCAGCGTGTATTAATCCGATAACCGCAACCGAATATAACGGCGCGATCGGCCTGCCCATCTCTTCCACTGAAGCCTGTGTGAAAGATGAAGATGGCAATACGCTGCCGGTTGGAGAACGCGGCGAGTTATGTATCCGCGGGCCACAGGTGATGCAGGGTTATTGGCAACGCGACGAAGCGACCGCTAAAACCATAGACAGCGATAACTGGTTGCACACTGGTGATGTAGCCATTATGGATGAGCAAGGTTATTTCACAATCGTAGATCGTCTAAAAGATATGATTCTGGTTTCCGGCTTCAACGTTTATCCGAATGAAATCGAAAATGTATTGGTATCTCACCCCGGTATTCTTGAGGTCGGCGCTATCGGTATACCAGATGTTCATTCCGGTGAAGTCGTCAAAGTGATTATTGTCGCTAAAGACAAATCACTAACCGAAGACGATGTGAAGCAATTCTGCCGTGAGAACTTCACCGGCTATAAAAGACCCAAAGAGATTGCTTTTGTGGATGAACTGCCAAAGTCGAATGTCGGCAAGATACTGCGTCGCGAGCTGCGTGAGCAAGATGAACAGGCACGCTCCAGTTGAACGCGCTAAGACTCCATCTTGAGTTCGGTATGTAAGTCAAAACGCCGACAAACCATTTTCAAAGACTGTCTCGCTAAGGGTGCGAGACTATGGCCGGTATATAGCGTCATCTCCCTGAAGAATCAGTCTTCACAAGCAAAACAACCAGTTTACTGATCAAGCCTTGAGACTTCCGCTGCCTGCCAGCCTTTATCGCTTTTAGTCTGTATGAACTCCACCTGCTGACCCTCCGCCAGCGTCTTGTAACCCTCACCCTCGATAGAACGGTAATGAACGAATACATCTTCACCCGCCTCGTTGAGAATGAACCCATACCCTTTAGCGTTATCAAACCACTTAACAGTGCCTATTGATTTTTCCATCTTCTAACCTGACGCGCTCTCAGATCGTGCTCCGGGCGCTTCTTCTAATAATAATTTTTTAAACTCGCCAACCTCAAGCGTATCCAATTGACATATCAACATATATTCTGTTGGCCGCCATTTACTGGATGCTTGTAGGAATAATCCTACAAGAAACGGGCGAAAAAGTCCCGAAACCTTTGGATATTACGGAATTCGCACCAAAGTATCCTCAGCACGCCCCCACTGATATCAGACTGTAGCGGGTACCAGGTGCACTCTTTCCTAAATTCTTCACGATTCAGAACCAGATCAATTCGCCGATAACCTGCTTCGAAGGTGAAAAGCCAATCATAAACCTGACTTCAAGGGGGGACGATGAAGATTCTGAGCTTTAATTTTCTGCGCCCTTTGCTGTTGCTCGGTGTGTTGTTTGCTGTGGGTGGTATCACAGCACATCAGATTGTCTACTCACGCTCCTGGTACGCGCCACTGGAGGTCGTGGTCTATCCAATCAATGCGGATAGTTCGATCGAAACACACAACTACATCAACACGCTCAGCACCGATACATTCGCCGAAATAGACGACTGGTTCAAAACCGAAGCCAAGCGGCACAAAGTACCCATTTATCAGCCGGTGAAAGTACGTCTCGGTGACCGGGTGGATTCTGTTCCACCACCACTACCTGTAGACAAAGGTGTATTGCGCACAGTGATGTGGGGTCTGCATCTGCGTTACTGGGTATGGCGCAACACACCGGACAACGACTCCAATCTTCGTCGCGTAAGAGTATTCGCAGCCTACTATCAAGGCGAGGACGATACGCCACTGGCACATTCAGTGGGTCTGCAACAAGGACTGATCGGGGTTGTAAACGCCTTTGCCGACACCCGGCAAACACCACAAAACAATATTATTATCGCCCACGAGATTCTGCATACCGTGGGCGCCTCTGATAAATATAATTCTTTTGGCGGTCCGGAGTTTCCCTATGGCTACGCTAATCCGAACCGCGAGCCTTTATATCCGCAACGATATGCAGAAATAATGGTTGGGCGCATACCAACATCGCCCTACTCTTCGTATATGGCAACGAGTCTTAAAAGTGTCAGGATCAATCCGCTGACAGCGAGCGAGATAGCCTGGTACGACTAGCTCCGTCTCATCTTTACAAATCAGTGTGTTTTGTAAATCAAATCGATGACAACTGTTTGTGTCCACCGCGTGGGCGACGCCTGGGCAGAGCAACAAAAACCTCCGACCACACGTTACTGTGCACACAAATTCAACCCCAAAAATCTCTCGCGTCCACTACGCTTATAGGGGCCAATACGGGAACACTCGGTTATAGCCTACTACCGCGCTTCGGTGAAACATCCGTACCTCCAGGCAGCATCGCTTTCAGCAGCCAGGCACCGGGGTAGCGAATACAGAAACAGGGTTCAACTGGAACAATATTGAAGTCACCTCACTTAAACAAGTACATCAGAGTTGCGATAGTCGCGGGTGTCTTGCCGTTAACGACAGTCGCTAACCCGCAAGTTGCGATTGCAGCATCGAGTGACACTAAAACACCGGCTACTGAAGCGCTATCTCTGCAGTCCCTGCCTGCGCTTTATGAAGAAAGAATTGCCAAACTCGAAATAGAAATTCGTAAAAAGTCAGAGCAACGCACCGTTCTTATCAATCAGATTGACCAGCTTATTAATGCAATCTCGGCTCTTGAAGATGAAAGCCTGAATGCAGTGAAAAGCTCAACCCCTGTGACCGACAGCGTCACACAGATCAACCGCGAGGTTGAAACGCTCGAAAAAGAGTTATTGCAGACTGACACTTTACTTAAGAAACTGCAAAACTCGGTTGCGAGTCAACCCGAGTTATCGATCTGGAAGGCCGCCCTTGGTACGCCCGACACAAAAACACACCAGCATTTACTCGCCACACAGAGTTACCTGATGCACACGGCGGTCAAGCATCAAACTCAACTGCAGGACAAACGGGCGCTGCTTGAGAAGCGACAGCTGTCACTCATCAAATACCAACAGGACATCGACAAATCTATTGGTGAAAGACAAAGTCACATTGACACATTGCTTGAACAACGCGAGAAGCTGGAACAACAGCTGGTTGAGATCTCTGCACAAATTGTGTCCGGACAGGACCGGATTTCATCACTTACCAGGAAATCACAACAGTCGCTTTCAACAGCCCATTTCAGCAAACACGGCAAGCCTCTCAGAGACCCGGTCGAAGGCACTGTGATAAAAAGATTTTCCGAACCTAAAGCCAAAGGGTTATTGAAGTGGCAGGGGGTTCTTGTTGAAGCACCGCTCGGGTTGCCGTTCACCTCGGTGTCCGACGGGCTGGTGGTGTTTGCTGATCAACTGCAGGGACTCGGCAACGTTGCCATCATCGATCATGGTCAGGGCTATATGACTCTCTATGGCATGGCCGAATTACTGGTAGTGGAAAAAGACCAACTCGTCCTGGCAGGAGATCCTGTAGGCACTGTGGGCAAGTCTGTCGGCACGGACGCATCAGCGCTATACTTTGAAGTGCGTCACAATGCGGAAGCGCTTGATCCCCAGGATTGGTTGGAAATGCGCCAGATTGCAGAAAAGGGTACGCGCTAACGACTCTTTTCGGAGTCATAATGATAAGATTCAGCAACACTTTCCCGAATTCGGGTTTTGGAGTCACGCAATGACAATCCGCTCAAAACCGATAACGTTGGTCGTGGCCGGCGTCGTGTTAGGGGTAACACTCACTCTGGGGCACAGTGTCGTCGGTGCAAGGGACACATCGGGTGACGTGCTGCCGCTGGATCAACTACGTACTTTTTCTGATGTATTTGCACGTATCAAGCGCAACTATGTAGAAGACGTCTCTGACGAAGATCTACTGGAGCACGCGATTCGCGGCATGTTGAGCGGCCTCGATCCACACTCAAGCTATCTGAATACCGAACAGTTTCAGGAACTGCGCATTGGTACCTCTGGTGAGTTTGGCGGGCTGGGTATTGAAGTTGGTATGGAAGACGGTTTTGTCAGAGTCGTTTCCCCTATCGATGACACACCGGCCGCCCGTGCAGGCATGCAAAGCGGTGATCTTATAATCCGCATAGACGACAAGCCGGTTAAAGGACTGGAACTCGGTGAGGCCGTAAAGCTGATGCGTGGCAAGCCAGGCAGTGACATTTTACTTACTGTGGTCAGAGAAGGTGAAGACCGCCCCCTTAACATCACGTTGACGCGCGCTGTGATTCAAGTGACCAGTGTCAGAAACAGAATGCTGGATGATGGCTACGGTTATGTGCGCGTATCCCACTTTCAAACCAAGACCCCGTCTGACATGATCAAAGCAATCGAAACCATGCAGAGTGAAGGCGACCTCAAAGGTATGGTGCTCGATCTGCGTAATAATCCTGGTGGCGTGCTGTCAGCAGCCGTGGGCATCTCTGATGCCTTCCTGAACGACGGGCTAATCGTCTACACAGACGGTCGCGAAGAAGATTCAAGATTGCGCTACTCCGCATCACGCGGTGACATCCTTGATGGTGCACCGCTGGTGGTACTGGTTAATGGCGGATCAGCATCAGCCTCTGAGATTGTTGCAGGTGCGATGCAGGATCACAGTCGCGGTGTCGTGATGGGATCAAAAACATTTGGTAAAGGCTCGGTGCAGACCATACAAAATCTGCCCAACGGCGGTGCGGTAAAACTAACCACAGCTCGTTACTACACGCCTTCCGGTCGGTCGATTCAGGCGCAGGGTATTGAGCCCGATATCGTCACGGGTAATCTTCAAGTTGCCGCAAGAGAAGACTCCGGTATTGAACCGATCACAGAGTCCAGTCTGTCCGGCCACCTCAGCAACGGCAACAATACAGACGCGGTTGAAAACGGGGCCGAAACTGACGATCAAACCACTACAGCCAATCTTGCTGAAGATGACTACCAGCTCAATGAAGCGCTGAACCTGCTAAAGGGTCTGACGATTCTAAGTAAGGGTTGAAAATCTAGGGTGTGCGAAGAGCTGTCCAACCTTTAGTAATAACAGCCAGCTCAAGTGGTCTGTCACTGAAAAGAGGCTTAAAGCCTCTTTTTTGTGTCAGACGATCAAACCGCTATTGACACGACTGGCAGCTACTACTCCGGCCCGCAACTGCTGCCGCAAACCTGTTGTTGTTTTGGTAAAGTTGATCTATCCCAACACCAAAGCTGAACGCTATGTTTCCCAGCCTGATGCAACAACACCCGCTGATGATTTCCAGCATCATCGAATTTGCCGAACGCTGGTACCCCGACGTCGAGGTTGTGTCCCGTACGACAGAGGGGCCAATTCATCGCTACACCTACAAGGAAATGGGTCATCGCTGCAGACAAATGGCAGATGCCCTGGGTAAGCTCGGTGTTAAAAAAGGCGATCGGGTCGGTACCCTTGCATGGAACGGCTATCGGCACCTGGAGCTCTATTACAGTGTCTCAGGCAGTGGCGCAGTACTACATACAGTCAACCCGAGATTATTTGCTGAACAGATGGCTTACGTCATTGATCATGCCGGTGACAAAGTTATATTCACTGACCTGACCTTTATACCACTGCTGGAGAATCTCGCCGACAAGCTTGGTCAGGTTGAACATATTGTGGTGATGACTGACCGTGAGCATATGCCGGACACGACTCTACAAAATACACACTGCTATGAAGATCTGATCAACGCGGAATCCGGTGACTATCAATGGCCTGAGTTCGACGAAAATTCTGCGTCCAGTATTTGCTATACATCAGGCACCACAGGTAACCCGAAAGGGGTAGTGTATTCCCATCGCTCTACTTTGATTCACGCTATGGGTAGCTCAGTACCAAATGGTCTCGGCTTATCTGGTGCAGACTCAATTCTGCTTGTGGTACCGCAGTTTCATGTCAATGCCTGGGGCGTTTCCTACGCAGGCCCAATGAATGGCTGCAAGCTGGTTTTACCGGGCCCTGCAATGGATGGTAAGTCTATCCACGAGCTGCTTGATCAGGAGCAGTGTACGCTGTCTCTTGCCGTGCCGACAATCTGGATGATGCTGACCGGCTATCTAAAAGAAAGTGGTGCAATGCTTCCACATATGAAGCGAGTTGTGATCGGTGGCTCTGCGGTACCGGAAGCAATGATTCGATCGTTTGAGCAAGAGTATGACGTTCAGGTTATCCATGCCTGGGGCATGACAGAGACCAGCCCGTTAGGCACGTTAAATTTCCTTCTGCCTCACCTAAAGGCGCTCGACTACGAAGCGCAAATGGAAACCAAGCTAAAGCAGGGTAAAACCGTCTTTGGTGTTGATTTGCGAATAGTCGATGATGAAAACAACACACTGCCTCATGACGGTAAAGCATTCGGCAAACTGCAAGCCCGGGGGCATTGGGTAACTTCCGGATACTATGGCGAAGAACCATCGGTTGGTCCGGATGGCTGGTTTGATACCGGGGATGTAGCTACTATTGATAAAGACGGTTATATGATGATCACAGACCGTACTAAGGATGTTATAAAGTCAGGTGGTGAATGGATCAGTTCTATCGAGCTTGAAAATATAGCGGTGGGTCATCCTGCGGTAGTTGAGGCAGCGGTCATTGCCGTACCACACCCCAAGTGGGATGAAAGGCCTTTACTGATTGTGGTCACTCAAGCAGACAAAAAACCGAAAAAAGAAGAGTTGCTCGATTTTATCGCAGAGCGTGTTGCCAGGTGGCAGCTACCCAATGATGTGCAATTCGTGGACGAACTGCCGCACGGTGCTACAGGAAAGTTAAACAAGCTGAAGCTCCGGGAAGATTTTAAAGACTATGTGTTTCCTGCCACCTGAGCACGGAAATACTGAGAGAACAAATGCAGCATCGCAGCAAATCACGTACAAACCTTACTGACAAAACAAACAACAAATAGCGGAAACCTATGCTGCATCTTATCTCGTCACAACAGTATGCTCTGGCTGTACTGATCATCATCACACTGATCATTTCGCTTACGTTCCACGAGTTTGCGCATGCCGCATCTGCCAAATTACTGGGCGACGATACCGCACAGCGAATGGGAAGACTCAATATCAACCCGATTGCCCATATTGATCCGATGGGCTTGCTTATGGTGGTACTCGTCGGGTTCGGTTACGCCAAGCCGGTTCCAACAAACCCGAACAACTACACAAGCAAATGGGGTATACCTCTGGTAGCAGCCGCAGGACCCGCAATGAATCTGCTACTGGCATTTATCGTCATCAACATTTATATGTTTGGCTTGAAATCAGGCAACACCTGGTTTGCGCAGGAAGGGCCAACACAATTCTTCACTTTTCTGGCGGCAATCAATTTGATATTGATGCTGTTTAACCTGATTCCACTTGGCCCCCTGGACGGACATTATATTCTTGGTTTTTTACTGCCCGACAAACTGTCTCACACCTACCTTGAATACAACAGACGCTATGGACACTTTTTGTTTCTGGGATTAATACTATTGAGTATTCTCGGTGTTCCGATTTTCAGCAGACTGATGTCAGCTACTCGAAGTATTCTGCAGTGGCTGATTATTTTCTAAACTACTAACTGTAATCGGCTAAAGCTATAGCAGTAGAAGTTCGGTATGTTGATACCGCACACCCGGTAGCGTTAGCGATGAAAGTTAGTAAGGCTTCTGGCCTAAAAAGTTGCCCGGCGGATCATAGTTGCAAACCCAGATCTGTGAGTTGTTTGCGCAGCTTGCTGCAGCACACCCCACCACTTTCGAATCCCGCCAGACGACCTGCGTGTAGTTTTCGCAGGTTTTACCTGCTGCGCACTGGTTGTTGGTGTAATTAAAGTCTACGCCCTGCTGCACCCAATCACTCACAACCTGATTCTCATCAACCGGTGATATCTCTGTACGCCCATCCCCGAAGACTTTCGCCTCAATAAGTTGAATGTTTTCACCGAGACCATTTTTTTGTCTCGCAAGACCGATCATGCCTCTTTTTCTCGGAATACAATTCCCTTGCCCACTTAAGTAATTAGCCCACTCGGCGGCATAAGATTGCATTCGCGTTGACCACCGCAACTCAGGTATGCCAAGGCGATTTCGAATCGAGTTATGGCTGCGAAGGATGCTATCGGTATCTATCACTAAATTTGTTGACACGATCTCAGATTGATCTGGTGCAGGGGTCGAAATCGGCGACAGTTGATTCTGTGACGCACAAGAAACAACGGCAACCAGAATTGTTGCCGTTGTCAGGTGTCTGAGTACTGATTTGATACGTGTGTTAACCCTAACCAAGTTGTTCCTCTATGGCGCATTCCGGCGCGTTACTTTTTATGTGATTAATCGCGCTGGCGCGGTCCTCAACACTCGGATACATCGCACTGGTGGCCACGACTTGTCCATTAGCGGACTTTACATTAAAGAAGTACATTCCGTTACTGGACTCCTTCAATACATAACGTTTATCTTCCTGACAGTTTTTCTTAACGGAGTTTATACCCTTTGAGGCACTGTCTTTGGCTTTATAGTTTTCACTTTTTAATAACATTTTTCCTTCATCGTTAACGAAAGAAAAACTAAACGGCTCAGCCGCACTGCTCTTTTTCAATAATGCTTTCATCGATTTCATCTCCTTTGTCATTCGAAACAACGAGAGATGAATATATCATCGAAAAAATAGTTTACATCATCGTGTCACGATATTTTGTAGTTGAGCAAAATACCCCCAATTTACAGCTTTCCCAGCACGCAAAAATGGACGCTTCAAAAAGCTCGTGAATACTACAAAATATCCGCTGATACCGTATATTTGCGGGCCTATCCAGCAAAAATCCATGTCGATAATTCGCCCGCAGGGGGCATCCTTCTACCATTTTTAATTTTGATCGTCACGTAACCGAATTTTACATTGAAGCGTTTTCGATCATTATCGCAGGTACTTTCGATAGTAATTTACCGAAGTATCAGGTGCCAAAGTCAGGTTCTTAGACTTAGTTTAAGTACATCTGCTGCTCATGGATTAACAAACGCGGAATCTTAAAGGGACTTCATTAAGGTCACTCCTCGGTCTGCGTTAGTTGCACCTCTGTCTCTTTATCATCCTGCAGTTTCAGCCATTGGTACCGGTCTGCGGTATCAACGGGCACATTGGCGTACTGATCATCACGCAACACAAGCAAATGTATCTTGTCACCAGGCTCGTGCTCCGTCCAGAGACGTGCGTACAGCTCTTTAAGGCTGCTCACCTGTTTCTGATCAACGGCAATAATCTTGTCGCCAGCCTTGATACCGGAGTCCGCAGCTGGTGCATCCTGATACACAGCGCCAACCTTGATTCCTTCTTTCGTGTCTTTCGCTTCCAAACCCAGCCACGGTTTTACTGATGTCTGACTGCGCCCGACAGTCAGCAATTCACCCATGACATTTTTGAGCGCATCAATCGGAATAAAAATATTACCCGGTACGCGGATTTTTGGATCTATATCAATATCAATCGTAACCAGGGAACCAATACCCAGTAACTCGGCCTTATCTGACAACAACGCAGCACCACTAAATTCAGTACTTGGCGGGTAGGTATGAATAGCATCATCAAGCATGTATTCCCAACCACTGGTAAACGATTTTACTTTGCCTATAGTCACAGAATGGGCACCTTGCTCTCCGCTAGCAGGTAGTATCAATGCCTTTTGGTTCTTTTCAATTTCAGCGGAGCTTCCCAGTCGCAATGCGTGGGTTGAACGAAAGTTTTTAGGTCGTATCAATCCGACGCCAATACTGTCGTCGTAGGCAACAATCTCGGCCTCATCGGTAATGCCATTGGCAAAAGTAACTTTTACTGTCTCCGCTTCTGCAACCAAATAGCCTGCGGTTGCAATCAAACCACCGGAGTCGATGACTACACCACTGCCCTTACGATCTTTCCCAAAGGTCGATTCGGTTCTGGCACCTTCTCTGACACTCGCCTCAACGGTGACAACGGCGTGCATCACCTTTTCTACCGGGTCTGTTGTTGCTGGCAATGCGTTTCCGAGTGCAGGCTCATCACCCTGAGGCGGATTTATGCCAGGCTGAGTTGATTCCGGGTAGTAGGTGAATGGCGACATAGCCGGATCAGCAATTGTTGCAGCAGAACTGATGAGGAACGTAAATGCAAACAAAGAGCGGAAGATCTTTGCAACTGTGACATGAACAGGAGATGAAACCATAACCGGTACCCGATTGGCAGGGTGCAGACTTGCAGCCTGTCAGTGGTAATAGCAGTCAATGTGCCATTGCTGCGTTTACTGCCCATAAGAGCGCCAGCTAACGGCAGCGTGGTGCACGGGCGTGAAGGGCGTTTCCTAAAACGAAAAAGGGGCCGCATGAAGCAGCCCCCTTTGTCGTACCAAACGTGAAGGGTTCTTAAAACCCTTCAGCTATTTCAAGCTTAGTACTGAACGCCGAGTTTCTTCAGGGTTTCAGTAGTTACGCCACCAACGGCAAGACCACGTGATTCCTGAAAACGCTTAACAGCAGTCATAGTCTGACGACCCATCACACCGTCGATAGGACCAGGGTTGAAGCCAGCTTTGTCAAGCGCACGCTGTACGTCCTGAATAGTGTTAACGTTCGCGTTGGTTTCACAGATAACTGATCTCCACTCAAGACGCTCAGGTGAAACCTGAACACGACGTGATACCATGTCAGTCACTGCAGGAATCGCAGAACGCATTTCACGTGCAGGCTCTACGATACGACGAACCTTCTTGGTTTCGTACTTGGCAGGGATCTCAACACGACGTACAGACGCAGGCGTCTTAACAACTTTACGAGAGACGGTGCCATACTTGGCAGGAGTTTCCTGCAGGCAGATTACGTTGCCAGTTGGTGTACCGGCGTTACGTGCACCTTTAGCTACCCAGGTGTGAGCACCACCGGTTTCCATTACACGCTTGGTAACGGTATCGTATTTTGCAGGAATCGCTACGCGAGTTTCCTGTGCGTCAGCAACAAGCTTACGTACACGAACAGTCTCGTAACGTGCAGGCTCTTCCATCATTTTTGTAGCGGCAGGAGTTTTCAGAACACGCTTGCTTACAGTTTTGTACACAGCAGGAACTTCAACCAGACACATCACTTCACCAGTACCGTTGTCGATTTTTTCAACTGCACCACGACCCGGCTTCCAAACAGTCTTTGCGTCTTCAACCATCACACGCTCTTGCGTAGACTCGTATACTGCAGG
This sequence comes from uncultured Granulosicoccaceae bacterium, assembly GCA_937998875.1. Classification (GTDB taxonomy): domain Bacteria; phylum Pseudomonadota; class Gammaproteobacteria; order Granulosicoccales; family Granulosicoccaceae. The sequence goes on from CALLBO010000031.1 coordinate 72,778, forward strand.
AATTTCAACCAGCTTACGAGCAGCCGGAGCAACCATAACACGTTGTTCAACCCACTCATACTTTGCAGGCGTCATTTTGATTTGCTCTGAAGCTTCAGAAACCAGAACACGTTCGGTAACAGATTTATAAGTAGGGGCTTCGAAATGCTCACTGAAACACTGACCGGCTTTTGCACTGTCAACGCTCGCACCAGCAGCACGTGCCATAGCAACTAACTGAGAGTCTGCCCCAATCTTGCTGTTAGCAGCACCGACAACCCAACGCGAAGATGCAGGAGAAATTTCATATCTTTCAGTAGCAGTGCCGAAAGTAGCAGGGATGATTTTAAGGTCACTTCCCGCTTCACTCACCATGACACGTTCTTCAACAGTCTCATACTTGGCAGGAATGATCTTTACACTTTCACTAGCTTCTTTAACAACAAGTGTTGAAGACTCTGTGCGATACTTTGCAGGAATAACTACCTGCGCGTAACATTCACCAGGCTTGGCATTAGGAAGGACATCGCCCATATTATCCTGTGCGATACCCACGCTTGTGGTGCTTACAAATGCACCCAGTACAGCTAGTTTGAATAACTTATTGTTCATAATAACTTCCGATTTTAAAAAAGGATTTCAACTTGCCAGTGGAAAAAGTAGATAGATACAGCCCTTGTCGTAACGCAGCTACAACAGTCATGAGACTGGCACCGATGCAAGTTAATGCAACAGTCATGCTTATTAGTGACCGTTACTGAAGAACCTTGAAACTATCAGTCAAAGATCGGCAGCCAAAGGATAATTAGGCATAAAAATCAACAATATAGACATGTAAAACAATGTGTAACACGAGCAAGCCGACTTGCAACTAACAGTTATATGTCAACCATTTGAACTATTGACAGTTCAACCAATCATCTGCTTATACGTACGGTTACGGACTGGATGAAATTCAGAAAAAAGTTACATCACTGGCCCCAATGAATTCAAAATCCAAACTTACACAAGCACTGTTATGCGTAGCGATACTGGCAATAGTCATGGCTGCGGGGTGGTATTGGTTTTATCTGCAGTCGCAAAATCAGCAACTATCGGTTAAGCCTCAGCGGTCTTATTCAAGCGTCAGGCTTGAGCCAGTGCCAAGCAATATCGGAATACATGCAAAGCTGCCGTACACCTCACTGATAAAAGCCGCCGGAAGCGTCACTGCAGACCCACAGACCGGCAACGGCGAACGACAAAGCTGCAGTAAAGTTCTGGGTGCGAAAATCTGTGCGACGCTGAACTGGCAGTACACCATTCAAAGAGATGGCGATGTACAAGTTGGAGCACAGGATGACCGTCTGCAGTTGACGCTACCGATAAGCTTCAACGGCACGGTCAGTGTTGAAGGACGTGGTGGCAAATTACTCGGACTAAGAAATAAAGACATTGATGGCAAGCTTAAGCTAATTGCCGATCTCGACGTCGGCATAGAAAAAGACTGGTGCCCAAAGTTACATAGCGATGTCAGCTACCAGTGGCTGTCTGATCCAAAAATTACACTGGTTGGCTCAATTCGAATTAATCTCAGAAAGTCAGTAGACAAGGCATTACAAAAAAAACTTGACGAGCTGAAGACGCAATTGACCGGGGTTATCGATTGCCGTGAGTTCAGACGAGCAGTGCAACAACAGTGGCATACCCACAAAGTTGATATCGATCTAAACGGCACCACAAGTCAGTTGTGGATCACACCTGTCAGTGCATCGGTGTCTGACACAGATATCCAGCAGGATCATGTCAGTTTATCTCTTGATCTCAATGCAATTGTACAAATGCAACAATCGGATCCTGCCAAGGAAAATGGTGAACTGCACTTATCAGAGAACACCAGTAGGGCAATAACCGGTAGTACAAAAAGTAACAGCGGGCAGGTAGCAAGGCTACCTGATCTGACTCCATATACCGGCACACCCGGTACTGTAGAGTTTAGCCTGCTGATGGAAATCCCCTACGATCTGCTGCGAGAAAAACTGGCAGATAAAACCGTAGGTGAAACCTACAGGGCAGGTAACTCAAACACCCTGACAGTTACTTCACTGGATCTGTATCCGGCAGGTGAACTGTTGATAATAGATGTTGGGTTTAGCGCCCGGGTTCTCGGCGCTCTGATTGAGACCAGTGGCAATGTTTATGTTAGCACCCGACCGGTTGCAGACCCGGACAACAACCACCTGCTACTCGAGGATCTGCAGTTAACGCGAACGATCGACAGTAAATTAATGACAGCAGTCACAACGGTACTGCGGCAACAACTCCTGTCAGCCCTGCAGGAAGTTTCAGCAGTTGATCTTCAGTTGCCGATGGCAAAAATCGAATCTGCGGTTGAGACGGCGCTAACTGATCCGGAAAAAACTGCCGGTATTGAGATTGATGCGCAATCCCCTCAGATCAGATTGATGGCGTTGAATCCGCAGGCCAATGGAATTGCAGCTATCGTCCATCTATCCACACAACTGCAAGCGACAATACCCGAGGATGTATTGATTCGCTAACAACGTTTCTATACCGCATTGATCAATCCCGATCCGGTAGCATCTGATAAAATGCGGCATGGATGTCTCTCACATACTCGATTCACTAAATACCGAACAACGCGAAGCTGTGACCGCGGCACCCGGTCCGCTTTTAATTCAAGCCGGCGCGGGCAGCGGCAAAACGCGTGTCCTGACGCATCGCATCGCCTGGCTGCATCAGGTTGAGCAGGTATCACCTTTCGGCATACTCGCCGTAACCTTCACCAACAAGGCTGCTGGTGAAATGCGATCCCGAATTGAAGAGCTGCTCGGCACGTCAGTCGGGCCGATGTGGATTGGCACTTTCCATGGCTTGTCGCATCGATTTTTGCGTATGCACTGGAAAGAAGCAAAGCTACCGCAGACTTTTCAGATTCTCGATTCAGAAGATCAGCGCCGCATGGTGCAGCGTGCCATCCGCGGCCTCGATCTCGATGAATCGCGTTGGCCACCACGCAATGCCATGTGGTACATCAACAATAAAAAAGATGAAGGTCAACGCCCGGAACACATCCGCGACGATGATGACCCCACTGAACAGCAAATGATCCGCATCTACAAAGCGTATGAGACTGCCTGCCAGTTGGCAGGGGCTGTTGATTTTGCCGAGCTACTGCTCCGCGCGCTTGAAACGCTTCGTGACAACGATGAACTACTACAGCACTACCAGAATCGATTTCAACACTTGTTGGTTGATGAATTTCAGGACACCAACTCTATTCAGTACGCCTGGCTGCAACTGCTCGCCGGTGACAGCGGCAATCTATTCGCCGTCGGTGACGACGATCAGTCTATCTACGGCTGGCGCGGTGCCAAGGTCGAAAATATCCTCAACTTTCAGGATCACTTCAGCAATACCAAAGTCATCCGACTCGAGCGTAACTACCGTTCTACCGGCAATATTCTCAATGCTGCCAATGCGTTGATTGAATACAATGAGGACCGACTCGGAAAGAATCTCTGGACAGACATCGGTGATGGCGATCCGATCACTTTCTACAGTGCGCACAATGAAGGCGATGAAGCACGGTTTATTATTGAACGGATTCTCGAGCATCTTCACAACGGCGGTACGCGCTCGGAATCCGCAATTCTTTATCGGTCAAACGCGCAGTCCCGGGCACTTGAAGAAGAGCTGATCAGAAGCGGAATTCCATACCGCGTATACGGTGGCCTGCGATTCTTCGAACGTATGGAAATTAAAGATGCGCTCGCCTACCTGCGATTGATCAGCCTGTCTGACGATGATGTCTCTTTTGAACGTGTAGTCAATCAGCCAACCAGAGGCATTGGTGAAAAAACGATATCCCAGATTCGAACAGTTGCCACAGAAGCCAATGTATCGCTCTGGCATGCCTGTGCCGAGATTCTCGCGTCCAATGGTTTGAAAGGCCGTGCAGCAACTGCCGTCGGTGGCTTTATGAAGCTGATCATGCAAATGCGAAAAGACACTGAGGACCTGTCGCTCGACAAAAAGATCGAGCACGTTATTGAACACAGCGGATTGCTCGATCACTATAAAAAGGATCGCACTGAAAAAGGCGAGGCACGGGTTGAAAACCTGCAGGAACTCGTCGGTGCCGGAATCGATCCACCGGATCTGCCGGAAGATATGCCGGATATGACTGAACTGGATGCGTTTCTCGCCAATGCAGCACTCGAGGCCGGAGAGCAACAAGGCGATGAATGGGAAGACTGCGTGCAGCTAATGACCATGCACTCCGCCAAAGGTCTGGAGTTTCCATTAGTCTTTATTACCGGTATGGAACAGGGCCTTTTCCCCAGCAAAAGATCAGTTGAAGAGTCCGGTAAAATTGAAGAGGAACGCCGCCTTTGTTATGTCGGTATTACCCGTGCTGAAAGAAAGCTTTATTTAAGTATGGCTGAGCATCGCAGACTCTATGGTCGCGATCACTTCAATACGCCTTCAAAGTTTATCTCTGAAATCCCTGCTGAACTGGTACAGGAAGTACGCCCTCGAATGCATGTCAGCCGACCAATGGCATCAACCCCTGTGCGCCGCAAATCGATACGGGAGGATAACGAGACCGGATTAACAGTCGGGCAGAGAGTTCGCCATTCGAAGTTTGGTGAAGGCATTGTGACTGACTACGAAGGTCAGGGATCGCATGCCCGCGTCTATGTGAATTTCGAAGAAGTCGGTAGCAAGTGGCTGGTAATGGCTTACGCCAATCTTGAAGTGCTTAATGTTGCTTGACCAGTCTGGTCGGTTAACAGTTGTGTAGCCAAATAGTAGTTGTTACTTAAGTGCCAATGCTGCGACTTATAACTTATCGCGTAGCGAATAGTAGAGCATACCGAGCTTCAACAACGGTGAGCGCATCAGGGCACCCCCCGGAAATGCCATATGATCCACAGCAGCCATCACATTGAAGCTATCAAATTTTCCGATAAGCGCTTCACCGCACAGCTTACCAGCCAGTGTTGCCATGCCGACACCATGGCCTGAGTAACCTGAAGAAGAAATCACATTGGTACTAAGCTGTTTTATATAAGGCATTCGATTCATCGTAATAGCCAGAGTTCCACCCCAGCCATACGCTATTGTCTTATCTTTAAGCTGCGGATAAACGCCTAGCATCGCACTGCGCACGAACGTTTTAATATCTTTAGGAAAGCGGTAGCCATAGCTTTCACGACCACCGAACAGCAGACGATTGTCGCTAGACACTCTGAAATAATTAACCACAAACTTTGAGTCTGCAACCGCCATATTGTCACGGATTAACGATTCAGCCAAATCAGAATCCAGCGCTTCGGTCGCGATGATATAATTGTTTATCGGCATCACAGATGCCGCTACCTCGCTATTAAGATTACCCAGATAACCGTTGCAGGCTATCAGTAACTGTTTCGCGCTGACATCACCGTGCTTTGTTTTTGTAATGACCAGTTCTTTCGAGTCCGTGTAGTTTACAACTTCGGTGTTTTCATAAATCCGCACGTTCCGCTCAAGCGCTGCACGGGCGTATCCGGTGACAAGCTTTAACGGATGCAGATGTCCGGAGCCGGTATCAACAGAGCCCGAGTAATACGCGTCACTGGCAAGCCGTTGCCGAACTTCACTCTGATCAGCAAACGTTATTTGATCGTACTGGTATTCTTTATTCAGCTTAGCGACATAGGCTTCGGTTTCGCTCGTAAATCGGCGCTGATGATTTACATGCACTACGCCTGAGCGATAATCGCATTCAATATTGTGCTCTTTTATAAGATCTTGAACATGCTGCTTCGACGCCTCCGCAAGCACCCATAGCGCTCGCGCCTGATCCAACCCATATCGTTCTTCAAGCTCTTGCTGGTCGAGCCGCTGGCCACTGCCTAGTTGACCACCGTTACGCCCACTCGCACCCCACCCGACCCGATGCGCGTCGAGAAGCACAACATCAACACCAGCGTCTGCCAGTGTCAGTGCTGCTGAAAGGCCGGTAAAACCGGCACCAATAATACAGACATCACAACTGACTGATTCGCTTAACGGGGGCTGCTGAGTAACACCTTCGGCTGTTGCTGCATACCAGGATGGCGGATACCGGCCGACGGGATCGTTGCTATAGAGGAGATTGTTTTTCGACATAACGGCGGTGGTGACGCAACGCGTTCCAGAACGAAAGCATCGTCCCCTGAGGCAAACAAACAACGCTTGGTATTGTCCCCTTGTCTCCCCTGGTAGTTGTCCAAGGGGGAGAATTTAGGGATTTCGTCTATCAGTTTATCACTTTCCAGCGCTGCAACACTGGCCACCTGTTGCGGAAGCAACAGTGTCCGAAACTAGTAGTCGATTATAAAATCGAATACGACTTTGTCGCGCAGATCTTTTGACTGTATTTCAAAAGTCAGTTCCCAACGGCCGTTCATACTGAATTTCAGGCCTTTCATGAGATATCTGCCGTCACCGAGGTACTCGCTGATCTGTGGCTGAGTCGGTAATCCGTGGCCATGCATCGGCATACCGCCTGCCACCGTAATTCGCGCTGGTGTCACCACGTCACCCGCAACAGTTTTCACCGTCAGTATCCATTCGAGAAACTGATTTATTTCAACCGAATCAGTCGCCTGCGAATCGAGCGTTACCTGGAAATAGCCCTGCTCTGATGATTGCTGCCAGACAAATTCGTCTGCGTCCACTTCGTTGGCTGCAGCGGGGAGGACAAATAACGCCGTGAGAAGGCACAGAAAACGGAATCGAGGAAGACAGAAAGTCATTTTTAAATGGTTTGAGCGATGGATTGCGCCCAGTAGTGCAAGAAGTCGCCCAAAAACCGGACGACTTTTTAGATCCTTGGACTGACAGCGCTTACGCTGTACCGAGTTCCGCTGTGTATTCATCCTCTGGATACGCACTTGCTGGCTCTTCGTGAGGGATATTCCCCGCCAGACGTTCAACCTCTGCGGCCTGCCAGCCCTTTTCACTTCGAGTTTGAATGTATTCCACTTCTTCGCCTTCATTCAACGACTTATATCCGTCGCCCATGATTGACCGGTAGTGTACAAACACATCTTCTTCTTCCGCATTGAGGATAAAACCATACCCTTTTGCGTTGTCAAACCACTTTACTTTGCCTACTGATTTAGCCACCTTAGTACCTTTATAATATTTCTGGATGATGTATTACTGGATAACGAACATCTTGCTGCGACGGTCATTCTTACCACAGTACACGGATTTCATTTAAAGACCCTAGACCCACGCCATGGAATTTAACATACCAGTTATTGACTGCCAATAAACCAGCGATAATTCGTTTATCACAGCGACCGAATTGTGACGCAGTGACCTCTATGCAAGGTTGGGCATTCCAACTATGTCTGGCACTAAAATTCCTAACTAAGGTCCAAGGAAGCGGGATAAAGATCCATCTTTTCCAGACAAGCTAGAGGCAGCACACCACTGCAACAAAGGCGTAACTTGATAATATATATAACGAAATCGGCTTCAATGCTCTTGCATGGCATCGGCACACAGCTGATTCAAAAAAACAAACTCTCAGCAACGCTCGCTTTGGGTCTTGTTCTGATCACCGCTGCGACTCCCCTGTCTGCACAGCAAGGCATCTGCGTCGCACCTCAGCGACCGGTATGCCCGCAGGATATAGCCCGGGTACCGCAGCATGAATTTACCTTCTCTCGACTGATATTCGCAGACAATCCGGTGGCTGTTCACGAGCTTGGAGACTATGTCGGGTTTCCACACTGGCAGGCGGACTGTTCTGATTCAGACCCGCACTTTATATCTGCAATCAAACGCATGACACGCATTGACACAAACAATCAATCACAAAGCATTGCTGTCATGGATGAGTCATTATTCGACTATCCGGCTCTGTACATGGTGGAGGCGGGTTTCGCCTCTTTCACCCAGCTCGAAGCAGATCGGCTGAAAGAATATCTGCTGCGCGGTGGCTTCCTGCTGGTAGACGATTTTCACGGCAGTTATCAATGGGGCAAATTTGAAGAATGGATGGGGCAGATTTTTCCCGACAGAGAAATTATTGATCTGCCCAAAGAACATGAAATCTTTCATGTTCATTTTGATATCAACAAGTTTGTACAGATCCCCGGGTTAAGAGCTTTGTGTCTGAACAATGGTGCGACCTGGGAAAGACCCATGAGTAAGGCCGGCACCATCATCGAGAGTAACAGCTCAAGGCAGGAACCTGCATGGCGCGCGATTCTCGATGACGATAACCGCGTGATGGTGATGATCAACTGGAACGTTGATCTGGGTGATGCATGGGAGCATGCAGATATGGAAGAATATGCCTCATCATACACGTCTACGGCCTATCGTCTCGGGGTGAACTATATGATTTATAGTCTTACACATTAACGGTATTGATTAACTTCATCGACTTAAGAACTTACCGATCAGGATTCTACTGGTCGTGTTTACCAGGCAGGTAACTGGGCAGGTTTACTGATCAGTTTCAGAGTTTTTGTTTTGATTTTTAGTCTCGCGCCTGGCTTGTAACAGCACTTTAGCATCCTCACCAATGTGCGCTTCACCGCGGGCACGCGCCAGTTGCATCTGTTTTTCCCGTTCCAGAAAACGCTGCTTTTGATCTTCGGTTATCTCATCGCAGCACTTCGGACACTGAGCACCGGCAATATAGTGTTCGCTTTGTTTGTCTTCATCGGTAATCGGTCGACGACAGCCGTGACACTGATCATAACTACCGGGTTGAAGTTGGTGATTGACCGTCACCCTGTCATCAAAAACAAAACACTCGCCACGCCAGAGAGATTCACTCTCAGGTACCATTTCAAGGTACTTTAGAATTCCACCTTTGAGGTGATAAACCTCGTGAAAACCCTGTTCGCGCAGATAGGCCGTGGATTTTTCACAACGGATACCTCCGGTGCAAAACATAGCAATCTTCTTGTGTTTGTTTTTATCAAGCGCCTGCTCAGCGTAGGCTGGAAACTCCCGAAACGAATCGGTATGCGGATTTATCGCACCATCAAAGCTGCCCACTTCGCACTCATAATCATTGCGCGTGTCTATCAGGAGCACGTCCTGGTCGGATATCAACTCATTCCAGTCTTCAGGGCTCACATAGGTACCGGCCGCCTGCTGTGGATCAATCCCCTCGACCCCCATCGTGACTATTTCTTTTTTGAGCTTTACCCGCGAACGCTTGAACGGCAACTCGGTACTTATAGATTCCTTGCAATCAAGTTGCGACAGACCGGGTACCTGCCGCAGCCAGTCCAGCACGCAGTCTATCGACTCCCGCGAACCCGCGATCGTGCCATTGACACCCTCGGTCGCGAGCAGCAATGTGCCGCGCACTCTTTCATTTAACATCAGATCCAGCAGCGGCTGCCGCAAGGACTCGTGATTGTCGAGCCGCACAAACTTGTACAATGCACAAACGATGTAGGTCTGCACGAGATTCTCCCGGCAAAACGGAACGTAAATCCGGTGCCCGTAGATAATAAAAGTGAACTGCCATTGTATTATAGTCACCGATGGTTTCCACCAGACTTCGGCACGCAAGGCAGAAATTCCAGCGCACGGGTAAACCCAATGGCAAGAAACAGATGCGAGAAAACTAATGCTTAGCCGTGAGCTACTGAGCCAGCTCGTAGGCTTTGCCACTGTCAGCCGCGACAGCAATCTTGAGCTGATCCATTTCATACAGCTCTATCTGCAGCAGGCAGGTTTCAACTCTGAGTTGATCTACAACGAAGAGAAAACCAAAGCCAACCTGTACTGCGTAATCGGCCCGGCAGAAAAACCCGGAGTTATGTTGTCGGGCCATACCGATGTGGTACCGGTAGAAGGTCAGCAATGGTCATCCGATCCGTTCACCCTGCGTGAGCAGGATAACAATCTCTATGGCCGGGGTACCTGTGATATGAAGGGCTTTATCGCCTGCGTGTTATCAGCCGTCGGCTCGGTTGACGCAGCTAAATTACAAACCCCTTTGCACCTCGCGTTCAGCTACGATGAAGAAATCGGCTGTATTGGCGTCAGGCGTTTGCTCGATACTTTGAGATCCGCCAAAACAAAACCGAAGTATTGCATTGTCGGCGAACCGACAATGATGCAGCCGGTTATTGCCCATAAAGGTAAAACTGCCGCGCGAGCGCATTGTTACGGGGTAGAGGGTCACTCAAGTCTCACACCACAGTCGGTCAATGCAATCTATCTGGCGACAGATGTGATTAACGAAATCAGATCAGTGCAGCAGCAACTGATTGATAACGGCAATCATGACAACGATTACGATGTTCCCTACACAACACTTCATGTCGGCACACTAACAGGCGGCACTGCACTTAATATTGTGCCGAACTATTGCACGTTTGACTTTGAAATCCGCAATCTTCCCGATGATAGTCCACTTCCGCTTATTGATGAATTGCAAAACACCGCCAATAGAATTGCTGCACCTTTTAAAGCACAACATCCGGATGTTAAAATCGATATTGAGATCACCAACGAATACCCAGCGCTAAATACCGCACTAGAGAGCGATATTGTGGCTTTTATTAAACAACTGACCGGCGCCAATACTCAGGGCAAAATTGCATTTGGTACAGAGGGTGGGCTATTCAGTCGCGAATTATCAGTCGAAACCATCGTCTTCGGGCCCGGCAACATAGCTCAGGCCCATAAGCCGGATGAGTTTATCTCAATGGATCAATTAGAACGCTGTGACAGCTTTTTAGCAAAACTGATTACAGCGCTAAGTTAATGCCTGGGTTAATGCCTGATCAATGTTCGGGTCAATGCCTCGATTAACTCCCCGGTTTCAGCTAACAACACGACACTTGCAATATAAAGAAAGGCTACAACCATGACGGACATAAAGCGCAACCATCTGGACGTTGATTTCGTGCGCAGCTGCTTTCCCACTTTTAAAGAGCCGCTGGCAGCAAAGACCGCCTTTTTTGAAAATGCCGGAGGCAGTTATGTGGCAGGCGCCGTTCTCGATCAGTTAATGCACTTTTATAAGTTCAATAAAGTTCAACCTTACGGTTCTGCAGAGATCCTCAATGCTGCCGGCGAACAAATGGATAACGGTCGCCAGACCATGGCGGATCTTCTCGGTATACGTTCTGCCGATCTGACGCTGGGTGCATCGACCACGCAAAACTTCAATACCCTGGCGTACGCCTGTGAAGGGCTGGTAAACAGTAAATCAGAGGTGGTTGTTACTGATCAGGATCATGAAGCTAATATTGGTGCGTGGGAACGGTTATGTAGAAGAACCGGTGCAACACTCAAAGTCTGGCATATAAATACAGAGACCGCAGAACTTGATCTGTCAGACTTTGAATCGCTGCTATCGCCCAAAACAGCTATTGTTTGCATGACACACAGTTCCAATATTGTTGGTACGGTTAACCCGATAGATAAAGTCGTCGAACTTTGCCGTGCAAATAATACCCGTGTTGCGGTAGACGGCGTTTCCTATGCACCACATATGTGGCCGGATATACCGTCTCTAAAACCGGATGCCTATTGTTTCAGCACCTATAAAACATACGGTACCCATATGGGGGTAATGTACACCAGTGAAGAATTCAGATCACAATTAGACCCGCAGTGTCATTACTTTAACCGTGGATACGGACACAAACTGCTTGATGGCACAGGACCTGATCATGCATCCATTGCAGCGTTGGGCGGCTTAGGCGAATACTTCAGCGATGTGCATCAACACCATTTCGGCAGCACGGATCAAAGTCTGTTTGAAAAAGCCCAGCAGGTTTCTTCACTGATGCACGCGCATGAAACCGGACTGTGCAATCAGTTACTGGAAGGGCTATCGGGTTTGCCGGTACAGATATTGGGTCGTAACCACACCGAAGGTCGTGAAGCGAATGTCGCGTTAACTTCCGAGAAACATACATCCGCTGCCCTGTCCCGACAGCTGGCTGAAAATGATATTGCCGCGGGCAATGGCAATTTTTATGCGACCCGCCTTCTTGAAAAGATGGGCATAAAAGATATCGAAGACGGTGTACTGAGAGTGAGTTTCTCTCACTACAATACAACCGCAGAAGTAGAACGTGTAGTCGGTACACTTAAAGCCAATCACTAAGTTCAGAATCAGGTTTCAGAATTAACCAAGAGATTTACCCGGAGAAATACTATGAGCGAACTGATAATCAAGCTCAAAGGCGAAGTTACAGATACTAACTTTGACGAATGGAAGAACGATCTCATTGCGAAGCTTGGTAAAGTCAACACCGAGCTCACCACCGATGATGACTTTGCTAACGCAGAATCAGATGTCAAAGCAATTAAAGCCGGTGAAAAATCACTTAAAGATGCCAAAACGTCAGCACTGGAACAGGCAGATGAGATACAGAAACTCTTTGCAGCGATTGACGAAGTTAGTGGTGAGGCACGCACTGCAAGACTGGCACTGGAAAAGCAAATACGAACCCGGAAGGATGAAATCAAAGATGAAATTGTTGACACAGGCGTAGAAGCAGTTAGGGACTATTTACAGGAACAAAGTGAAACACTGCAGTCGGTGCGTCATTCCTGGTTTGAAAAGTCAGCTTTTGAAGACGCCATTAAAGGCAAACGCACCGCATCAAGTATGCAAAAAGCGGTAACCGGCCTGGTGGTCAAAATCAAAGGAGAGATGGCTGATCGTGAAACTATAATTAGTGAAAACCAGAAAGTGATTGACGGCATCGACAAACAATACAGTGCGGTTTTTCAGGATGAACAATCACTGCTGCTTATGGATAGCGATGCACTACAGTCCACCATTGATGAACGTATAGCGTACTTTGAAGAGGAAAAGAAAAAGCAGCCCGCGGAGGTAGCCACAGAACCATCTGAGGAACCGCCCGAAGAAGCAGAAGAACAAGCATCTGAAGCAGAGGAGGAAGACACACCCATCCACCCGGCAGATCAATCACACGTTATATCGATTGAAGTTTTTGCAGAAGTCGACGCTGCACAGGAACTGTTCGATGAAATCGATGATCGTTATTCGAATCGTGAGATCGTGGGAGAGATTAAACTAAGCTGAGTTACGTGCTCTGGCCAAAAACAACCGGCCAGTGACAACCGGCCAATTTGTAGGCCAGCGCTATAGGCCAGTGCCAATCTAACGCTACCCGTGACACCTGTTTCAACTCAGCTCAGCCAGAGCATTTGCCACTTGTCTGGCTCCTGCCAAGGCAAAACCATGTTCCGAGGCGATATGAAACATCGTTACTCCCAATGCCCTTAATTCCGCTGCGGAGCTGGTATCAGGTGCAAAGGTAATACAGGTTTTGCTGTTCTTTTTACAAGCCTCACCAACACCGGCGATAGCATCGCGAACAAGTTTATCGGTTATATCGGTCACCCCATAGCACACGGCAAGATCGGCAGGCCCTACAAACAGACCGTCTACGCCAGGAACTGCGGCGATAGCATCGCAGGCATCGACACCTTCCGGCTCTTCGATCTGTACGACGACTACGGTTTCCGTTTCGCTTTGCGCCAATATCTCTGGCATTTTGCGTGTCGCAAAACCAGCCCAACGAGTTGATCCTGCGAAACCACGCCCACCGTGACCAAAGCGAGACCAGCGCGCCACTTCTTCAGCTTTTTCAAGCGTATCGACATGCGGTACAACAACCCCCGTGGCACCACTATCAAGGACTTTTAAAATCTCTTCGCGATCACCTGATGGCACTCTAACCAATACCGGGAAATTAAGTGCTCGCGCCACGGCAAGGCAAGCATCCAGCCGTCCGCGATCAAATGGTGCATGCTCTGTGTCAATAGTGATGTAATCAAGACCCGACAAAGCCATAATTTCGATAATGTCGTGAGAAGGGGTTTTGACAAAGGTCCCGCTTAAAATATCGCCTCTGAGCATACGTGTACGTAAACTATCAGCAGCCATTTGAATTATCCTGTTCGGTGATCAGCAAGTTAAGGAGCAAAGTATTGCGCATGCGCTCAATAGTCAACACAAACCTGAGTCCCGTCTACAACAATCAGCGGGAACAAACAATCAGAGTGCTTCCTGGAATAATTCTTTTGATGGTTTTAAGTGCATGTAGCGGTGGTCAGAATTTTTCCCAGTTCCCGGGTTTTGATCAACACTTCAAGTCCTACCCGCCAGGCAAAACACTACCCACGGATGAGGAAGTCGCTCTCCTTAAAAAGTACCAGCCACGGGTCTTTACAGCAAAACAACAAGCAGGACCAATTGATTTCTACAAAGACTATATCGCGCACGGCACTTTGTATGTTGACGGTAGAAAACCATTCAAGAACCCGACAGCAGCAGTATTAAACGAACATCGCGATGATCCCGATGCAGTGTTTAAATACGAAGGTAATTACAAACGACCGGGCACAGCGGTGGTGTATGCGCGCATTGACTATGAACAAACATCACATCAGGGAAAGAATTATAAATTCACTTTCCTAACCTACAATCTGGTATTCCCGGTCAGCGGGATATTGCAGGGGCTTGGAAAACTGCAGTCATTTGTACTTGCGCTTGCCGGAAATCTCAATGACTGGCATCAGCTCGATCACTATGTGAATGTTAGTGTGGCACTGCTGAATTCCAAACCCGTCGCAATGACGTTACAGCAGCACAACTACCAGACCACTTATATGTTGAACCCTGAGTCAGCAACAGAGACTCCGAAGCTATCCGTCGATGTGGCTTTGCGATCCAATGAACTCTATCCGCACAACAGCGAAATGCGACAGTACCCGGCAGTGTCTTTTCTGAGTGAGAAAAACATCGAGTTTCTGACGAACGGCAATAACAAACCCATGATGGCGGGCTATGATGTTACCCACGGTGAAAAAGAGATCAATTACGACCTTAAAACCCTGCCACAGACCGATGCGTTTTATCAATTCAAAGGCTCGCTCGGTAAAAACCGGTTACTGCCTGGTCGCAGTGGACCACCGGGCGCGGATTACATAACACTACCGGGACTTATGCCGCGCTACGTTCGTCTGGTAACCGGATATCGAACGGATTCCGTTGAAACCGAAATTGCATTGTTCGAAAAATTGTTTGATCGCGAGAACTTTGCCATCAGGCCAAATGCTATTAACGCGTACAAAGATCGGTTCTTTAACTTGATACTAAATAACGATGACTGACGCCTGGAAAAAATTGATACTCGAACATACCGATGCAAAGGAGGTACGCAAGCTTGAGTCGGTTCAATCACTGTGGAGTGGCTTTGGTGAAATTTTCAGAGTACAGCTGCAGCCGGAAGCTCTCGGCACACTGATCGTCAAACAAATACTTCCGGCAGGACAGTCACAACATCCCCGCGGCTGGAACACTGATCAATCACTGATGCGCAAGTTGCACTCCTATGATGTTGAATCAAACTGGTATACGCAATGGAGTGAGCAGTGCACAGAACACTGCCGTGTCCCCGTTTGCATCGCGTCAGCCAAAGAAGGCAACAACAGCTGGATAGTGCTCGAAGATCTGGACGCCAGCGGATTCCAATACAGACATACTCATCTGACAGCAGAGCAGGCTAAACCCTGTCTTTCATGGCTGGCGCATTTTCACGCCCGCTTCCTGCATGAGGAACCACAAGGTTTATGGCCGGTCGGTACCTACTGGCATCTTGACACCCGTCCAGACGAATTCGCCACAATGCAGGAAGGAGAAATTAAAAAGTTCGCCGTGGAAATCGATCGGCGACTCAGCAACTGCACCTATAGAACTCTGGTACATGGCGATGCGAAAGTCGCTAACTTTTGCTTTAACAGCAACGCCAGTTCAGTTGCAGCAGTGGATTTTCAATACGTTGGTGGCGGTTGCGGAATGAAAGATGTTGCGTATTTTTTTGGCAGCTGTTTTGATGAAAACGAATGCGACAAATACATTCCGGCGCTACTTGA